>JAHHIL010000003.1 GCA_019358975.1 Trichocoleus desertorum ATA4-8-CV12
CCTCTACGTCTAATCCCCAGGCAACTGGAGGATGGAAGCAAGCGTGGGAGAAGAAACGTCAAAAACACCGCAGCTTGGAGGACTCAGGGTTAGAAACCCCGTCCTCCTGTGAGGCGGGGTAGTTCATAGAGAGGGTTCTGAAGGAGCGTCACGGTTTACCTGGGTTGGCAAGCAGATGGTAAACACAGAGCCTTGACCAAACTCACTGGCGACTGTAATGTCACCCCCCATCATGTGACAGAAACGGCGACTCAAGGATAACCCTAAGCCAGTACCACCATAGCGACGTGTAGTTGAGGCATCCGCTTGCGTAAAAGGCTGAAAAATCTGTTGCATTTGCTCAGGCGTAATGCCAATTCCAGTATCAGCAATCTCAAAAATAAAACAGTCCAAGCCCGTAGCGGCTCCGGTCGCTGCATTGGTCTTACTTTTGTAGACTGTTAGGGTAATCAACCCTTGTCGCGTGAATTTAGTGGCATTGTTTAACAGATTGCATAGTACCTGACGCACCTTCATCAGGTCGGCCTGCATCAAACCCAAGTCAGAGGCTAGGTTCACCTGTATCTTGTTATCGTTTTCTCTTAAAGAGAGATAAATAGTCGCAACAACTTCCTGTACCAAGGCAGCTAGGTCAAATGTCTCAATGTAGAGATCCATTTTGCCTGCTTCAATTTTGGAGAAATTCAGAATATCGCTGATGAGTACGAGCAGATGATGCCCTGACCTACGAATCGTCTCCAGACCAGGGGTATATTCGTCGTGCCCCATTTCCTCAAGTTCTTCTTGGATGAGCTCACTGTAACCAATGACGGCATTGAGCGGAGTGCGTAATTCGTGGCTCATGTTGGCGAGAAATGTATTTTTGGCTCGATTAGCCGCTTCAGCCGCATCTTTAGCTGCCTGCAATTTAGCTTCAGCTTGCTTACGTTCGGTAATATCCCGCCAAACAATTAAGCGCCCTGTAAGCCGATCGTAGGAGTCAGTCAAGGGAGAGATCCGCAGATCGAAACAACGTTCTTCAGCCCCTGTACCTAAGCTAATTTCTGCGTGAGCTTCCAGAAGATTGCCGTACTGTTGCAACAAATGCGGCCACTGGGCCAATACTCGCATGACGGGTTGCCCGATCGCTGTTGTATTCCACCCAATCATCTGTTGAGCCGCAGGGTTTAGATCTACGATGCGATTCTGGATATCTAAAACCATCACCCCATCACTCATCCCTTCAATCACCGCGTCCCTTGCCACAGGCACAATGTCGAGCAGCCGAAAGCGAAACAGTCCCCAGGCCATTGCCATCCCCGTCACCGTAAAAGCAAAAGGAGTCAGGTCTAGATGGGGAAAAGGATTTAAGCGTAGAAGGTAGAGCGCATTAGCAAGCCAAGGCGCGATCGCCCCAATTAATAAAGCCCAAGCTTGCCCTCGATAGAGTTGAGGAGAACGCAGCAGCGCCCGCACAATCAGCAGCGTACCTAACCCAGTTAAGCAATAAGAGTAAGCGGCGTGAACCCAAAACCCGATACCGTGGGTCACCCTCATGAGGGTGAAGGAGCCAATTAGCTGCAAGCTCGTTTGGGACCAAACCAACCGATGCCACTCGTTCGTCCACACTAGAAGCGACATGGCCAAAGGTTCGATGGTTAGCAGTAGCAGATTTCTGCGAGTGATCCATTTGGTTCGCCCTGTGTACTGGAGGGCAAAGAGCAACCAAGCCGCTGGAACGACTACAATGCCCAGGTACTGAGCTTTTCCCGCTAAAATTTTGCTGGGTAAGTCAATGCTACTGACTTCCCAAATGTAGCCGAGCAACCATTCTGAGACGGCCAGCATGAACAGCCCAAATGTAGCCGCAATCCTAGCAGAACGACGTCGCCACGCTAGGCACACGAGGGTAATGGAGGCCCCAGTGGCAATGATCAGCGGAAAAGCATAAGGAGTAGACTGCCAATGCAGCATACTGGGAATTCCCATGTTGTAAGGGATAGCTTAAATGGGTTTGCTTAAAAAGAACTGCATTTTTTCGATTAATTGATTGAAGTTTACTGGCTTAGTTTCATATTCATCACACCCTGCGGCCAAACATTTTTCACGATCGCCTGCAAGGGCATGAGCGGTCAGCGCAATGATGGGGATGCTGTAGGTGGCAGGAATAGCCTTGATCTGCTGCGTTGCCTGCCAACCATCTAGGACGGGTAGGCTCATATCCATCAGAATCAAGTCGGGGGCTTCCGATTGCGCGATCGCCACGGCTTGAGCACCATCCACAGCATGTATGACTTGATAACCCCGCATCCGTAGCCGTCGCAACATCATAAAAGAGTTCACCTCGTTGTCTTCAACGAGTAAAATTTTAGTCATATATTTTCTTGGCAGCCTGCTGGCGCAATGACGGCTAACCTTGCTGCTGTATAAGTGGTTGCTGTATAACTAAGCGCCTCTATATCTAGTTGTATAGCAAGATACTAAAATAACCACCGAGTTCCTACAGGGGTTAACTGTGCCCTAGGCAAAGTGTATTCAGTGTCTATCAGTACTGTATATTTAGCAACTTCAATGCCAATCCCTGCTACCTGGATGATTCGGAATATTCGCTTCGATTGGGGGCGGCGTACTTACCTAATGGGCGTACTGAATGTAACGCCAGATAGCTTTAGTGATGGGGGCCAATTTGACTCTTTAGCGGCAGCCTTAGAGCAAGCGAAGCGTTTGGTAGCAGCAGGGGTAGACATTGTAGATGTTGGTGGTCAGTCTACGCGACCCCAAGCCGCTGAGATTGATGTAGAAACAGAACTGGAGCGGGTAATTCCAGTTATAGAGGCGGTGCGATCGCAGCTGGATATGCCCATTTCGGTAGATACAACCAGAGCGGTTGTTGCTAAAGCAGCTGTAGAGGCTGGAGCTGACATTGTCAACGATATTTCGGGCGCAACATTTGATCCAGACATGCTACCGACTGTCGCAGCTCTGCAAGTGCCCCTGATCTTGATGCACATTCGAGGCACACCCCAGACGATGCAGCGATTAACCGATTACGAAGACTTGGTTGGAGAGATTCAAGCATTTCTGCAAGATCGCATAGAGGCAGCGATCGCGGTGGGGATTGACCCTGCTCACCTCATGATCGATCCAGGAATTGGCTTTGCCAAAACTTACTCGCAAAACTTAGAGCTGCTGCGCCGAGTCTCAGAATTTCGAGCCTTAGGGTGCCCTGTTTTAGTTGGGCCTTCCCGCAAAAGTTTTATTGGGCATATCCTCAACCAACCAGATCCACAACAACGAGTTTGGGGCACAGCGGCTGCTTGTTGTGCGGCGATCGCTGGCGGCGCTGACTTGCTTCGGGTGCATGATGCCCAGGAACTACGAGAGGTTTGCCTGGTAGCGGATGCCATTTGGCGGCAAGCTTAGCTCAAGGGCCAAAAAACTCAGTTAGCCGGGATAAGAGCCATTGCCAGGACCGCTCCCACCTCCTCCATCCATGCCATCTGGAGTAGTTGGTGTTTCCATCAAGTTCTCCAAGGCTTCGCTCATCGCCTTCGGGTCCATAAAGATGACTTTGGAGTTAGGGCTTTCACTAATCTTTTCATTGGCTTCCACATACCGCTGAGCAATCAGGTACTTCAGCACCTCACTCGTATTGGGTTGAGCTTGGAGGGCTTTAGCGATCAAGCGCATCGATTCGACAGTACCTTCTGCTTCAGAAATAGAGGCACGTTTGCGAATTTCCGCCGCCCGCTGCTGGGCCATTGATTCTAAGAGAGAGGCAGGTGGCGAAATGTTTTGCACCTCAACCCGCGTCACTTTCACGCCCCAGGCTGCGGTCGCTTCATCCAGCTGATGCAAGAGGGTTTGGTTAATCTCAGAGCGAGATGAATAGGTTTCTTCCACCTTCATTTGGCCCAGGGCTGAGCGTAGAGTCGTGAGCACGAGGTTTTTGATGCCTAACTCCACATCTTCCACCGAGTAAAAAGCTCGCTCTAGTTCTAGAATCCGCCAGTAGACTACCGCGTCTGCTTTCAGACACACGTTATCTTTCGTAATCGCTTCTTGGGGTTCCACGTCCAACACTTGCTCCCGCACCGTGTCTTCCAGAACGATCGAGTCCACAAAAGGCACGATAAAGTTCAATCCGGGAACGAGCTTGCGGTGGTAGCGGCCCAACCGTTCTACCAGCGCTTCATTACCTTGGTTGATGATTTTTACAGAGCCAACGGTATAACCGACAATGACTAAGGCTAAGGCGGCAAGAATAGACTCCATAAGTTCATCAACTCCCGATGAGTGGGTTAGGCAGAAACGCAGAGCTAGAATTACTCAGACTACAACTTTTCAGTTTAGTTGTTAGTTTCATTCGCTTGAGGGCAGTCTGTCCGAAATATTCAGGTCTGGGTAATCAGTCGGGATAACAATCAGGGTGTTGCGTTGACGCCCAACCACATAGACTCGTTGCTGGGGTGCGATCGCCACATCTGGTAACTGGCAGCAAGCCTGCCACAGCGTCCCTTCATAAATAACGCGCCCCACCCCACCCGCCGGAATGGCGGTTCTCGCCCAAGCTTCGGTATCATGCTTGAGAGTTTTGGCTTCTTTCGGCATCAGCGATCGCATGAAATTAGCTAGGGTGAATGACAGCACACCCCATAAAATCATTTGGGCGAGGGGAGAAGGAATGCTGAGGGCGGCGATCGCAGTAATAATGGCGGCTATGCCTAAAGCTGGAATACTAGGCTCCGGAATTAGTGACCCCAAGGCGAGGCAGAGCATACCGCCAATGAGCCACAAAGCATGAGCAGGTAGAGTGACCACCAGTAGTGACCCGTAAACATAAGGCAGGATATTAGCTTTGCAATGTGACTAGGTGGAATGATGGGGCGGTGAGCCGCAGAGCTACAAGCTACCCTGCACGATTATTCAGTTGCTAGATCCTACTTCCAGTGTACAAACTGGTTTCTAATTACACCGAATTGTCATAAGGGAGTTTTGCCACCACTTTGAACTATCCGCTATCCCCTAGATGCTTTGCGCCGAGAGCCGAGTTGCCACGCAGAACTACCAGAGGCGCTGACGGTATAGAGCACTGAGTTACAGGCGACAAAATAGTAAGCCAAGGTAGAAACTCGCTGACCGACTTCTGTATGTAACTGCTGAGGCGGAAGAGATGCGACTTTCATCCAAGGCGCTAGACTGGCGGGCAATTGAGTGTTCAAGCGCAGAGGAATTTGAGCCGTGGAGAGCGATTGAGCATAGCCAGAGGTCAAAAACGGCTGATACAACTTAGCTTCTGGCGTGAGCTGTTTGATGAAAGCTAGACTCACGCCTTGCAGAAGTTGCCGAAGATGCTCTGTCTCTGGGCCTTGTCGCTCTCGAACTAGCGTGCTTTGGGTAATCAGATCACTAAAATTCGCTGGATCACCGACGCTTAAATGCGTACCGCCGATCGCCGTTACCAAATATTTAGGCTGAGGCAACTGGGCGAACGGTTGTAATTGGTGGGTTAAGGTAGGGGTCAGATTGTCTTCTGTCCCAGTCAGGATCAGAGTTGGGGTCGCCACTCGCTTCAATCCATCGGGGCCAAACAGACGACCAACGACTGGATTGAGGGCGATCGCTTGAGCCACTCTGGGGTCACGTAGTTGGACGCGACGTTCTGGTAAATCAATCGCAGTACATTGCAACCAATCAGCAGGAGCTAAGCCCAAGGGAATGCGCTCTTGGCAAAACTGACGCAACCCTTCCACGTTCAGTTCGGCACCTGCTAAGGCTAGGGCTGTATAGCCACCCAAAGAGTGCCCCATAACACTGACTTGATTGGTATTAAGTTTTCCTTGCAAAGCCCCAGGTTTTTGATTGCGCTGAGCGAGTTGATCGAGCAAAAAGCTGACATCCCGTGGCCGTTCCACAAACTCTGCCGCTGAAAGCAAAGTATCGCGGGCTAGACCCGGTGAAGGGCTGGCGAGCCAAGCCAGATTGCTACCTGGATGCTCAATGGCGGCTACCGTCAGACCATAGGAAGCGAGATGACGCGCTACATAAGCGAGAAAAGTCCGATTTGCCCCAAATCCGTGGGAAATCACAACTAAGGGCCCTGTAGGGCGATCGCTCCAGTAGAGATCAACAGGCAGGGTGCGCTGGCGTTGGCGATCGCGCAGCACCAAAGTTTTTTGCTGGACTTCCTGAGAACCAGACATCGTGGGGTCAAAAGTAGCCTTAAACGCTGGGCTCTCCACCTTCAACTCTCGCTCTAGAATGGGGCTGAGCGCTTGGCTTTCCCAATAGGAAAAGTTGAGTTGTGAGGCGATCGCAGCAATCGAGCTGACGTCGATCGTGACAGTCTCTTGGGGAAATGCTCTCAAGATCGCCAGTACACTTAAACCGTTTGCCTGACGAGCGGCCAGCGTCACGGCGGCTTGCAGTTGTTCTACTGTACTGCCTGGAATCGCCACCCCTAAGGCCGCTAGCATTCTTTGTCCGGCGGGAGAGCGCAACAGCTCATTCACCACCTGATCGCCAATGTTGGGGTCAAGTTCTAGGCGATCAGCGAGGGCTTTGCGAACATCGGGGGTTAGAACTAGCGCATAAGGTTTGAGCGCAGGAGACAATTCTCCAGTTTTGGCAAATGCTTCTAAATCCGCGATCGCGATCGTCTGCTGAAATGGCCCCAAGCGAAACGTCAGACGCTCTGCCGCTTGACCAGGCATGGCAAAACTACAACTAAGTGCGACGACCGCGCCACACAAAAGCCCTTGCATCCATTTTCTAGAACGTTGCACCAAGACTGTTTGGATGGTTGGGGCTGGGGAGTTAGTAATCCCCTGTTGAAGCCAGAAAGACTGTGGCATGTTCTCAGAGTACGACCAGTATCAACGTCAACAAAGTGCTGGCGAGCATTCAGCAACTAGCTCTGCGGCATGCAGGAGTCCGATACCAAAGCTGCTAATCAGACAAATTGGTAGAAGGGATCTGTCGCAGGTTGTTCCCACCTACTTTCAAAGGTAGTGGAAAGTTGAGAAGTTTGATGTGTCCTTGATGCCGAGTTTACCAAAAGATCGGTTAGGGAGTTCTGGCAGGCACCGCAAATTCTTGAGCCGCAAATTTACGTCCAGACGCCGGATCAATCACAACTCCGTAACCAAATTTGACATACTCTGGCTTCAGGATGTTCTGACGATGCCCGTTGCTGTACATCCAGCCTTTCTGAAACATCTCAATATCGCGATAAGTCAGCCCCATACTGGATTCTTGGACGTAGATGATATTTTCTCCTACACCCACCCTAGGATTGCCGCCGATCGCATGAAAGCGATTGGTTGGCGTGTGGCCCTCTAAAGATTGGTGTGCGAAATAGCGACGGTTCATCATGTCTTGGGCATGAAGCTGGGCTGCTTGGGAGAGCAAGGGATCTTCTACCAAAACAGGCAGGCCATTGAGTTGGCGATCGCGGTTCATCACCTCTAGGGCAAGCAACCGCAACTCTGGCAGGGATCGAGGAGTTGCCGCAGTCCAAAGCGTTGCAATCGGCAGGCCAATCTTCCAATTGCGACCGCCAGGGCCGTTGTAAAGACCGAGGTGAAAAACTTTTTGAGGAGATAACTCAGCCCAAAAGTAATGAGCATCCAGGGGATGACCTCGCTGAGCTTGCTTAACGTAATGGAAAACAGGAGGCAACGTCCATAAAACCGCAAATAAGGCGGCGTAGCTGAGCCAAATACTTTTAGGGCAAAACCGCTTAGTACCTGTTTTGTACCAAACTAATCGCGGCTTGGGGGACAAACTTGACATATGGCGATCGCCCCATAGGACGCAGCATTTTCCGGGTTCATCCTATAAACAAGGCAGCGGCTAGAGATACCGTAAAAGCACCATTGCGATCGCTTCTTAGAAATTCAGTGCCCGTAAAAGTGCGCCATTAACGCCATTCAGTTGAACGTTACTCTCCAGTGATATGCACCACCAACTCACGGGTATGGCTGCGCTGGCGGTGTTCCCATACATAAATTCCTTGCCAGATGCCTAGAACTAATTGTCCCTGAGCGATCGGAATTTGCTCGGAACTGTGAGTGAGAGCGGTACGGATGTGAGCAGGCATATCATCCGGGCCTTCAGCACTGTGAATGTAGCGTTGGCTATCTTCGGGCACCAGTTTAGCGAAGAAGTTTTCTAAATCGCGCAGCACGTCCGGGTCAGCATTTTCTTGAATTAGCAGGCTGGCTGAGGTATGCCGTAGAAACAAGGTGCAAAGCCCAGTTTCAATCCCTGACTCTGCCACGATCGCCTGGATTTTTGAGGTGATTTTAGCCAGTGACTTACCCGCAGTTGAGATGCTCAGAAAACGTTGGTAATGGCGCATGAATTTTGAGTAGCTGCTTGATTGAACTGATTAACGAATGGCTTTACTGGGCAAAGTGTTGCATTACCGCTTCAGCGATCGCCTGATTGCCATTGGTGCTGACGGGTTCAGGCGATCGCGGGGGTTGGGGGGATTGGTGCAAAAATTCCCAGTCAGTGTGGAAGAATTCTTCTGGCTGCAAAATTTGATGGTGAGCATAATTCTGGATGCCTTCTAGCAAAACTGGCGATTCGGCAAAGTCGTCGCGAGTAATGGTAATAATCGGCAAGCTTTGACGGCAGGCTTCGGCAAAGGTGCTGTAACCCGGTTTTGACACCAAGCGGCTACACAAAGGCATAAAGTCAACCGGACGATATTGATGATCTGTGACCTTGCGTAAGTTCGGTAAATCTGGCGCTTGGCGATCGAAGGTGATGAATTGCCAATCGGGAAAGCGCTGCAGATTATGGTAAGGAATTTCATCCAGACCCAAGCCGCCAAAGGTCAGCAAAACTGTCCGCTCTGGCGATGTATCGAGATTAAACGTGGTGCGGAGCTGAGCTAAATCAAAGCGAGGAGAGCCACCCGTTAAACCCACATCGGTAATCTGGGGAAAGGCACTCATCGGTTCATGAAAGGGCAGGCGAAACAGGCGATCGCACTGTTGGAAACAACCCCGAATCCAATCAGCAATTTCTACAAACTCGCCACCCCAAGCTTGATAAATAAAGTCCCAGCCAAAGTTGCTCATCATCCAGCAGGGCACCCCGGCGGCTTGAGCAATTTTGGCAGCTAGGGGGGGAATATCCGCCAACACCAGACCCACCCGATTTTGCTGAATAAAGTTAACTTCCGAGGCAATCAGCGATCGCTCTTGCGCCCGGATGTGCCGCAGTTTTTCCAAGGTGGCCGCTTTATCCATCGTGATGCTGTCACTTTGGATAATCCCCACATCCAAACCACGGGGACGGTGAATAAAATCGCCGCTGACATACGACTCCAGCAACCAACGCGGTGCCGTTGTCACCATTGCCACCAGAATCTCCGGGCAAAGGCGCTGAATTTCTGCCACTACTGAAGCAGCGCGGGTGGCATGACCAAAACCGTGATTGGTGATCGCCACATATAAAACGGGTCGAGACATGCCCAAGCTCTCCTACTAGCCCACCGTTTGACAAAACTGCTGCACGCCTGCCACCAAGCGATCGATCTCAGATTCTAGGGTCAGGTAATGGACACAAGCCCGGACACAATCAGGATTTAAGATCGTCCGAATCATCAAACCTTGACTTTCTAAAAATTGAGCCAGTTGGCGGTGCGATCGCCCAGAAACTTGGTCTGCCAACTGAAACGAAACCAAGCCTGATTCTGGCGGAGTGGTACGCAAGCAATGGACTGGAGGTAACTCGCGGAGTTGTTGCCAAAGATAGGCACTCAGAGCTTGAAGGCGCTGGTAGCGAGCTTCAATGGAACCCCACTCGGCCTGAGTCGCGATCGCCACTCTCAAAGCAGGGTACAGCGCATAGTCAGAAGTGGCTACTTCAAACCGTTTGCCGCCTCGTTCCCATCCGGTGGGTTGACCGTTCGCATCCGTGGTGATGCCTCGCCAGCCAATAAAGGTCGGTCGCAGGGTTTCTAGCACTTCTGGGCGAACATACAGTCCACCAACGCCTGCTGGACCACACCACCACTTATGGCCTGTAAACGCATAAAAGTCTACCTGTAGTGCTGCCAGGTCAAGCGGTAAAACTCCCACCGATTGCGCCGCATCTACCAAAACCCGCACCGGATGCTGCTGAGTTAGGTAGGCATGACAAGCCGCCACAATTTCCCCTAGAGGGAGCACCTGACCCGTATTCCATAGGACATGGCTGAGAGCAACCAGGCGAGTCTGCGCTGTTAAATGTTGGGCGATCGCTGCGACGGGATCTCCCCCATTCAAAGTTGCCATTAGGGGGCAAACATCCACCGACACCCCAAACCGCCGTTGAATTTCTTGCACCGTAGCGATAATGCTTTGGTGTTCACAGTCGGTGATTAAGATGCGATCGCCCGGTTGCCACTCAATGCCCCAAAGCGCAATATTGCAGCCTGTCGAGACGCTGTCAGTCAAGGTGATGGTTTCAGCCGTAACTCCCAGTTCTGTAGCGATCGTTTGGCGAGTTTGCTGAGTTTCCTGATGAATCCAAGTATTGGTGCTATTAGAAAAAGGGCCAGCTTGTTGAATATGCAGATGAGCTTGCTGCATAGCTGCTAAAGCCGCTTGAGGCATTGGACCCTGGCCACCATAGTTGAAATAAGCTTTATTCGCTAAGGCGGGAAACTGGTGGCGATGACGCTCTAGAAGGTGCTGAACCGGAAGCGTGCTGGTCATAGCGGCTCAAGTCATGGGGCAAGCCCTAGCATTTTAGCAATTTAAGTTATAGCGACATGAGCGTAACCTGAGAATTTCCGATAATTGAGCAGTTTGATTAGAGAAATCAATCCTGAGATACATCCCCAATTGGATAGATTCTTATAGATTAGTGAAAGAAAAATATTTAGTATTTGTGTGAGGAATTAGAGTCCCTATGGCAAACTGGCAACTTCGTAGCTCCTTGCTGAAATCTGCTCTGATTGTTGGACTAGCAACTGTAATGGGTGTTGGTGGCAGCATCAGCATGGCTCTGATCGGAGCACAGAGCGCGATCGCTCAAGAGACTCCCGCTGAAGAGACTCCTGCTGAAGAGACTCCCGCTGAGGAAGCTCCCACTGAGGAAACCCCTGCTGAAGAGACTCCCGCTGAGGAAACCCCTGCTGAAGAGACTCCCGCTGAGGAAGCTCCCACTGAGGAAACCCCTGCTGAAGAGACTCCCGCTGAGGAAACCCCTGCTGAAGAGACTCCCGTCGAGGAAACTCCCACTGAGGAAACGCCTGCCGAGGAAGCTCCCGCTGAAGAAACTCCTGCTGAGCAAACCCCCGCTCCTGCTGAGCAAGCTTATGACCAACAAGTCCTTCCCATTGTGCTCGTCTCCACTGATGGAGAAACTGTTAGCACCAGAGCCATTCCTGGCTACCAGACTCGCTTTAGCAGAATTTTGGGTAGTGGTGCCTTGCTAGTAAACGCTGAGGATCAAGTCACAGGCTATTACTTCACCACTACGGGTCTAGAACCTAGCCAAACCCTGCCTTATCACTTCCACGCAGCCATGACGGGTGCTAACCCCACTAGCTGCGAAGGTGATAAAGCTCTACTAGACTCCGAAGTAGGGGGCGATGTGATTACAGATTTAGCTGCGATCGCGCCCTTGCAATCCAGTGCAGGTGGCGTAGGTCGGGTAGGTTCACCGTTCAGTCCCGTGCAACTACCCACCCCTGTAGCTCTACAGGACATTGGTTACTTGAACATCCACTCCACTCAGGGAACTCCAGTGGGGCCTGGGATTGTTTGTGCCAATGTGCGTCTAGATCCTGCTGGCTTCATGCGCAAATAATTGTCCTATCGCTACTGCTGATGCGTTGATGCCTATAGGTTTTTCGACGATGTAGGCTGATTTAGTAGTTTCTGAGTACCACAACTAGGCAAATTTCCTGCTAGCGTTGAAGGCATGTTCCTGACTACTGAACTCCTACTACAGTATCAACGCTGTAGTCGAAGAGCCTTCCTGGATACTTATGGGGATCTCACTCGACGAGATCCTCCGAGCGACTACCTGCTCAAATTAATCCAAGACAGCACGGCTCACCGACGAACGGTGTTAACAGACTATGCTTGGCAGCAACCTGTTTGGCCGCCAAGAGATTGGATTGCCGGAGGGCAGGCTACCCTCGAAATGATGCGGCAGGGCGTAGAGTGCATTTACCAAGGCATTCTCGTCACGGAGACACCGGAAGGAGTCACCTTGGTGAGCCAGCCCGATCTCCTGATTAAACAGCCAGGTCAGTCCTATTTTGGCGATTGGATTTATGTCCCAACTGAAATCAAGTTGGGCAAGCGTCCCAAGCTGGAATATCAGATCATCGCTACATTTCACACCTATGTTTTGGCTGCGGTTCAAGGAGCTTGGCCTGAAACAAGTTGGCTAATCCTACGAGAAAAGGGAGCCTACGAAGTCGATTTGTGGACGCTGTTGCCACAGATGCAGACGATCTTGCAGGACTGTGTGGAGACGCTGTTAGCGCCAGAAGCCCCAGAAGTTTTTATTGCTCGCAATCGCTGTAATCTTTGTGGCTGGCTGAACTACTGTTCGGGAGTGGCGCAAGCGCAACGGCATTTATCACTCCTGCCAGGAGTTACTGCTAGCCGATACACTCAGTTGCAAGCCCTCGACCTAGTCACAGTCGAATCTTTAGCCAGCTCTACACCCACCAGACTAGAGACTTTACCCGGTTTTGGCCCAGAGGTGGCTCAAAGGCTAGTTTGGCAAGCGCAAGCCGTATTAGAGAACCGGGCGATCGCCTACCCAGACGAGTCACCTACCAGCCAGCCTTTAAACTTGGCTCAAGAACTGCCCACTGCTCCGGTCGAACTTTATTTTGACATTGAAGCCGAACCAGATCTGAATGTAGCCTTTCTACACGGTGTGCTCGTGGTGGATCGCCGAACTCAGCAAGAAACGTTTTATCCTTTGTTGGCAGAGCGACCAGAAGATGAAGTTTTGGCTTGGCAACAGTTCTTAGAGTTAGTCCATAGCTACCCAGATGCCCCCATTTTCCACTTCTGCCCCTACGAACCTCAAACAGTAGAGCGTTTAGCCAAACTGTACGATACGCCATCCCACTGGGTGCGTCCGCTGATCAACCGCTTTGTCGATTTGCATGAGCGGGTGACTCGTACTGTAATTTTGCCCGTCGAAAGCTATGCCCTCAAACCGATCGCCCGCTGGGTGGGGTTTGATTGGCGCGATGCCAAGGGAAATGGAGCACAGGCAATTTGTTGGTATACCCAGTGGTTGGAAACAGGCGATCGCACTTACCTAGACGCGATCGTGCAGTACAACGAGGATGATTGTCGCGCCACTTACCAGATCAAAGATTGGTTGGTGGGGTTCCTACAAGAAGCGCTCTGCTCAGAGTTGGTCTAGAGGTTCGGTTCCAGAAATTTTGCGTCCTACAATCACTAAATCTCGATCCACACCGTCTAAAGTGGCGACTTGCGGCAGATAGCCCCACTGTTGAAAGCCAAATTTCTCAAATAACTGCAAGCTGGGTTGATTGTGAGCAAAGATAAAGCCGAGCAAGTTTTTTAAGCCTAACTTTGGGCTTTGCTCAATGGCTTGCTGTAAAAGTGTTCGCCCAATCCCCTGGCGCTGATAATGTGCAGCTACATAAACACTCACCTCTGCGGTGGCTTGGTAGGCGGGTCTGCCATAAAACGACTTAAAGCTGAGCCAACCCACGACCTTTTGCTCTTGTTCCATCACCCATAAGGGCCGAGAGAGCGGGTCGCGATCGCATAACCAAGCTAAGCGGCTCTCCACCGTCACAGGATGAGTGTCAGCCGTCACCATGCGACTAGGAATGGTGGCATTGTAAATCGCTACGATCGCGGGCAGGTCAGCCTCAACCGCATCTCGAATTGGCATCTAAATAAATCCCTCAGGAACAATTTGAGCAGATGTTTGACAAACCCGTGAAACATCAGCATAATAGAAATCGCGTTCGCAAAGAACACAAGGGACTGTAGTTCAATTGGTTAGAGCACCGCCCTGTCACGGCGGAAGTTGCGGGTTCGAGCCCCGTCAGTCCCGTAAAATAAAATTTGAAGGATGAGGGATGAAGGATGAAAAAAATTCTAATTCATCCTTCATCCTTCCTGTTTCATCCTTCTACATCTTGACCTATGACTGTTCGCGTCCGTCTTGCCCCCAGCCCCACCGGGAACTTGCATATTGGTACTGCCAGAACTGCGGTTTTTAACTGGCTGTTTGCTCGCCATCAGGGCGGTCAATTTATCTTGCGGATTGAGGACACTGACATAGAGCGATCGCGGCCAGAATACACCCAAAACATCCTGGAAGGTTTGACCTGGCTGGGAATGACTTGGGACGAAGGGCCGTTCTACCAAACGCAACGGATGGACTTGTATCGGCAGGCCATTCAATCTCTGCTCGACAAAGGCTTAGCTTACCGCAGCTACGAAACGCCTGAAGAGTTGGATGCCATGCGGGAAGCGCAGAAAGCGAGAAACGAAGCGCCTCGATATCACAATCGTCACCGGAACCTGACGCCTGAGCAAGAAGCAGCTTTTATTGCTGAGGGTCGTCAGCCAGTGATTCGATTCAAAATCGAGGATAGTCGAGAAATTCATTGGAATGACCTAGTCCGGGGCAAAGTCAGCTGGAAAGGTCGTGATCTGGGTGGGGATATGGTGATCGCGCGGGCCGCTGCTGCCGATGAGATTGGGCCACCCCTCTACAACTTTGTCGTGGTCGTCGATGACATCGACATGCAGATTTCCCATGTCATTCGGGGAGAAGACCACATCGGCAACACCCCCAAGCAGATTTTGCTCTACGAAGCCTTAGGTGCGACAGCCCCGGAATTTGGGCACACTCCACTAATTCTGAACTCAGCGGGAGCCAAGCTCTCTAAGCGGGATGGCGTCACTTCCATTTCCGACTTTAAACAAATGGGCTATGTACCTGAAGCTTTAGCCAACTACATGACCCTGCTCGGTTGGTCTGCACCAGACGCCACTCAAGAGCTGTTTACCCTATCCGAAGCGGCTGAACTGTTCAGTTTCGATCGCGTCAACAAAGCAGGAGCTAAGTTTGACTGGGATAAGCTGAATTGGATTAACAGCCAATACTTACATGCGATGCCGATCGATCGCCTGACGGATCTGCTGATTCCATTCTGGCAAGAGGCTGGGTATGAGTTTGACCCCACAGGCGATCGCGCTTGGCTAGAGGAACTGACGAACTTATTAGCTGCTAGCTTGACGCTGCTAAAGGATGCGGTCGAGATGAGCCAACTCTTCTTTACCCCGATTGATTTCACGGATGGAGCCAAAGCCCAACTCCAGCAAGAGGGATCTGCGGCTACGCTGCAAGCAGTGGTGGCGGCCCTACCAAGCGACCATAGCCTGACTGCCGAGCAAGCCCAAGACATCATCAAGCAAGTGGTGAAAGACCAGAACGTCAAGAAAGGTTTGGTGATGCGATCGCTACGGGCAGGACTCATGGGTGACATGAATGGTCCTGATTTATTACAATCCTGGTTGCTCCTCCACCAGAAAGGCCAAGATTTGCCTCGCTTCCAGCAAGCTTTATCAATAGCACAGTAAATCTTCGCACAGGTTTTGTAGCAAATTAATTAGATCAAAACCAAAAGTACTGGCTGCTGAGGGAGATAGGGTGGTAAAACTATCTCAAGAAAATGGTAGGGAACTCCACTAGGAACCCTACCGTCTTTTTTACAAGAGTAATTCTCACCAATCATTTATGGAGTGGGTGGAGCGAGAGCATGCCCATTACACTCCAAACAAAAAATGTACGTTTAGAACAATCATGGCCTCTGCTAGAGACGTGATTGCTGTTCGCTACATTTCGTCGGCAAGCAGTTAAGGGCAACCAGAATGCGCAACAGTGGGTTAAGCAGAGGAGTGGGATTACCAATCGCGATCGCGATCGTAGCTGGAGGGTTGGTCACGACCCCAGCACAAGCGCAGTCAGCCCAATCTCCCTTACTTTCGATCTTCGAGAATGTTAAGCTCAGTCCCAAATTTTCCCCAGACCCCACCAGAATTCAGGGTATTAGTGGTGGCTCAGTAGCGGCTACAACCATAGCAGGGCGTAGCGATACGATTACAGGGCCATGCAGCGGCTACATGGATACTAAGCCAGACCACACCCTCTCGCTGACAGGCTTTTTCAATTACCTCAGCTTAGAAGTAGAAAGCCCTGAAGACACTACTTTGGTCATTCAAGGGCCAGGTGGGACTTGGTGTAACGACGACCATCAAGGTAAGAATCCTGGTATTGCAGGCCAATGGCTCGCTGGCACTTATAGAGTCTGGATTGGTTCTTATAAACCCGGAAGCTATCATCCGTACCGCATTAAGCTGTCAGAAGTTCGCTAGCGGTTTTCAGCCCATCGTTCCTGGAGATCAACAGACTGCCTCAGATTGAGTGGGGAGTTTATGCAGTGTCAATTCCGTTACTCCACACTCAATGCTTGAAGCATCGATTGAACTTCTACTTCAAATAGTTTAGAAGTCTTCTAGAAGCGAACTGAGTCGGCTCAGAATTGGATCAGGTTCATGAGATGAAGCTGCTGCGGCGGCTTGGGGGACTGGCTCCTTAAAGCTGAGGATAGGGGCAACGGCGATGGGGGCAGCAGTCATGGCAGGCTGAGCTGATGATGGTTCTGGCGGAGCTTCAGCCACGCTAGACGCAGGAACTGGAACTGTCAGGGCTGGTTGATTTTGGTTGAACTGACGTTGGTTGAGTTGAGATTGCAGGTCGGCAAATTGTTGAGCAATTTTAGTCTCGATCACTTCAACTTGGGTCGTCAAGTGGATGAGCTGACTAGTTAATTGATTGAGATATTCCGTCGTTGGATTGTTGGTAGGTTGTTTCCAGCTAGAGAGTTGAGTTTGAACGGTTTCTACTTGCTGCTGCAGGTTGGTGTTACTTTGCTCAACGCCTTGTAATAACTGCATAAGCTCTGATAAGGAGTCTGTGGGGTCTACCGCAGAAGTAGATTGCAGCGCCGAAATTTCAGCTTGCAATTCTGAGAAACCGCGATCGCCCTTGGTATGCAGCCCCTCTAATTGCTGAGTAGTGTGCACTAGTTGTTGGTTTAGCTCATCTAAGCGCTGAGATTGACTAGCGAGTAATTTAGCCTCTAGTTGGGCTACTTGCTGCTGAATGGGTGCTAGAACTGCTTCTAAGCCAGTATTAGAGTTGGTAAGTTGAGCAGATTCGGGGTCTAGTAAAGCTTGGTGTAGAGCTTGCTTGCAGAGGTCGCTGAAACTGTCGTACTGCGCCTCGGTCAACGCTTGCTCGATCGCCGCCAGCAAACTTTGATCAGCAGCTTCCGGAGTAAACGTAATAGATTTATTCGTCTTTTTGGCGGGGGTGGGCATGGCAGTCAGACCTGGGTGAGTTGAGGGTTAACAGTCGCCAGTTGAGCGCGGCCATAGAGGTATTGGCCTAGTGCATTCGCCTTGCGCGACGGTTGAGCCAAGTGAATCCGCAGTTGGGCTTCCTCTAGCAAGGGTTGAAAATCTGGCCAGAAAAATTCGCCTCCCCCACCACTGACAATCACATCTGTAACCCGCTCTGGAAGCCAAGCGATTAAGCGGTTCGACAATTCACGAGCAAAGCTCTTACGCAAGCTAGGCAGAATGGTATCTAGATCAGTGGGACGAGTGGCACCACGAGGTCGATAAAACCGTTGCCCCTGGGGCCGATTCACCGCTTCGATCAACGACAGAGATTGACTATCTGCCCCTTGAATTTGACTCGCCACTTGGTCGTAAAACTGGTTCATGGCAAAAGGTTCGCTCTTAGAGGCTCCCCGCGCAAACCGGAAGCGATCGACCATGAGAAAGTCGGTAGTTTGGTGACCAATATCCACGATCGCGACTGACAGATTTGGCAAGTCAGGACTCTGAGCTTCTTTTTCTTGGGCTTCGCACCAAATTAAGCTGCCATACCCTTCTGGCATCACCCAAACTTGCTGAATGTTGACCGCGATCGCTTCTCCTCGGTAAGACAAAACATGGGGCGATCGCAGCAAGCCAATCAGTTGCTCTTTCTCGCGATCGAACTGCTCTTGGGAGTGATAGGGCAAGCCTAGAACAATGGCTAAGTCGCCTGAGAGATTGAAATATCCAATACAAGCTAAAACCTTTACTAGCGCATCTTCGACCTTAGATTGGCCCACGCCTAAGTTGGCTCCAAAGTCTGCGGCTAATTGACCGATCGCGTAACCTCGGCCTTGATGCTCTAGCCAAATATCTAACAGCGCATCCGTAGAGCGGGACTCAAACCCGCCCCGACGCACCTGATCAACGCTGAGATGCGCTACATTGGCAGCAATCAGCACGACATCATCGGGATAGCGGCTGACACAGGCTTTAGTGGAAGTTCGCCCTAGGTCAATACTTAAAACCGACGTGTGGTTGGACTGACCATTGAGTGAAGTGGTCAGTGAATTAAAGGGTTGTCTGGCAGTCATCGAATTATTCACCTCTCGTTTAAATTCTTAACTGTGCATGCCCTGGATTCCACTCCTAGGAACTGATTCGAGTACCTGGGAGGGATGGTTGAATGCCGAAAACTCGGTAAAGTTTTGAGGTAGGTGTTTAGGAAATTGCTCCTAGATGAAGGTTTGAATTTGGCTGAACTGAGTGCTGGGTAGGTCTAGTTCTAATGAGCCTAGAGCGATCGCTTTTTTCTCATTTCAGCTTCATAGTACAAAAGTACTATATCTCATGTTTATGAGGAGACAACCCTCTATAGTTGCTCCAATCCTGATAATTAAGTTAAATTTGATTAAGAATCTGTTCTAACCGCTCCTGAGCAAGTTCCTGCAAAACTGAGCTTGTTAGATATGAAACGAAGGGAAATTTATTTATCGACCCTTGATTCAAAAACTTATTCTGCGGGTGAGATGACTCGCTCACGCCGAATCTAGCTGTTGTGCTCCGTATATAGAGGCCACTAACTTATGAAATTGTCTTGGAAAACAGTGCTGCTGTGGGCACTGCCCGCTGTGGTCATCGGTTTCTTCTTTTGGCAAGGCGCTTTTGCTCCCACTCCAGTAGATATGAGCAGCAATGCGGCGAGTACCCGCATGACCTACGGTCGCTTTCTGGAATATTTAGACACAGGTCGAGTCACAAGTGTTGACCTCTATGAAGGAGGACGGACAGCAATTGTAGAAGCGGTTGATCCAGAATTAGACAACCGGGTGCAGCGGCTGAGAGTAGACCTACCTGGTAACGCTCCAGAACTGATTTCCCGCCTTAGAAACGACAAAATCAGTTTTGATGTGCATCCGCCTCGCAATGATGGTGCCATCTGGGGCCTATTGGGAAACCTAGTCTTCCCCATCTTGCTCATCGCTGGACTCTTCTTCTTGTTCCGTCGCTCTAACAACGTGCCAGGTGGTCCGGGCCAAGCCATGAACTTTGGCAAGTCTCGGGCTCGTTTCCAAATGGAAGCTAAAACTGGCGTCATGTTCGATGACGTAGCAGGCGTGGAAGAAGCCAAGGAAGAACTCCAAGAAGTAGTAACCTTCCTGAAAAAGCCAGAGCGCTTCACGGCAGTTGGAGCCCGCATTCCTAAGGGTGTACTGCTAGTTGGCCCTCCGGGAACTGGTAAAACCCTATTGGCTAAAGCGATCGCGGGGGAAGCGGGAGTGCCATTCTTCAGCATCTCTGGTTCTGAGTTCGTTGAAATGTTTGTCGGTGTGGGTGCGTCTCGCGTCCGTGACCTGTTCAAGAAAGCGAAAGAAAATGCGCCTTGCATCATCTTTATCGATGAAATTGACGCAGTGGGTCGGCAACGGGGCGCAGGCATCGGCGGCGGCAACGATGAGCGGGAGCAAACCCTCAACCAGTTGCTCACTGAGATGGATGGCTTTGAAGGCAACACTGGCATCATCATCATCGCGGCCACCAACCGTCCTGATGTCTTAGACTCGGCGCTGTTGCGTCCCGGTCGCTTTGATCGTCAAGTCACGGTAGATGCTCCCGACATCAAAGGGCGCGTAGAAATTCTGCAAGTGCATGCCCGCAACAAGAAGTTATCTGACGAAGTTTCGATCGATTTGGTGGCTCGTCGGACTCCTGGCTTCACAGGCGCAGACTTGGCAAACTTACTGAATGAGGCTGCTATCCTAACCGCGCGTCGCCGTAAAGAAGCGATCACCATGCTAGAAATCGATGCCGCAGTCGATCGCGTGGTGGCTGGGATGGAAGGCACTCCTCTGGTCGATAGCAAGAGCAAGCGCTTGATTGCTTATCACGAAATTGGTCATGCGGTGATTGGCACCTTGGTCAAGGCTCATGACCCTGTGCAAAAGGTTACTTTGATCCCCCGTGGACAAGCTCAGGGCTTAACCTGGTTCACCCCTAGCGAAGAGCAAGGCTTGATTTCTAAAGCGCAACTGATGGCTCGCATCATGGGTGCTCTAGGCGGTCGGGCGGCTGAGGAAGTGATCTTCGGTGACTCTGAGATAACCACTGGAGCGGGCAATGACCTGCAACAAGTCAGCGGCATGGCGCGACAAATGGTGACTCGGTTCGGAATGTCTGACTTAGGGCCTTTGTGCCTCGAAAGCCAATCGGGCGAAGTGTTCTTGGGCCGCGACTTGATGACTCGCTCGGAGTTCTCCGACGAAATTTCGTCTCGGATCGATGGTCAAGTCCGCTCGATTGTGGAGCACTGCTACGATGAGTCTCGCCGCATCATCCGCGAGAACCGCACTGTAGTCGATCGCCTAGTGGATCTCTTAATCGAGAAAGAAACCATTGACGGCGACGAGTTCCGTCAGATTGTGGCCGAGTACACCGTCGTACCTGAAAAAGAACAGTACGTACCTCAGCTCTAATTTCTAAAAGCAAAAAATTCTGAATATGGGGGATGGTGGAAACCGTCCCCTTTTTTGTTCTAGACAAACTCGATCGATTCGTAATATCGACAGTCCTGACAAGGGCCAATCGGATTCACGGCACAACGAATGTGAGGCGATCGCGCATTGAACCGACAGGTAATATCCCCTGTGAGAAACCCAATGCCTTCCACATACTGTTGCTCACCCGAAGCTCGCTGGATGGTCTGCATACCTCGTCGTTCGGCTGCTGCCATTGCCGCTCTTAGTCGGCTCTGGGCACGTGTTGCAGCTCGCCGCATGAAGCACAGCGATAAGAGGGGAGGTAGCAAACCTAGAATGACCACAAAGATAGTTTCGATCATGCAGCTCACCTTGCTACAGGCATGATGCGATCGCCAAACCATACGGCCCTAAGACCAGCATGATTGACAAGCCCTACTTATCTCAATCCTAGTGAATTCAGCAGGCAAGTGTCCAGCTAACGCAAAACCTCGTAAGCTAAGCCTTTTGAGCCACGATGGTACGGTGGCGGGGGCTATTGGAAGTAATGGTGGGTGGATGGAAGCCCGCTTCGACGAGCGCCTTTTCTATATCCAAAGCGAAGTATTGATCGAGATAAGGCTCAGTGCTTTTGAGCAACGTCAAAATGTAGGGTGGCATCTTGGCGTAGATCTCGGACTGGGGGTTCATGTCCATGATCGTCAAGTGCCCACCGGGACGCAAAACTCGGCTTGCTTCTCGGAAAATTGCGATCGCCGCACTTTGAGGCAGTTCATGAAACACCAAGCAAGCCGAAACCAAATCGAATGAGGCCTCGGGTAAGCCTGTGTCTTCGGCTTTAGCATGAACCCAATCAATCGGAGCTTGGTGTTGTTGGGCTTTGTAGCGAGCAACCGCCAAGAAGTAAGGGGACAACTCCAGACCCGTTACCTTTGCCTGAGGATAGGTCTCTTGTAGTGCGAACGTGCTCATGCCGACACTACATCCCAAATCCAGAATATCCTTTGGGTCCGCGAGAATCTCGGCTTTCAACACGTTGTGGTAGCTCTGGCGCAGCTTAGCATCACCTTGCGCTCCTGCTTCTGGCCAAATTCGAGCATGGACTGCGTGCGCTGCCACCTCAACTTCCGTCGCAGGCTCCCATCCCATATTGCCTTCTTCGTAAGCGTGGAACGAGGTCAGGTAATAGTCTGGGTAAGTCAGGTTAGGATTCTGAACTTGCGCTAAGTCTGCCTCCCACTCTGGCGAAAATTCGGCAGTGCCACCTCGCGCTTTGAGAATTTGCACCTCTTTTGGCCAATAAACTCCAATGGTTTCAGCCCGCTTAATCATCATGTTGCGAGCACGGTTCTTGGCTAGTTTGGCCAAGGGTTTAATGGAAAGTACTCCATTTACCAAGCGAGAAGCTAAGCGGGGAGCAGTCTTGGCAGCAGTGGCAGTCATAGAGTGATGTTAAAACACAGCTTTCAACAAGCTCAATTATCGCAAACTCCCTGCCTGAGAAGGCGCAGCTTTACGAACTTCAACTTATAAGTGGCGAGCTAGCGGCGATCGCACAAGGCACAATTGAAGAGTTGCTTGTCTCGTTTCTGCTGTCTCATTTCTGCTGAACTCATGCCTGACGCTGCCACCTGGATTCCTCAACTCACCAATGATGGCTCTTTCACTTTCTTTTCTGAGGAATTTAACGAGACCTTTCATAGTAGTCAGGGAGCCAAGGCAGAAGCATTTCTCAAATTCGCTAAAGCCACTGATTTAGTGGAGAAGGCGCAGCAAGGACGAGTACGATTACTTGATGTCTGCTACGGACTTGGCTACAACACGGCGGCAGCGCTAGAAACGATTTGGACCGCCAACGCAGATTGCCAAGTAGAAGTCTATGGGCTGGAGCTGGATGCCACGGTTCCCCAAGCCGCGATCGCGCCTCCCTTAATAGAGTCTTGGTCTCCTACGGTGCAAACGATTTTGATTGCCTTGGCTAAGGAACATGAATATAAGAGCGATCGCTTGCACGCCAAAATATTGCTCGGAGATGCGCGACAAACCATTCAATCACTAGCAGCATCTCAATTTCAAGCTGATGCTATTTTCTTCGACCCCTTTTCTCCCCGTCGTTGCCCCCAGTTGTGGACAGTAGAGTTCTATACCCAAGTTGTGGGTTGTTTAGCTCCGACCGGAAAGTTAGCCACCTACTCGCGATCGGCTTCCGTGCGATCGGCGATGCAAGCGGCAGGGTTATGTATTGGCACCATTCCTCTCAGCGAGGAAGCAGTTTACGAATCGCATGAATGGTCTCAAGGAACGATAGGCAGTTTTAATTCTGAAACTCTGCATCCCCTATCGCAAATGGAGCAAGAACATCTGCAAACTAGAGCCGCCATTCCTCTGCGTGATCCTGATTTGAGCAATCGCGCCGAAACTATTTTGCAGCGACAAAAAGATGAACAATCACAATCTCAACGAGAATCCACTTCCAGTTGGCGACGACGTTGGGGCATCAAGTAGGGGCGAAGCATTTGCTCAGGATTGTTCTTACTTCCTTCAACGTGTTGCTACAAATGCTTCGCCCCTTCAGTTATTGGTGATAATTAATGGCCTCTCTACGCAGACCAACCAAAGCAGAAATCCAAGGGGCGATCGGCAAAACAATGATTGATGTCATCGCGCCTGATCTCAAGGTGCTGTTTTGTGGCATCAATCCCAGCTTCTACAGCGCTGTGGTGGGTCATCATTTCGCGCGTCCTGGCAATCGCTTTTGGCCGACTTTACATATGGCTGGCTTCTGCGATCGCCTATTTGACCCTGCCGAGGATCGTGACCTGCTCAAACTCGGCTACGGCATCACCAACGTAGTCGATCGCGCTACCGCTACAGCCGATGAGTTATCCAAGCAAGAACTATTGATCGGCGGTCAAAATCTAGCAACCAAGGTAGAACAATATCGCCCACGCTGCTTAGCCGTGTTAGGAATTGGCGCATATCGTACTGCCTTCAGCAAACCCAAAGCTGTAGTCGGACGACAAGAAGAAACCCTCCACAACGCGATCGTCTGGGTATTGCCGAACCCCAGTGGTTTAAATACTCATTATCAACTCAAAGATTTAGCTGAGGTCTTTCGAGAATTGTTAGTTGCAATCAAAAATTTCTGATCACAACATGAATGAGAGAAGAGCGATTACCTTAAAACAAAACAGCAATAGGAATTGTAGAAATGATGGTAATTCACAGAAACCATCTGTCTAGCCACTTTGCTTAAGGAGGATAAGTAGAGCCTTCCAACCTGCTCCATAGTTGGGCCGCTTCATATCGGTGTAAACAATGTATGTTGAGGTTATGTCTTAGTTGTTCAAGCAGGAGATTGGGCTAGAATTCATTTGCTACACAAAGTTTTAAAGGAACCTAGGTAGGGCTTGATGAGGATAGGTAAGCACATAAAGTTAAGTAGACAAGCAGAACTTTTAGAATCAGAGCTTGAAAGCCTAAAACATAGTATATGGGAAATTGATTGCTCACAAGTAACTATTAAAAGCCGTTCACCTCAAAATCCATCTATTTTTAATGGCTCTGGTTTCCTTAAACAAGTACTTAGCCATCAACTCACCTTTAAGGTGTATGCAAATGCTGAGGGCTATGTTTCGACAAACAGAAATCTTCGACTAGGAGAAACAATTCCGGAAGAGACTTATTACGACTTAACTGCTCTAGACTTCAGAGGTAGACTATGGCATTGCGAACGGATACTCATTAATATTGATAGATCTGCTTCAGGAGATTTTGTCATTCAAGGAATTATTCCAAGGATTACCTGTGAGGGAAATATTCCGCAAGAAGTGAAGTGCGAAGGTAGCAGCTTGGAAATAAGAGTCTTTGACAATATAAATATTCCTCGTAATGAAAGAACTTTAATTAGAAAATCAGTTGCAAGAGGAGTCCAATCATCAGAATCCATGTCGCGTAACGCTTGGAGTTTTAAATGCTGCAAGCTAAATTTTCTTTTGGTTAAGGAAGACAAAAAGCTTTTAGTCATTAATATAGCCTCCAGTCAAGAGAATATCCCAGAGTATCTTAGGGAACGTATTCTTGAGACATTACAATTTATTCTAGGTTATCCAATTAATTGGGCAACTTCATACAAACGTGTTGGGCATATAACAGAAGTTACTCTATGCAGTCCTAGGCAACGGTCACTCAGCTCTCGCTTTCAGCCCCCTTTCATACTCGGTGGATATTTCATCAATGAAGCTCAGGTTTTTCGCTGCCTCTTTACAAAATATCTACAACATATAATTAACTACGATCAACCTCTTCATCCACTGTGGGCACAATTGAACGCAATATATGAGGCAAGTAGTGGAATGTTCATTGATGCTCATGCACTAACTCTAACAGTTGCAATCGAGAGTATAATATCCAGTGAGTTTCCTCATCTTGGCAAATTAACTAAAAAAGAGAAAAATACTATTCAAAAAGCTTTGAAATACATTGAAGAGTGGACTGACAATACAGGAATAAAAGACCGTATTAAAGGATCAATTAATGCAATGCACCAGCCTCGTGTGGGAGATAGGATGAGAGCCTTGGAGAAGGCTGGTGCAATAACGAAAGCACAATCAAAGGCTTGGCAAAATCTCCGCAACAAAAGTGCTCATTCCTACCAAGCTCATAGTTCAGAAAGCTCTAAATTTGTTGATCTCATTTTTCAGATAAATGTTCTTTTCTATCATCTCATTTTTTATACTATTGGCTATAAGGGGCCATATATGGATGTTAGTGAAGTTGGTTTTCCAATTAAGCAGTATCCATCCCCCAACGATACAAAATAGTTTGGCGGCATCAATCCATAATTCTGATGCAGCAGATTGACAGAGGCTCGTTGTAGTGTTGTGCAGTTTGCGCCAAACGATGACTAAAATCCCTAGAAACAGAGCGATCGCTTAGAGAAAAGCAATAGCCAATATGCAAGTTAAGTACGAACTAATTATTTACTGGAGCGAAGTCGATCAGGCCTTCATCGTCGAAGTGCCCGAATTGCTTGGTTGTGTGGCAGATGGTGAAACCTACCAGGAAGCAGTGCAAAACGTCGAAGTTGTGATTCACGAATGGCTTGAAACTTCGCAAGAGCTAGGACGACCCATTCCGGAACCTAAAGGTCGATTGTTATTTGCCTAATGGTTGGTCTATGCGCTCAAACGGATATTGGTTGATTTGGCGATCGCTCTAGGGAATCAGTATCTAGTTAGGTGGTAGAGAGCACGCCGTAATGCAGCGATCGCCTCAATGCAAATCTGCATCCCACACCCCGATGTAAATCCGATCGCGATCATCTCGCTGGATCACACCCTTTACCCCATTGCGCTCGAATGAATATTGACTGGTTTGGCGATCGCGCACTTGTTTTAAGGCCGCTTCAATCTCCTCACTAGACCCGCCGCTGAGCATGCCATTTAGCGCTACCCGCATCACCAACGGATCAGATGAGGGAGGAAACGACACCTCTGTTTGCCGCACTCGATTCGAGTCGCGATCGTAGATGTAGCCCAGATTTACGCCATTGCCCAAATCATACAAAGCCGAGCGAGTATTGGGCCAATAGCCCGTCTGGAGGCTAGCAGGTGCTCCTAACACTTGTTCCACTTCACTTTTGGAGCTGCCCGTGGGAATTCCGGGTACGGGTTGGTTGCTTGGAATTGTGGAAGTGCGATCGCCCGTCTCATTTCTTGTTGGTTTCTCCTTAGGTTGATCCGCTGGTTCCTCAAAATTAATCGGTGGAGAAGGCTCTATTACTGGCGTTGGGGTAACAGTAGGCGAAGCTTCTAGCGGGGGAGGCTCAGAAGGTGTGATGCTAGGTGTAGGAGAGAGAGCAGGGGTAGGTGTGGGTGTCACCTCTGGGCTAGGGGAGGCACTGGAAGTCACAGTCATTTCTGTCGCAGGTTGGCGAGACTTCAGCGCCACTGTTCCTAACGCCACCGCAGCCACAGTCGCGATCGCCACGCCTCCTAGGAGCAAAGGTAGAGGCACACCAGTTCGCCTATCGGGAATCATCGCATTCGTGCGATCGCCTACTGGAGTAGGTTGGGGTGATACCACCGGATTTCGGGGAGCCACTGCTACTGTCGCCACAGTCTGAGTTGCTGCTACAGGTGCTGCGGGTGTCGTGGGTGCCGCCTCTGGTAGCATCGCCAGCCATTCATCAATCGTTGCAGGACGATAATGCACTTCCACCGCCATCCCTCGCATCACCGCTTGGTTTACTGCTGGGCTGAGTTCAGGGCGGAGATCTCGCGGGGCAGGCATTTGTTGGCGATCGCGCAAAATCGATGCGACCGGAATTTGAGCGGTCAATAGAGCATACAAAGTTGCTGCCAACCCATACACATCTGTGGCTGGAGTACGCTTTTCATGAGAAACATATTGCTCAATCGGCGCATAACCCGACGAAATCATGCTCGTATGAGTTTGGGCCACACCGGGAGTAAACTCTCGCGCAATGCCAAAATCAATCAGCACCACTTCTTGAGTGCCTTGGCGCAGAATAATGTTTTGGGGTTTGATATCTCGGTGCAGCAACCCATTGCGGTGTACCACTTTCAGAGCGTCACCAATCTGCCGCATGTAGTGAATCGCGATCGCCTCTGACAAAGGATGATCTGGAAAAACCACAGCCTCTAGCGTGGAGCCAGGGATGTAGTCCATCACCATGTAGGAGCGGTCATCCTCGATAAAAAAGTCGCTCAGCCGCACAATATTGGGATGCACACACAATGCCAATCGCCGAGCTTCATCCTGAAACTTAAGCTCAAACTCGGCATAGTTTGGTTGCTGGCGCATCCCTTCATTCAGGGTTTTGATCACCACAGGTTGCCCCAAATAGCGATGGATGGCCTTGAACGTAATGCCAAAGCCACCCCGCCCTAGTTCTTGCTCTAGGGTATATTTGCCACCCTGTAAGGTTTTGCCGAGGAGT
This sequence comes from Trichocoleus desertorum ATA4-8-CV12, assembly GCA_019358975.1. Taxonomy (NCBI): domain Bacteria; kingdom Bacillati; phylum Cyanobacteriota; class Cyanophyceae; order Leptolyngbyales; family Trichocoleusaceae; genus Trichocoleus; species Trichocoleus desertorum. The sequence continues at coordinate 27,834 of JAHHIL010000003.1, forward strand.
GTGTCCATGTTGTTAGCGGTTAGCAGCTATTATTCTGACCTAACCCCCTAACCCCCTTCCCTACAAGGGAATGGAGAACTTAAAAGCCACTCTGCGCTTCGGGGAGGGGTTGGGGAGGGGTTAGCCAATTGCCAACAGCCAACCCCTTTTCGTTCACTCTAGCTTAGAACTGCTAGCTTAGAACCGCTGCCCTAGACCGAACTGGAGGCGATCGTCTCCTTGATCGTTGATACCGTAATCAGCCCGAATGATGCCCAGAGGCGACTTAACTCGCACTCCCAGCCCATAGCCAAATCCTGTACCTGGTTTCTCCCGCACCGCCCCTGGATCGCCAGGAACCGTATTGCCAGAGCCTAAATCGGAGGCAAAGTCCGCAAACACTACTCCACTCACAGGCGATGACAAGATGGGAATGCGGTACTCCGCGGAGGCTAAAACATAGCTGCGACCCGTAGCAACTTCCCCTTGGCCGTAACCCCGTACTGTATTCGGGCCACCTAAGTTGAAAGCATTGTAGGGAGGCAGATCACCAATTGTGGTTCCTCCTTGCAAGTTGAAGGCAAAGACTTCTGGCTCTTTCTCGCTAGAGTTGATGATGCGAGTTGGGACATACTGCGTGTAGTTTGCTTGCAGCCGATTCGAGAGAATATTGCCCTGTCCTACAGGAACCGATTGAGCGGTGCTGAGGGTCAACACTGAACCATCGGTTGGGTTCACAGGATTGTTGCGGCGATCGCGCGTGGCTCCAAACGAAACCGTCGTCAGATCATCAATGCCTGTACCGCTGAAGGAAAGAGGATTGCCAAGTTCATCTACTGGGGAAATATTGCCTTCGCTGTCCCGGATGCTGGTGCGAGTATAGTTCAGCCCCGCCGAACCTTGCCAATCTCCCAACGGTCTTTGGAGCGTGACACCACCCCCAAACTTACCTTCGCGAACTTTGTCGCCGTTGGGTAGCCCAATATCTTCGTTAAACGTGGAGGAAAGACCTCGTTTGCGGAAGGTATCTACTTGATAACCAATCTTGTCAGGTTGGCTGGCACGGTAAGGACTCTTGAAGTTGGCATCAAACTGCACATCTCGGCGACCCACCAGCACATTACCGCCAACACTTTGGCCCACGCCGCCAATGTTTTGGTCTTGGTAGTTGACGGTGCCATAAAGCCCACTGTCTTCGCTGTAGCCAGCCCCCACGTTTACGGCTCTGGGCGAACGCTCTGTAAGATTGTAGGTGACATCCACCTGCCGAGAATCACCATCTAACGTAATTTCGGCATTATCAAACAAGCCCAGTTGGTAGAGGCGCTGTAAATCTTGCCGTACCACGTCTTCTCGGAAGGCTTGTCCTGGCTGCAACTGGATTTCTCGTCTCAGAAATGATTCCTGAGTTCTACCCTGAATCGTTTTGCCTTCTTCATCGACGGTTTCTCCCTGGGTATTCACAAAGAGGAAGTTGATTTTACCAACCGTTCCTTCCGCTACTTCTAGAGTAACGACCCCGTTTTGGCTGGGTTCAATGGCAATGACCCTGGCTAGAGAGTAACCATTTTTCTTGTACCACTCATTAACATTGCGTCCCGCTTGGTCGAGGGCGGCGGGACTCGCTGGAGCACCTAACTGAGCAGCAAATAATTCTTGGGCGATCGCGGGAGTGAGGACTTTGGCCCCAGTCAGTTGCAGCGATCGCACCACCACTGGCGTGACTTGATAGGTGACATCCAAGCCCGAAGGGTTACTACGGCTGCTGACCCTCGCAGTGGCAAATAGCCCTGTACTCAAAATTCGGCTCACATCATCTTGCAATTGGCTTTGGCTCGTGTTTCCACCTGTGCGAGTGCGAATCACATTTTGGATGATTCGTTGCAGGTCTTCGTTGGCTCCTAGGATTTGCACATCCGTGGCAGTGACGACCAGATCGCCATTGGTAGCGGGTGGTGTGGTTGTGCGATTGGGCGTAGCGGCAACTTGAGGCTTAGGAGCGATCGCATTAGAGCCCGTAGTTTTTGGAGTAGAGGGCGTGGGGAAGGCGGCAGGCTGAGTCGGAGGTTGAATGGGCGCAGTTGGGACTACGACAGCGGGTTGATATTGTTGGTAGTACTGAGCGCTGTCGCTCACCTGGGTCGTATTGTCTGAAAACTGCTGAGCGACTAGAGTTTCTGGGGGGGCGATCGCTTCTACCGTCGTGGGCGCAGTGGTTTCAGCAGGAACGACAAAGTTGCTGGCTGTGGGCTGTGGGGCGACGGCTTTCGGTGCCTGACCAGCGCTCGCTTGGTGAGTTAAATCCCAGGCCGCCACAGCAGCTAGGGTACAAAGTGCAAGAGTTGGGACACGCATAACAGTCACTTCGTTTGTCAATCTGGGTTTAATGAGTCACAACAGGCTTTTCTCGCCATACCTACAACAACATTTGCTTACTAATGAATTGGGTTCAGTGCCAACACTGCCCTCTATTCTGCCTTGACCTTTGCTTAACCTTGGCGGAGCAAGCTCTCAATTGATATAAGGTTGCAGAAATACATTAATTACTTTATTAACTGTTAAAAAACTCAAACAAGTCCCATGATTTAGCAATATGCTAAACCTCCACACCACAAAATTAAGTTTGAACAGCAAATGTTGTCTAGTAACCTGAGCAAGCAGGAGTTGCAGCCATGACCGCCGCCATTGAGTATCTGGCAACGTGATTGGCTTTGTTCACTTTGACTGCAACTCAGCTCATCAGGTTCCAGGCTGCTGCAATTGGCCTTGGGTTAGCTCTACAACTGGCTACAAACTACAACCTACTGTTCTGTGATCTAGAATTCAATGAAATTGCGAGCGATCGCGATACTGCAAATGCTTGTAAAAACGGGCCTTGCGCCGCTTTAATCGGCGGGCTAGATTGCGCCGCTGAATCTCATCAATAACTGGAATACCCACAAGATAACTGACCACCCCAAAAGCCAACCCGATGATTAAACAACCCATCAAGTAGCTGGTGAAGAAGTCGCCACCCAGTTCCAAAACTGTATCGAGCGATCGCAAGTTTTCGGTTGGTAAGTCTTCCCACTCCCGTCCTAGCACCGACTGCCCCACATGAAAGTTAAACGCAGTCAACGGTAGAGTGGTCAAAGGATTGCTAAACCAAGTCCCTGCCGCCGCCGCCAGTTTGCTGCCACGAAGCACAGCGGCACTTACGACTGCGATCGCCATTTGCAGTCCAGGGAGCGGAAACATCCCCCAAAAAATGCCCAAAGCAAAACCCCGTGAGATCTGCTCAGGTGTTGCTTGCAACCGGATGAACCTTAGGTAGAGATAACGGAGCCCCCGTTGCCACTGCTTCATGACTTAATTTGTTCCTATGTCCCTAAACAAAAATTACACGGGACTAGATCAATATTCCGTATCTCCTAGGGAGATTGTCCTCTCTAGTTATAAGTTATGGAAATTTGACGGCTCTTTGCTCCTTCTCCAGGGGGAAAGCCGATCCCCAGCCTGCTGAGAATCTCAATCGGGGCGATCGCCCCTAATTGCCAGCTCCAATTTCAATATTTATTCGCTACCAGTAGTTGATTTTCGTTTTGCTCTGCTATCATAGTTAAGCTAGATAACAGGCGGATGTGGCGGAATTGGCAGACGCGCTAGATTTAGGTTCTAGTTCCTCACGGAGTGAAGGTTCAAGTCCTTTCATCCGCATCTAAACTAAAGATTAAAGGATCTCCTGACTACGTCATTGAATGATTGTGAGACAGGAGATTTTAGTCTTTTGAGGTTGCAATCATCAATGGTGAATATCTCACTTCCAGACCAAATTCAATCATTCTTAGATCAGCAAGCAACCGCCGCTGGTTTCGATACGGCTAGCGAGTACGTCTATCACCTGATTCTGCAAGAGCAGGAGCGGCTTAGCCAGCAAGAGCAGGTCGAAGGGCTACTACTAAAAGGCATTGATAGTGGAGAGCCAATTGAAGCAACGGATGACTGGTGGCAGCAGAAGCGTCAGGAACTCGTCGAGCGATATGAGCACCTAGCTTAGTAGTAGCAGTTGGGATTACGAGAATTGGTTTTCAATGTCTCTTGATTGATGCAGAATCCTCATAATTTCAACACCATCCAAGATTTTTGTATAGAAGATAATGTAGGACTTAAGCGGAAAGCTTTTTAAGTTGGGGAGCAAATTATCGCGCTGCCTACCCATATCAGGAAACTGAGCCAGCATTGGAAATCGGTTAAGGATTTGAGCAACTTGCTGGTCGGCTAAAATTTCATCTTGTTGGGCAAGGTATATCCAGATATCCTCTAAATCTTGCTCTGCCTGCTTAGAGAGGCGATAGCGATTCATTCAACTGGCTCCTGTTGCAATCTCAGCTTGCCGCGAGTCCTAATAGTGTCTAGCAAGCTGGGTAACGATGCGTCATCGTATTCCGTGTAATCGCCGCCTCTTAGTTGTTCTGCACCAATTGCAATATCTTGTTGCAAGGCTTGTTGCTTTATTTTCAATTCCTCTTCTGAAAACTGAGAGTGTTGAATTTTTTGCTCTAGCAGTCGGCGTTCTTCAGCGGTCAGAGACAGAATAATTTGAGCAAGAGAATCAATCAATTTGGAGTTAATTGGAGTAGTAGATTGGCTCATCGTGAAAGCTCTTGAGCAGTTGCCCTTATTGTAACCAAAGGGGCGATCGCCCTAAATTTTCCAAATACCGTGGAGATTTGACGTTTGAATCCGGAACGGCAAGCAAAGTTGAGGCCAACTCCAAGCTATTGCTTTATGGTTGCGATCGCTTCTCTAGATCAGAACTGGAAAGCTTTGAGCTGCTTGATGGAGCTAGATTGAGTTTTTGGTGTCCACCTAACCCGATCAGCCAAACGACTACAACCACCCAATGAACAAAAGCGATCGCCCACAAAGAGCCTGTCACCCCATAGGCCAGTGTACAAGTCAGCCCTAGTAAGCCTGTCAAAATCAGAAAAATAGGATCGAGAAAGGTAGTTGCACCAGCCTTATACAGAGTTTTGCCGTTGAGCGGGTGATAGAGGATGAATAGCAGTAAACTCAGTGTTGCCCAGCCAGTCCAGATATACCAAGCCACCCCCACTGTGGGATGGGGAAGTAGCAATACTCGGAAGCCTAACTCCTCTAATAGCGCTGGTGTGAGTAATGCTCTTAGGGTCAACAAAAAGTAGCTGAGCCAGTTGGCAGGCCAAGGGTTGACTTGTAGAAAACCAGAGGCAAAGCCTAGAGGTAAAGCGATCGCTCCGTAAAGGAACAGCAACCCTACTGTAATCAGCCAACCTCGTAGATCAGAAGGATTCAGAGCACTTAAAACCCGACTGAGCAAAATAGAAGCGATCGGAGCTTTTGCAACTGGAACGGTTAGCTGGCCTAATAAGGCAGTAGGTGCAACGGGGACAATATCTGGGTTCCAGCCGCCTACTTGATTCGTGCGGAGAAACCAGAGCTGTGCCCCGTGTTGCAAGAACAAGTTAGCCAATTCATCTTGGGCTTGTCGGGGAATCATGGTTCGCCAACTGGTCAGCCCTGCTAATGCGTCACGGCTACTCGTAAAGCCTGGTCGAGAACTGGTTCCCGCTAAAGCAGTTGCGTTTTGTTGCCAATCCGATCGCAAAATCCCTAGTGGAATCAGCTGCTGTTCGAGATCTTTGGCTAAGGATACGAGCCGCTGAAACTTTAGGGTTTGCTCGTCGTTAGGATGCGCGGCTAGCCAACTTTGAATCGCTGGATTGGAACTGACTTGCTGCTTGATATGCAGAATCGTGGCATAAAGGGCTTGGTTAGAGTCTTGCACGCAAGAGGTTGCAGGCGTTACGGTAGCGCTCCCTGTGCCGTCTCCCACTCGATACCGCGCCATCATTACCTGTAACTGTTGCTGAAATTCTCGTAGGGGCGAGAGCGTAATGCCACCGAAGTCATAGTCTCGCAGCACTGGGTCAAATTTCACTAGGACATCTGAAACAGGCCGAGTTCCCAGCCAACCCCACTGCAAATTGCCCATGTAGTTCGGCCAGGTCGTGGTGCCCGAAATAATGGCATTGGGATTGTGAGCGTAAACCTGCTGATACTGAACAGCAAACTGTAACTCTTGGGTCAACGGTTCACGAACGACCTCGGCTAGCCCATAGGAAAAGTGGCCCGTGACCGTATAACCTAGGGCCGCTTCTGCTTTTCTGCCACCAATGCCGCCAAAAGCATGTAGAACGATCGCGCGATCGCCCAACTTCCACTTGAAAGGGATTGCTTTGGCCTTCGCGACGGTTGAGCCAGGTTTAACTAAAACTTTCCGAAGAGTGCCTTTCTGCGTTTCAACCTTCTGCCAGTTTTGCTGGTTGATGTAAGTTAATCCTGAGGGATGGCCTAAAACGACTCGCTCTGGCTGCAACTGTACTAGCGATCGCGGCTGAATCGCTTGCACCACAAAAGCCCCTTCAGCACTTTTGGCCCCATAAATGTACCAACCTGCTTTTCCGGCGGGGGATGTTTCGATGTGGCGAGGAGTTGAGGGCGCAATGCCGCTACGTCCAGCCAGTTGTTGTGGGATGCGGACCGTTTCTAAAACTCCATCAAATTTTTTAGAAACTGAATTGTAGTGTTGAACGCGAAAAAACTCATGAGCGCAGAAAGGAGGTTTTGGGCAGAGGCTGAGCGCTGCTTGCTTACCCGCCTGGTCATCTAGGCCCAAAATTTTTACCAATCCGTAGAAGCGTCCCGTTGCTAGAACAGGTTCTTGACTAATTTGGAGAATGCTGGAAGAACTGCCTGCTGGGAGGACGATGACATCCTTGAGCGTGACGATGACATCATCATTGGGTCTGGCTCCAGCTAGAGACTGCAATGGCCCTACATCTTTGTGACCATTCAGGCGATCGGGATGGACATTGCCCTGCTGTTTACTGGTCTCGGTCCTAGCCGTAAAGCTGACATTTTGCGTGACGGCTTGCACATAAGCTTGAACTTCTGGTCGGGGACTCCATTCCAACCGGGCAACTTTCCCAACTAAGCTTTGCGCTTCGCTGGGTGCGTGCTGCACTTCTATCCAGACCCAATCTGAGGCAGCACTTGCTGGATTAAGTTGTGACTGCTGATCATTTGATAGCTTTGGATCAGATAGGTTCGGGTCAGACAGGTTTTGGCTAGGCAAGATCAGCCGACCCACCCAATCCCCTACAGGTTGATAGAGATTGGCGGGTAGTTTTTGGCTCAGAGGATAAAACTGGGGTTGGTTGAAGCTTAACTGCGACTGGATTCCGTAGTCAGTTGACTGGAACGCTGACTTGGGTTTAGGCACAAGCAGTAAGCAGGCGATCGCAGTCAATGCCACTAACAAAACAAAAACGCCTAACTGGTATCTCCCGCTCTGGCCTAACTTTCGTTTGATGTTTTGTAGAGCCATTTTGTTGCAGCCGTAATGTTGTGCTTTGGTCGTGGCTATGGTTAAAGCACTTGGTTTAAAGCATTGTTCCCATCTGCTGACTATGCACCGCTAGCTTCATCCCCCATACCAATCCTTTAAACAAACAGCTAGAGCATTTTTCCTGGTACAACCTATAGATTCTGCTCAATGCCAGAGCTTTATTGATGCGATCGCTTTCCTAGGTTAGAAGCCAAGCATTTTGAGTTGCGTTAAGTTGAGACAGCGCTCTACAAATCAAAAACTCTTAAAATTACACTCAACTCTGCTTAAGCAGCTTAGTAATAGCGCTATTCACAAGTTTTATGGAAATGTAGACAAAGTAATCGGCGAGGGGTGGAACTTTGGGCAAAGCAACTCTAGAACAACAAGCATCAGAAGTGGCCAAATCAGCGCTCGACCAACAGGCATGGGAAGCCCTAGAACAGTCCATTATTTATTACCAAGACCGTCCTGTAGGTACAGTGGCGGCCCGCGATCCAGAACTCACAGCCCTTAATTACGATCAGTGCTTCATTCGTGACTTTGTTTCTTCTGCCCTCGTCTTCCTGATCAGGGGCAGAACCGACATTGTTCGCAATTTCCTAGAAGAAACCCTCAAGCTGCAACCTAAGAAACGCCAGTTTGACTGCTCCAAACCAGGCCGTGGCTTGATGCCAGCCAGCTTCAAGGTTGAGTCATCCCACGGGCACGAACGGCTCAAGGCAGATTTTGGGGAACATGCGATCGCTAGGGTTGCTCCGGTTGACTCTTGCCTATGGTGGCTAATTTTGCTCCGGGCTTATTTCAAAGCTACCCACGACGAAGAATTAGTCAGTCGAGAAGATTTCCAGCAAGGGATTCGGCTGATTGTTGAGCTTTGCCTGGTCGCTCGGTTCGATATGTACCCCACACTGCTGGTTCCAGACGGCGCTTGCATGATTGATCGTCGAATGGGGCTTTATGGTCACCCGCTAGAAATTCAATCTCTGTTTTATGCCGCGTTGCGCTCTGCCCAAGAGTTGTTGCTGCCTACCAAGCACAATCGATATTTCATCGACGCGGTCAACTCTCGCTTGGAGCCAGTCACTAAGCACATCCGCGAAAACTACTGGCTCGACACCCACCGCCTCAACGTCATTTACCGCTACAAGGTAGAAGAGTATGGCGAGCAGGCTCTCAACCAGTTCAATATCTACTCCGATTCCATTCCGTTCTATCAACTCACCGAGTGGCTACCCACAGAAGGGGGCTACTTAGCAGGCAACCTCGGCCCCTCCCAAATTGACTGCCGTTTCTTTGCCGTGGGCAACCTGATGGCTGTACTTTCTGGCCTGTCGAGCAAGAAGCAATCTCAAGGAATTTTGCAGCTCATCGAATCCCGTTGGGAAGATCTAGTTGGAGACATGCCGATGAAGCTTTGTTATCCAGCCCTAGAAGATCAAGGCTGGAAAATTCTCACTGGATGTGACCCCAAAAATCGACCTTGGTCTTATCACAATGGCGGCAGTTGGCCCGTTTTACTTTGGATGTTGGCAGCAGCAGCCCAGAAGGCAGGTCGGCCAGAAATTGGCAAACAAGCCCTCAAAATTGCCGAGGATCGCTTAGCTGAGGACGAATGGCCCGAATATTATGACGGCAAAAACGGGCGGCTGATTGGTAAAGAAGCCAGAAGATACCAAACCTGGACGATCGCGGGTTATTTACTCGCCAAAGAGATCATTCAGAAACCCAGCAACCTCTCGCTCATTTGTTTCGAGGAATTGGAGTTTGCTTAAAGCTCTATAAAATAAAAAAGAAAGAGGGATACAAGTGCTGTACCCCTCTTCTTACGTTTAAAGTCTCTAACTTAGAGTTGTTTCACTTCCGAAACCAACTTGTCTACCACTTCTTTGGCACCGCCAAACATCATCATCGTTTTGTCCTTGTAGAACAAATCGTTATCAACTCCCGCAAAGCCCGTGCTCATTCCCCGCTTAATCACAATTGTGTGTAGTGCCTTGTCTACTTCTAAAATGGGCATACCGTAGATCGGGCTGCTAGCATTATCCCGTGCCGCTGGATTCACGACATCGTTGGCTCCAATTACCAAGGCCACATCCGTGCGATCGAGGTCTGGGTTAATGTCTTCCATGTCGCAGAGCTGGGGGTAAGGCACATTCGCTTCGGCTAGCAACACATTCATGTGACCAGGCATCCGACCCGCTACCGGATGGATGGCGTACTTCACAGTCACATTCAGTCTTTCCAATTGGTCAGCCAGCTCTCGGACTGAGTGTTGAGCTTGAGCAACTGCCATGCCATATCCCGGTACAATCACCACTGAGCGAGCATAGCCCAGCATCATTGCGCCTTCTTCTGGGTCGATGGAGTGAATCACTTTGTCGCCCTGAGCGCCTTCGGCTGTAGTTGCAGCAACACCACTGCCAAAAGCACTGAACAGCACATTAGTGAGGGATCGGTTCATCGCCTTACACATAATCTGGGTCAAAATGATCCCAGAGGCACCGACTAAAGCACCCGCGATGATCAGCATGTTGTTACCCAGGATGAACCCTGCCGCACTAGCCGCCAAGCCAGAGTAAGAGTTCAGTAGCGAAATGACGACTGGCGTATCTGCTCCCCCAATCGGGATCACAAATAGCACACCCAAAAGTAAGGAAATGCCAACCAATCCTAGAAAGATAGAAGCGTTGTGAGGTTCAACTATTAGGTAGGCACTGCCTGCCAAAAAGATCAGCAAGAGCGAGAGGTTAAAAGGCTGTTGGAACCCGAAGGTAATAGGGGCACCGGGCATAATGCCTTGCAACTTGGCGAAAGCAACCAAACTACCCGTGAGTGTTACCCCGCCAATTAGCACTCCTAAAATGGTGGTGATTGTGGCTTCTAGGGGCACTGCGGCGGCGGTGCCAAGTAGCCGCCAAAATTCAGCGATCGCGACTAGAGCCGAGGCAGCACCACCCAACCCATTGAGCAGACCCACCATCTGGGGCATTTCGGTCATGGCGACTCTTTGGGCCGCGATCGCGCCGATCACAGAGCCAGCAGCGATCCCCAACAAAATCATTTCGTAGTTGAGGACGTTGCGATCGAGCAAGGTAACAACGATGGCGATTAACATCCCAACTGCCGCGATCGTGTTGCCTTGGCGAGCTGTAGCGGGTGATCCCAAACGCTTCAGACCAATAATGAATAGAGAAGAGGCAATTAAGTAGCTCAGTTCGATGCCAGTAGAACCAAAGTAGCTCATGCCTTCACCTCTTTTTTCTTAAACATTTGCAGCATCCGGTCTGTAACTAGAAAGCCACCGACAACGTTGATTGTTGCCAGAACGATGGCAATCAAGCCCAAAATGACGCTTAGGTTCGAATCTCTAGGGCCAGCTACTAGAAGTGCACCAATCACAGCGATCCCAGAGATGGCATTAGAGCCAGACATCAGGGGTGTATGGAGCGTGGGCGGTACTTTGTTGATCACTTCCACCCCTATAAAAGAGGCAAGGACAAAAACGACGAGTCCTGCAATTAATCCTGCTGCCATTACGTTAGTGGCTCCTTTCCATTATTTGTTCGTTTGCTGCTGCCAAGGCATCCTTAATCCGCTGGTTGCGAATTTCTCCCGCATGGGTGATGCAAGCCGCATCGATAATGTCGTCAGCAAAGTTCAGATTTAGCACTTGGTCTTTCACCAGATGCTGCACTAAGGTCAAGACGTTCTTGGCATACATTTGGCTGGCGTGAATAGGCACCGAAGAAGGCAGGTTGATGGGGCCAATTACAGTCACACCATTTACTAGTACGTCCTTTCCTGGCTTCGTACAGGCGCAGTTGCCGCCTTGCTCTGCTGCTAAATCCACGATCACTGAGCCTGGTTTCATTTGAGCCACCATTTCTTCAGTGACGAGCAGGGGTGCTTTTCTGCCAGGAACTTGAGCGGTGGTAATCACAGCATCGGCGGTCTTGACATGCTCAGCAACTACTTCACGCGATCGCTGTTTAGCGGCCTCAGAAATTTCTTTGGCGTATCCACCTGCCGCTACCGTATCTTCTTCGATCGGGACTTCGACAAATTTTGCCCCTAAGCTTTGCACTTCTTCCTTAACCGCAGGACGAATGTCAAATGCTTCTACCACAGCACCCAAACGACGAGCAGTGGCGATCGCTTGCAAACCTGCCACTCCCGCCCCCATGATAAACACCTTGGCAGGGGGGATCGTTCCCGCCGCTGTGGTCAACATAGGGAAGTACTTGGGTAAGGCAGCAGCAGCAATCAAAACAGCTTTATAGCCCGCCACACTCGCTTGAGACGACAAAGCATCCATACTTTGCGCTCGCGTGGTACGTGGAATCATTTCCATACTGAAAGCTGTCACTTTGCGATCTGCCAACCGTTGAGCTAAGGTCGGAGTCCCTAAGGGATCAAGGAAACCAATGACTACTTGGCCCTCTCGCAACAAATCGGCCTCATGCTGTCCATCCCCACGTTCTTGAAGCGGTGATACTTTCAGGAGCACGTCAGCCTCTCCCCAAAGAGCCGCTGTATCGCTCACAATTCTGGCTCCAGCGGCTTCGTAGATATCATCCGAGAAGCAAGCTCGTTCTCCAGCCCCCGCTTCAACCAAAACTTCTATTCCCTGCTTCACTAAACGAGCAACCGTATCTGGGATCAAGGCAACCCGACGCTCACCGACTTCACTTTCTTTAGCAACTGCTATTTTCATGAACTCTCCTTCGTAATCAATAACTCGCCACTTCTAGAAGCAGCAATTTAAGGTGGTGAAATTTTGACTTCTATACAGCCTGAATTTTGAGGCGGATCTCAGCTTTTAAGACAAAGTGAAATCTAGCCAGTATAAATTCATAGACGTAAATTCATTTCGAGCAAAGCAAAAATTATAGGAGGGCGATCGCTCACTTGCGCTTGTCAGAATACACATCAGGCATGAAGTGAATCTGTTCTATTACTAACATTAATAAAAACAAAGCTTTGAACGCTCTCTCAGCACCAAACCAACCATTTTAGCCAAGCTACATTTCTGACCAACGAATCGCCAAACCTTAACTTCCAAGTGTGATGCTGGTTGCAATAGCGCTCCTGCTATTATTCTCCCTTTCCCATCCAGCGATCGCGCCTTGTCCAAAGACAAGCTCTACTTCCTCTTGGCTAACTCGGCCATATTGTCCTAAGCAATCATGACAGATGGGGTCAGCTTGTAAATTGACTTGACTTACTCGACTTAAAAAAAACAATTCTAGGGATTCCCAGCTAAGCGTAGAGGTGTATTTCGCATAGTAGGTTGATCCCCAAAATCCGATAGGTATCTTTAACTTGTTTTAATAGATTTCAATATTTAAAGACACAACTTTGAAGACAGCATCAATGGAACCAAGTTCTTTGGTTGCAGCAAGCTGAGCCATTTTCTGCTAAATGTCCGCTCTCATCACCTAGGAGAAATTTTGCAACTTTTTTAGTCCTGTTTTAGGTCTGTAATTTAGATATGTCATGAGTTTTATGCATCATCTCATGCCTAAAATCCATGACCATCCAAGCTCATCAATTTAGTAACCTACGCTAGTACTTTTTGCCGACCTCATGAGCCTAAAGTTGGGTCTAGGTTCAGGCAGAGGGCACTTTTTAGTAGGCGTATCGTCACCCAGCTCAGGATGGAACTTGATCAATCCTGGTACAGTCAGTATTGGTGAAGTTTTGCAACTCAACGACTCAACCCTATTGTCCAACCACAAGGCTTATGTTCTCTAAAAAACTGACAGCTCGAAGCGCTTTTTCTACTCTCGCGATCGCAGGTTGCTTATTGGGTGCAATCCCTGCTGTCACGTTGGCTCAAAGCTTGCCTGGATTGACCATCTTTAGCGGCGTCAAGCCAGAATATCGGCTCAGCTACCGCTTGGACTTTGGGGGCCATACTAACGGTTGGGATCGCTACCGCCTCCGAGTTCCAGCCAAGAAAATGAAATTGGCAGTTGCCCAATTCAGTATTACCTATCCCGACTATTACAAAGGTAAATTCGATCAAAAAGACATGGAGATTCGGGTCAAAGGCAAGAGCGTACCCCTCCAAGAAGTCAATTGGAATAAAGAAAGTCGAGTTATTGAACTGATTCCTGAAGAACCCATTCCTGCTAACAGTGCAGTTGAGCTAGTCTTCTCTAACGTCAAAAATCCCTCTAGCCCTGGCATCTTTTATTTCAACTGTCAGATTCTATCTCCTGGAGATGTGCCGCTACTCCGTTACTTGGGCACTTGGGAAATGAGCATCAGCTAATCGAGCCAAATTCAGTGGTACGATGGTAGACTGTGGCTTTTTTCACGCTTATCGGTTAGCACGTTTGGAGCAACTTGGACTATGACTAAGCGAACTTTTGGCGGTACCTCTCGAAAAAGAAAAAGAACTTCCGGATTCCGGGCTCGTATGCGCACTAAAAATGGCCAGCGAGTCATCAAAGCCCGCAGACAAAAAGGCCGCCAACGTCTTGCAGTCTAGGCATTATTCATCTCAATTAACGGAGTGGCTCGAAGACTGACGTGTCCCTGCCCCAGTTAAATCGGCTCAAACGGCGACAAGATTTTAGCGCTGTCTATCAAGGTGGAATTCGTCGCTCAACCGCGCATCTAACCTTACGAGCCTTAAATAAACAAGGCCATTTCAACCATTCCAGCCACTCTCAAGTATTACCCACTCAAATTGGTATTTCTGTTAGTCAGAAAGTCAGTAAACGTGCCGTAGTACGCAACCGCATTAAGCGGCAGATTCGGGCTGCTCTGCGACAATTCTTGCCTAAGTTATCCTTGGGCTGGCAGCTGGTGGTTGTGGTACGTCCCGCAGCCATTCAGTGCGATTATCATCAAATTCTGCGAGAATTAGAGCAGTTGTTGGCAGATGCTGAGGTCTTACGATAATGGCGATTAATGAGGAAGCGTACTACGAGGGTGGTCCTCACATTGGCGATCTGATCATTAACCTGTTACTGGGATTCACCATTATTTGTATCCCCCTCAGTGTCGGAGCAATTGTTCGCGCTTTGTGGGTTCGCTATCGCATTACCAACCGTCGGATCTCTGTAACAGGGGGTTGGATGGGACGCGATCGCTCGGATATTATCTATTCCGAAATCGCCAAGGTGGTTACTGTACCTCGCGGACTGGGGGGCTGGGGCGATATGGTCATCACTCTCAAGGATGGCAGCCGTCTAGAGTTGCGATCGGTGCCTAAATTTAGAGAGGTCTACGATTACATCAATGAGAAGCTTTCCACCAGAGCTCAGCAAGCCAGTGGGGCGGTAGGTGCTAAATCTTAGCCCTTAACCCTCCTAAGCTAAGAACCTGAAAACCCTTTCTTACCAACAGCGCAGTCTTAGTCTTGACCATCCATTTTAGTCTTGATCAGCAATACGGTTGTTTGCGATCGCCTAGACTCGCCTCCTTTAGCCCTTAAAGGGCTTTATTTATGTCAATGCCTCTCCAGGCTGAATTAATATTAGATAGATTAGATTAGAACATTCAGAGCACGTAGGTTGACTTAGAGCGAATGGACTTCGGTGTAGGATTTCTCTCCAACAATGTCATGCTGCCAATCCTGGACTTTTTCTACGGGATTGTGCCTAGTTACGGTCTAGCCATCGTGGCTCTGACACTAGTGATTCGCTTTGCCCTCTATCCTCTCAGCGCTGGCTCGATCCGGAGTATGCGCCGAATGCGCGTAACTCAACCCGTAATGCAAAAGCGGGTCAAGGAAATTCAAGAGCGTTACAAAGACGATCCGGCTAAACAGCAGGAGGAAATGAGCAAAATTTACAAAGAGTTCGGCAACCCACTGGCAGGCTGCTTTCCCGTTTTAGTGCAAATGCCTGTGCTATTTGCGCTCTTTGCAACTCTGCGTGGTTCACCGTTCTCAGATATAAACTACAGCGTCAATTTACAGATCTTGCCTCAGGAGCAGATCACTCAAGTTCAGCCTCAAGCATTTGCAACTGCCCCTCAGAACATCTTTGTCGCTGACAAAATTCATGCGCCCGTTGTGGCTCTGCTTCCTGGTGGTAACCGCTTAGCAGTAGGCGAGAAAACCAAAGTTGAATTTCAAACGGTAGAAGGTAAGCCGCTCAGTAGCCTGCTAAAAGAGCATTCCGAAACTGAAATTCAACCTCGCTGGACAATTACTAAAGGCGAAGAGCAAGTTCGCATTGATGAGAATGGCAATTTAGAGGCTTTACAACCTGGGGAAGCCACTATTCAGGGGGTGGTTCCTGGTCTAGCAGCCGACAAAGGCTTTCTCTTCATTGATGCGCTAGGACGAGTAGGCGCAATGGATGCAGATGGCACGATCCACTGGGATATTGTCGGCATGGTGCTCTTCTTTGGCGTTAGCTTGTACATCAACCAGCTCTTGTCAGGTCAAGGGCCCAATTCCAACCCCCAACAGGCGACGATCAACAAGATTACGCCCATTCTCTTTTCTGGGATGTTCTTGTTCTTCCCACTGCCAGCGGGCGTTCTGATGTATATGCTGTTGGCTAACATCTTCCAGACCTTCCAAACCTTTATCCTGTCACGCGAACCCCTACCGGAAAATCTGCAGAAGATTGTGGATGAAGAAGCTAAAACTTCCGGTGGCACTAGTACAGATAGAGAATCCCTACCTTTTGAACCAGGGCGAGCTAAGAAAAAAGCCTAGTTCGATCAGTTAGGCAATTCACGTTCCGGAGGACAGTCGTCGCGTGCAACAAGGTCGAGAGTGGCTACAGGAGTTATTGAGATTAGTGGATCTGCCTGTAGATGTACAGGTTGCTGAGCAAGCATCCAGCAATTTGGGTTCTACAGAACCCACAACCAGTAACTCCCTAGAAGACAGAGCCAACTATTGGTTGACTATTGACGAAACAGGGCTGACTCCAGAGCAAATTCAACAACTGACGGGGACTAATGGTGCTGTTCTGGACGCGATTCAATATCTTGCCAACACTATTCTTAATTTAGGTCAGGCTGAAGACCAGCAAAAAGCCTATACGATCGAGTTGGCAGGATATCGCGCCCGTCGTCAAGCCGAGTTACAGTCTATGGCAGAGCAGGCAGCCGAGCAAGTTAGACAAACAGGCCAAGAGGTTGAAATGAAGGCGCTCTCTTCCGCTGAGCGTCGGCAGATTCATACATTTTTGAAGTCTTATCCCGACCTGGAAACTTATAGTCGGGGGCGAGAACCAGATCGGCGCTTGGTTGTGAAGCAGGCGCAGACAGAGACAAGCTAACTAAGCCTTCATCTACCGTTGCCCCGAAACTCAAAGCTATAAATTGCTAGGGTAGAGTAGCATCTCAACTTTTTGACTGGCACACAATCTGTATGGACGCCATTTATATTCCTCAGCTAACAAGAGCTCCTGAGCAGACAGAAGTTCTTGAGTTTAAAGAGTTTCTTCCCGATCTAGAAACCCTGACCCCCGTTCAAGGCCAACTCAAGGTGACTCATCGGGGCAACTATTTGGAAGTTTCAGCGCAAGCCGAGACTATCATCACTTTGGCTTGCCACCGTTGTCTGCAAAACTACAATCATCGCTTGGTAGTGAATACTTCCGAGCTGATTTGGTTGGATGAAGCAGCAAGTGATGCAGATGCGATCATTTTAGATCGCGAGGTGGGAATGGAAGATTTGGTAGAAAGCTTGTCTCCTCAAGGTTCTTTTGATACTGGCAAGTGGCTCTATGAGCAATTGTGTCTTGCAATTCCCCAGCGACAGCTCTGTGATGAAGCGTGTGCTGGTATCCAGCTTTCGGACTCACTCTCTACTTCAGGAACGGATCGTCGCTGGGCCTCTTTAGAAGCTTTGAAAAAACAGCTACCTTCTTGATGTCGTTGTCCTGAGTTGGGTCTTCCTTATGAACTTTAGTGATGAGTTCGAGCTACTGCTGCGAGCCCGCTATCCTCTGATTTATATTTCGACTCGTGAAGAAGAGCGAGTGGAGGCAGCGATCGCGCAGTCTGCGAAACATCAGGGCAATCGAGCCGTTTATATCTGGGATTTTGTCGATGGCTACCAAGGCAACCCCAATGACGTGGGCTTTGGTAAGCGTAATCCGCTACAAGCCCTAGAGTTTATCGAAAAACTTCCTGCGACAGCCCCTGCAATCTTTATTCTGAGAGACTTTCATCGCTTTGTAGAAGATGTTTCTGTTTCTCGGAAGCTGCGGAATCTGGCCCGATTGCTAAAGTCCCAGCCTAAGAATGTAGTTCTGGTAGCAGCACAAATTACCATTCCGGATGAGCTGAGTGAAGTTATCACTGTTTTGGAGTTCCCGTTACCTACTCCTACAGACATCAAAGTCGAAATTGAACGCTTGTTGGCGGCGACAGGCCAGTCTCTCGAAGGCCGAACTTTAGATGATTTAGTGCGGTCTTGTCAGGGTCTTTCTATTGAGCGAATTCGACGGGTATTGGCACGAGCGATCGCCACGCACCGAGAGCTGCAACCAGACGACGTAGATTTGATCTTGGAAGAAAAACGCCAGACGATTCGGCAAACCCAGATTTTGGATTTTTATCCTGCTACCGAGGAAATTTCGGACATTGGGGGTCTGGATAACCTCAAAGATTGGCTGTTGAGGCGAGGCGGTGCATTTTCTGACAAAGCTCGGCAGTATGGCCTACCACACCCTAGAGGCATGTTACTGGCAGGCATTCAGGGCACTGGCAAGTCCTTAACCGCCAAGGCGATCGCCCATCACTGGCACTTGCCTTTACTCCGCCTAGACGTGGGACGGCTATTTGCTGGGTTAGTAGGTGAGTCAGAATCTCGCACTCGCCAAATGATTCAGCTAGCAGAAGCATTAGCGCCTTGCGTGCTATGGATTGACGAAATAGACAAAGCCTTCTCTGGCTTTGATAGCAAAGGGGACGCAGGAACAACTAGCCGGGTCTTTGGTACTTTCATTACTTGGCTGGCAGAAAAAACTTCTCCCGTTTTTGTGGTCGCAACTGCTAATAATGTCCAAGCACTGCCGCCTGAAATGCTACGTAAGGGCCGATTTGATGAGATTTTCTTTGTGGGGTTGCCTAGCCAAGAAGAGCGTCGAGCCATTTTCGCGGTGCATTTGTCTCGCCTCAGACCCCACAACCTGAAAAGTTATGACTTGGATCGACTTGCCTACGAAACTCCAGACTTCTCAGGCGCGGAGATTGAGCAAACCATCATAGAGGCGATGCATATCGGCTTCAGTCAAAATCGGGATTTCACCACCGACGATATTTTGGAAGCAGCCAGCCAAACGGTGCCATTGGCCCAAACCGCACGGGAGCAAATTCAATTTCTTCAAGATTGGGCTGCCGCTGGCAAAGCACGTTTAGCATCTCGGCATGGTGGCTTAAGTAGCCGCGTCTCCCGCTCTCTGCAATCTCCTGACTAAAGCGAAGCAGGACTATTCGGCTGCTAGTCTTTACAAGCTACGGAAGATTCCTCAACTAAATCCAAATAAATTCGGGATCGGCAATGTAGAATACAGTCTGATTTGGTTTTAGCCATGAAATGGTCTGGCCTGATAAACCTGATAAAGTTTTTGCTGGGTTTTGCACTGGCGATCGCTCTCCTAGGTCTAGGAGGAGTGGTGGCTGCCCGTTATTTTGTCACTAAACTTACCGCTCCTCCCCCAAGGCCCACGTTTGCGAACGATAAGCCCGCTGCAACTAAAGCTGCTGTAGCGGCCTCAGGTGCCTCCGGGAATACTGCGGCTCCTCAAGGTGACAGCTCAACCGCACCAACCCCTGCTTTAGAACCAGGTGCCTATCAAGCTCGCGTAGTGCAGCCCATTGGTCTAATTTTGCGGGATGGCCCTGGCAGTAATTCTAACCAAATCGGTGGTATCGAGTATAACAGCCGGGTAGTAGTGCTAGAAGAAAGCCCCGACAAAGTGTGGCAGCGAGTCCGAATAGAAGATAGCGATCGCACAGGTTGGGTAAAAGCAGGCAATACCGAGCGTGTAAATTGATTAGCCTGATCAAGCAGCTTCCTTTTTGGACTCATATTTTGCAGTATCGTCTGGCTCAACCGGCCACTTCACATCACCAGTCAGTTCTCCAGATAAAATAAATTCTCTGTAAAATTACTGATTAACCCCAATAAAAATGCCATAAAATATAGCCAATAGAAGTTTGAGGCATCCTCTAGCTTTGGCTCGTGAGTCAGCACTTTACAGAAGTTCTATGGAAAACCTTGCCTATCTTCACCTAGCCTCGACCTACGAGACGGCTCCTTTGAGTCAGCTGGCTTCAACCAATTTTCGCCTTTCCTCATTTAATGCACTGAAATGCTTAAGGCTGCCTAGCTGGATTTTACTCAGGCTATTGCCAGTTGTCGTCATGCTGTCTATTGTCAGCTTTGTGAGTGCCGTCCATGCCCTAGAGAATGGTGATAGTGGGCCTGAAGTAACAGAACTGCAAACTCGACTCAGCAACCAAGGATACTATGACGGGCCCATTACGGGTTACTATGGCACCCTGACTCAAGAAGCAGTAATCAGGTTTCAGCAAGAGCGGGGGCTGGCTGCTGATGGGATTGCGGGTGAGAGAACTTTATCAGCATTAGAAGGTTTCAACCAAGCAACGACTGCATCAGGCACATCAGGAGCCCTAAGATTAGGTGCTACGGGGGACGCAGTCAGTACCTTGCAAAACTCTTTGCGGGCAGCAGGATTTTATGAAGACGCAACGACAGGATATTTTGGGTCTTCAACTGAAGCCGCTGTCATTAGGTTTCAGCAGGCAAATGCCTTGGAACCAGACGGGATTGTTGGCTCCAACACGCAGGCAGTTCTACAGCGTTATCCAAGCACAGCTGCAACGACATTTTACCCAGCTCAGCCTTATAACAATCCTTTTCCCACTCCCGTCTCCAGCAGTAGTTCATCGCTGGGCCGAGGCGATACTGGTCCTGCTGTCACCAACTTACAAACTAGGCTCAAAGCCGCAGGCTTCTTCGACGGCCCTATCACAGGTTACTTTGGCTCTCTAACTGAAACCGCTGTCATTCGCTTCCAGCAAGCTAGGGGGCTTCCTGCCAATGGTATTGTAGGTAGCGCCACTTTAGCAGCATTACCTGGTTCGACGTCTAATCCAAGCGGAACAGTTGCCAATCAATTCAGCGTTTTGGAGTTACAACGACGATTGAAAGCTAGAGGCTTCTACGCAGGCTCATTAGATGGAGACATGGGACCCTCAACGCAAAGAGCGATCGCGGCGGCTCAGCGTTTTTATGGGGTCAGCGATCGCGACGTTCGCAATGGACGCTTTTAGCACCTAAAACACCCTAATTTTCTACATTGGCGTTAATGAACGTTGGCAAGTTGGGCAGATCGCATGAATTGACAACTGGCAATCCAGCAGATGATATCCCTCTTTCTGCGCTGTTTTTGTGCCAATTTTTAGAATCGAGTCACTCTTAAACTCAGTTGTTTTGTTACAGCGGACGCAAATGAGATGGTGGTGATAGTAGGGATAGGGTTGGTTTAGCTCGTAATGTTTGTGGCCCTCTGCCAGCTCTAGTTCGCGCAGAATTCCCATTCGGGCCATTAACTTCAAAGTCCGGTAGATGGTGGATAGGCTGATTCGTTCCCCATCGGTTTGCAGCTCATTGTACAGATCTTCAGCGCTCAGATGATTTCCCTTGGGGAGATTCTGAAACACTTGCAAAATAGTCTCTCGTTGCGGTGTTAGACGCCAGCCTCGCTCGTTCAGTTCAGCCTTTAGTGAAGACGTGGTGTAGAGAGACATAAACAACCTTCCCAATAAAGTCTCTTATTGAGAAGGATACACAATCAACAAGGTTATTATCAAGAGAATCACCTTGTTGACAATAATATTTAATTAAGGGGCTGGTACGAATCTACCATTATTTAGAACCAACCCGAAAGCCCTAGGAGCGATTGGCGCTCAGAAACCTCTCTAGGTCTTCGTACTAGCTCTTAGCTCAGGGATTCTAGATAATCTCGCACCCGGTTACGCCGCTTGGGTTGACGCAGTTTTTGCAAAGCTTTCGCTTCAATCTGACGGACTCGTTCCCGCGATAAGTCTAAAGCTCGACCAATTTCAGCCAAGGAGTAAGGATGACCATCCCCTAAGCCGAACCGCATCAAAATCACATCCCGCTCCCGACTAGTGAGGTCTGTCAGCAGTTGTTGAAGATCTCGACGCAGAGATTCCCGCATCAAAATCTCCTCAGGTGAGACATCCTCGGTTTCTAGCAAATCTCCTAGTTCTGTATCTTTCTCTTTACCCACTTTGGTTTCGAGAGAAACAGAGCGGGGGACTCGCAGCAATACTTCTCTAACTTGCGGAGCAGTCATTTCTAGCTCTTTGGCAATGTCCTCAATCGTGGCCATGCGCCCTTTTTCTTGAGAAATTTTGCGTTGAGCTTTTTTAATTTTGTTTAGCTTCTCTGTGATATGAACAGGTAGGCGGATCGTACGGCTCTGGGTCGCGATCGCCCGTGTAATGCCCTGACGAATCCACCAGTAAGCATAGGTGCTAAAGCGATAACCTTTTGTGGGATCAAACTTCTCCACGGCTCGCTCTAAGCCTAGGGTGCCTTCTTGAATCAAATCTAGCAGTTCTAAGCCCCGGTTCTGGTACTTCTTAGCAACAGATACAACCAAGCGTAAGTTCGCTTTGATCATGTGTTCCTTGGCTCGCAGACCTTCTGTTTGGATCTGCTCCAGCTCTGTCACCTCTAGCGCGACAACCTCGGCCCAGCGACGTTTTCCTTGAGCCACAATTGGCTTTAGGTCTGCGACAGTAACGCCTGCTTGAGCGGCCCAACGCTCTAAGGAAGGTCGATGACCCAGTTGAGACGCTAAACAGTCATGAGCTTCAATTAAATCAACGTAGCGCTTAATAGGCTCATCTCCTGCGGTTGCTACTTCATTACGTAGCTCCAGCAATCGCATGTAGCGCTGAACCCTTTGCGCTTCCGAAACTTCTTCATCTCGCCCTAACAAGCGAACCCGGCCAATTTCTTGGAGATACAAGCGCACCAAATCGGTAGTGCGGCGGCTCACATTTTTGCGTACCCCACCGACTGGATCGGCATACCCCATGTCTAAGTCAACGAGATCATCTACACTTGGTTCGATGTCCTCATTGCTCAACCGAAAGCTAGTAGCGTTCAGTTGATCGTCATATTCTGCATCAGCGTAAAAAGATGTTGCTGGCATAGTGATCGTCTCAGTCGCTCCGGGTAATTATGGGGCTTGCTAGCTAGGTCTCGCTGCTATTGTTCCCGTCATGTCAGACTTCAGAACGCTGCTGAGAGTTCCACAGCCAAATCCGTCAAGCTTTCTTAACATGATTTGAGCCATAACCATCAGCGGCAAATTCAACAGCCAGACCTCCTAGGTAAGATTTGAGTCCTAACGGCTCAAGGGCTAGCTTCATGCTTCAACTAGCTCTACAGTAGGCACCCGTCTTGTTACTCGCACCCAATTTGAGATCTACTCGTAGGTAGATGCAGTCAAAACCTGTTTTACCTAGCTATCCAAACTATAAAGAGAGAATAGGAAAGCATGAGTGACTCAGGTCAGGTGTTAGGTTAATCTACATCACCCGATCCAATATTTCCTGATCACTAGACGAATTTCACTAGATCTGCACCTAGAGCTGATTTCTAATTAAGCTTTGATGTAGGTTGTACTAACTCAACTTCGCTTCTATAAATTGAGAAGGTTGTACTCTGGTTTAGTATTTCTCAGCATGAGGGCTTCGGTGGCCTGTTGCGGCGTAATTTCGCTTTCTAGCAAGCGATAGACTTGATGCGAAATAGGTACAGAAATATTGTGTTGACGAGCCAGCGGAATTAACACTTGAGTCGTGTTGATGCCCTCAGCCGTGCCTTCTAAAGTCGCTAGTACCTCCGAAAGCGTCTGACCTTGAGCCAAACCATAGCCAACTCGGTAGTTGCGGCTCAGAGGGCTATTGCAAGTGGCTAGCAGGTCACCTAAACCAGATAAGCCATAAAAGGTTTCTGTTTTTGCTCCCCAGTGAGTGCCAACTCGAATGATTTCTGTGAGCCCACGAGTTACAAGAGCTGCTTTGGCATTGGTTCCCAGTTGGAGACCGTCACAAACTCCAACCGCGATCGCAATAATATTTTTGAGCGTGCCACCCAGTTCTACCCCTAAGGGATCGGGATTGGTATAAACCCGAAAAACACCGGACGAAAAGACCGCCTGTACCTGCTCAGCTGCGACCAGCTTCTCGCTCGCAACTACAGTGGCAGCAGGCAATCCCTGCTCGATTTCCTTCGATAAATTGGGTCCAGATAGTACCACAACTGGATGCCTGGGAAAAGCTGCTTGCCAAATTTGGGCGGGAGTGAGTGTTGTTGTGGGATCTAAACCCTTAGTTGCGGTGACTAAAATTGCCGACTCGGCGATCGCTAGGGACTGTAGCTGCTCCACCACAGGTCTCACACCCTGCATAGAGATCGCTGACACAATCAAGTCAGCCCCTTCTACTACCTCTCCCAAACTTTGAGAATGGCGACGTGACCAAAGGCGCACGGAATGACCCTGCTTGGCTGCTAAGTTTGCCAAGGCTGAACCCCATGCGCCTGATCCCAGTACTGCCAGCGTTACAGTTTGCACAGCCCTTTTCTCAATCCAGTGGTAAAAGGTTGGCTGTGGGCACACCAATGGTACGAGGGTAGCGTTCCATCAACACCCTTACTTGCTCAGCATGGTAAGAACTGCGGGTTAAAGGTGAAGACACGACTTGCAAAAAGCCGATAGACTCACCAAATTCTCTCCAAGCGTCGAACTGGGCTGGGGGGACGAAGTTTGCAACGCCCAAGTGTTTTTGGCTGGGTTGCAAGTATTGACCGATTGTGAGGATGTCGCAATCTACGGCTCGTAGATCCTGCATGGCTGCCCGCACTTCTGCGTCAGTTTCACCCAAGCCCACCATGATGCCAGACTTTGTATAAACCCAAGGGGCTAGTTCTCGCGATCGCTTTAGCAATTCCAAGGTGCGCTCATACTGGCCTTGAGGACGAACACGCCGATAGAGCCGAGGTACAGTCTCTGTGTTGTGGTTGAGCACTTCTGGCTGCGCCTGCAAAATCGCCTCTAACGCCTGCCAATTGCCACACAAATCTGGAATTAAAACTTCGATCGTCGTGCTGGGAGAAATTGCTCGAATCGCTTGAATACAGCGCTCAAACTGCGATGCGCCGCCATCAGGTAGATCATCTCGGTTGACAGACGTAATGACTACATGATTGAGGCGTAATCGATGCACTGCCTCAGCCAAGCGATCGGGTTCAGTCGGATCGAGCGGTTGGGGCTTTTTCTCAAAATCAATATCGCAGTAGGGACAAGCTCTAGTACAAGCGGGTCCCATGATCAAAAATGTTGCTGTACCGTGATTGAAGCACTCACCGATGTTTGGACAAGATGCCTCTTCACAGACGGTGTTGAGTGCTAAATCTCGGAGGATTTCTTTAACACTACCGACTCGCTCCCACTGAGGAGCTTTGACCCGTAACCACTCTGGCTTAACGACCACGCTGAGTTTTGATTGCTGAAGTTATGTATGATTAATCTTAACAAGTCGCGGCACATCACAATATCTTTGTGCCTATGGTACGCTAAACTTGATTGATTAAGACTACAACGGGATGTAGCGCAGCTTGGTAGCGCACTTCGTTCGGGACGAAGGGGCCGCTGGTTCGAATCCAGTCATCCCGATTTTCAACTTTTGGATGAATGTCTTGACTTACCAGGAAGACCCTGCTTCCTCACGGGGGCCAAGCACCATTTGCAGAATCATGGATTGTCCGCCCACTCGATGGTAGCGATCGGCCCAAGCCCGAATCACTTCATCCAGTTCCTGCAAGGCTTGATCCAGTTTTTCCGTAGGAATATCGAGTTCTTCCAAGACCCGCATCACCCGAGGCTGCTGATCAGCCCAATCTTTCATCAAGCGGAAGTAGCGAGCCGTGTCCTCCACCATAATGTAAGTGCGCTCCTCATCATCGGCTGGTGAGTAAGAAGAGCGGGTCAGGGCATAAAAGGGCATCCCCCAAGGTGACTCGATGCGCGTGACTGTGCCAGAGTAAATCAAGCGTCGTTTGATATGTTCTGCTAATGCCTCGCTCAAGGGCATTTGACGGTCTGGGTCTAAATCCTCTTGCGATCGCGTATGCAGAAACTCGATCAAGTCCATGAATTGAAAGGAATTGATCAGTTGAGCATCTGGCAAATTATCGGGCAGTTTTTGCTCAATCTGGCGTTTCTCTTCAGAGGTGAGGCTGGTACCAGGAACGCGCGATCGCCCAGGTTGCCAAGGATATTGCTCCAACCAAATGTAGGGAAACTGAATTAGATAGCGAGGTTCCTGAGACCCCAGCATCTTCAGCAGCTTACCTTCTGTTAGCGCTTGCCTAACTTCTTCAACAATCACCTTGACCCGTTTCGGCTCTATATGGTGCAAGTGTCCTGTCATACGCAGGTTCTGGCCTTGCTCCAAGTAGGTCATGTAGATAGCACACTTGGCGGCGGTAGCTGCCGCATCTAAAAAGGCTCCGTGCCGATGCCCACTAGTACGCATGGCACTAAATGCCAAATAAAGCATGATCTGATCCATGGCACTAGGGCTGAGACGTTTGATCAGATCTAGGTCGTTAGTCATAGCAGTAGCCGTGCCCCGCAGGAGCGACTAGGTGAATATACAATTTGTGTATAAAAATTTGAGAAATTGGTAATAGTTCCACCTTGGTTGGACAACTATTGAGCTACTCTCTTCGGTGAACACCCTTAAGCTTAAGGCATGCAGGTAGTTTAAGCACTAGTGATTTTTCCTAAACAAGGATTATTGCTCGGCACTTGGGAATAAATAAGATTTCCTTCTCAGAAATAATTTTGCAGGAATTTGCTACTCCCGCCACTCGAACCTTTACATAAAGTGATGGCCCAACTATAGAGCGTTTAATTGATCGCTGAAGTAATTTCTCTTCCTCAATTTAATCTAATTGAAAGGTTTACCCCTGTGGGTTTACCGCTCCTCCTCACCCGTAGTACTAAAATATATTGCTTGAATAGAAAAATAAGCTTTAGGTCACTAGTTTTTCAACCCAAAGCTGGTTTTAATTGATACTTTGCGAAGCGCTTAACTGGGCCGAATGGGAGGTCAAAAATAGTTTGGTAGTTTAACCATACCCTCACCTGCCGCTGCCACGATGAGGCTCTACACCATTGTTTCTTTGGGATGCTAGAACTTCTTGAGTGTGAACAGATAGCGAAGAATTGTGTAAGCTATAGCTAATAGGTTGCAAACTAAATGCCCAGGCAACCGTCAGCAAACCAACTGCTATGACAGATTGATAAGTGTGCATAGGAAGTATCCATCTCAGAGCTGCTACTTTCTGATACGGAACTTTGGGCACCTGATCAGGAAAAAAATTTCTATAGCTACCTTTGACTCGGCAGAATCTGAATCAAAGCTGTGTTTTTGCTAATTTGATCTCATCATCGACTAGTACTCTGCTACGTTAATTTTGCTGGTTGGGATTCCCCTGAATCAGCCACCTAATTGCTATTGACCAAGAGGCTCAGATTGAGTACCAACTTGGAGTTAGCGATATACCGATCGCTTGCCACTTCCTCGTAGACTAAAGGCAGCAAGTGACGTACTCCTGAACTGGGGGCAGCCGCCTTGACTGAGTATCTCTCTTCTCCTTTGCAACCTACTTCCCGAACTGAATTACGACAATTGGTGCGATCGCAACTCCAAACCCTCTTAGAGCAAGGAAATTTGCCGGGGGCGAAGGCGTTGTTGGTGCCTGTGCAAGCGCCTGATATTGCCGAAGCGATCGAGGGCTTACCCGAAACCCTCCAAGTGATTGCTTTTCGCTTGTTACCAAAAGATGAGGCGATCGAAGTTTATGAGTATTTAGATCCTTCGGTGCAACAAGCTCTAATTGAAGAGTTTAAGCGTCAGGAAGTGCTAAACATTGTTGACAAAATGTCTCCCGACGACCGAGTGCGCTTGTTTGATGAATTGCCTGCTAAGGTCGTTACCCGCCTGCTAGAGCAGTTAAGTCCGCTAGAACGCCAGTCTACGGCTTTGCTGTTGGGCTACGAATCTGGCACAGC
The DNA here is from genome assembly GCA_019358975.1 of Trichocoleus desertorum ATA4-8-CV12. Lineage (NCBI taxonomy): Bacteria > Bacillati > Cyanobacteriota > Cyanophyceae > Leptolyngbyales > Trichocoleusaceae > Trichocoleus > Trichocoleus desertorum. Next base: position 55,359 of record JAHHIL010000003.1, read on the forward strand.
GGGGCGGATTATGACGCCTGAGTATATTTCCTTAAAGGAGAGCTTCACGGCTTTTCAAGCTTTGGAGAGAATTCGCGGCCTAGCGAAATATACTGAGACTGTTTACTACCTTTATGTAACCGATGCGGCTCGTTGCCTAACGGGAACTCTATCCTTGCGGGAATTAGTAGTGGCACAGCCTCAGCAGACGATTGGGGAAATCATGACCCGTGATGCTTTATTTGTGCAGACAGATACTGATCAAGAAGAAGTAGCTCGCTTAATTCAGCGCTACGATTTCCTCGCTGTGCCCGTGGTAGATGCAGAGCAACGGCTGGTCGGGATTGTGACGGTCGATGATGTGATCGATATTCTGGAGCAGGAAACCACTGAAGATATTTATGCGCTGGGTGGTGTCCAGGCCGATGGTGACAACTACTTCCAAACTAATTTATTAACCGTAGCGCGACGACGGGTTGTCTGGCTCTTGGTATTGTTGCTGACCAATACTGTGACTGGCACTATTATCAAAGCTCAGGAAGAGTTGTTGCAGCAGGTGGTGACATTGGCAGCATTTATTCCCCTCCTGACTGGAACGGGGGGCAATGTCGGCGCTCAGTCCTCTACGGTCGTGATTCGAGGCTTGAACACAGAGGACATTCGTCTGAAAGAAGCGCTTCGCATTATTCGACGCGAGGCGATCGCAGGACTTCTACTCGGCCTAATTTTGGGGACCATCACGATCGTCTGGGCCTACTTTCTCCAAGGCAATTTTTTGGTGGCGCTGGCTGTGGGAGTGAGTTTAGTGGCGATCGCGCTGCTTGCTTCAGTATCTGGCTCGGCTCTGCCATTTCTCTTTCGGTATCTCAAGCTAGACCCAGCCCTGATGTCCGCTCCCTTCATTACCACGGCTGTTGATGTAGTGGGCGTGCTGATTTATTTCAATCTGGCACGACTGATTTTGCAGTTATAGAGTTCTTTTACCTACAAAAAAAGTGAAGACTTTTGCGGTAAGCCTTCACTCGCACTTCAGGGATTCATAACTATCAAACTTGCCACAAACAGCTCTCGATTATAAGCTTGCGACTATACACTAAAGACATCTCAGTTCTCAATCAAATCCACTAGGCAGGCTCTAGTTTCGGAGCTGTTGTTTGACAGGTTTGCTGCTACGCAGCCTGCTTAGTTTTCCGACGAGATGTTGCTAAAGCTGCTGCCGCAAAGCCTAAGCCAGTCAGAGCCGCAGGTTCAGGAACACTAGCAGGGGGCTGTTCAACTGGGGGCCGACCTACATGATTAAACTGGCCATTGCCCTCTAAGCTAGCGGCTACTAGAGTGCCATTCATCTGACCGTTGTTAAATACAGCCTTGGCTTTGGGAGCCAGGAAGCTACCTTCAATCCCTAACCCAGAAGCAGTCAGGTTAGTGGCTTCAAAGAAGTTGAATAGAATGTTTTGCTTTTCAACGCCGCCGAGGTTAAAGCCAAAATTCTTGATGTCGATGTTCTCGCCACTGACATTAACAATAAAGCTGCCTACCCCTTTAAAGTTCAAGCTACTAGCGTTGTTCAAAGCTGCGCCCGCTAGGTTGAAGACATTATTAGAGCCGTTGCCCTCTAAAGTAATCCCACCCTCTTTAATGTCTGCTTGACTAGCAGAGCCAGACAGATAGGATGCTGACAAATTCAGCAAAGATTGCTTTGCTTTGCCGAAGTCAATCGGGTTACCCGACTTCAGTGCTCCACCTTGGAAGTCAACATTACTGACCGTAGAAGTACCACCTACAAAGGCATTACCGTAAACGGTACCGCCCTGGAAGTTGAGGTTTTTGCCAACGACCAAGGCATCGCCACCTTGATCTTTGAAGCCGACACTGTAGTTACGAAGGGTCGCATCGCCACCGATCGCCATTTTACCTTCAGTATCAGAATCAAGGTCTACATCGCCTAACACGAAAACGTTGTAGCCTGTTGCGGAACCGAGATTAACAGTAGCAGCACTGACCTGGGTAGAAAAACCGAAAACCGCAGTTGCTCCCGCAGCTACGACAGGCACCCATGAGAAAAAAGTTTTAGTATTCATCGCTGTGAACTACGAAAAGTTACGTAAGTTACAGACTCATCCTATGAAGCGAATCTACGGAAAACAATCAAGCAAAGAGATTTTCAATACAGTCTTTATAAAAAAATTGTGTTTTATAAAGTTGTCATAAAACCAGCAGGTTCTTGAGCTAATGGCATCACTGAATATGCGGATGTATAAAAAAACACGAGTGATTGATGTATGAAAAGTAGAGTTGTGGCTTGTTCCTATGCCTCTTTTTCTAAATGCTAAAAGCTACCTAAGAATTCAGAGATTTAGAGTTCGAAAACATCACCGTTTCTACTTCTTTGGTCGTACTCCCAAAGGAATAGAAACTGTAAAACGTAGTGGGATAAACGATCGCGAAGGTAAGAACGTTCCAGGCGGTGTCTTGTCAGGTCGTGTATCGAACGGCAAACTTCATTAGGTGAACAGGCGATCGCTCAGTCAAAATAGGAAACAGAACTTTTAGTAACCGCCCACCCCTAATCCTGATTAAGATAAGTTGAGGTCAGTGGTTCGAGTGCTTTGTTGTCTGTTGACCCTTTGCCGCCAGCCTGATTGCTAGATTGCTGCCATATCTGTAGCTTGAGCTACAGCTTGGAAAATAGGCGCAGTCTACCTCAACCCCGCTCTAACGTGGATTGTGTCCCGACGGACTGATAAAAACCTGAATGAGTACCAACACTTCCCTGCTGGAAGCTCTGCTACAAGCTCTACCCCAATTAAGACCGCAACTGTACTTCAAGTCTTCCTTGACAGCGCTGTCTCACGCAATGGAAGACCAGGTTTTGGCAGGGACAGAGCGGCCCTTAGTCATTGCTAGCTTTCAGCGAGAGCGTTTCTATCGGCAGGAAGCGCATCGTTATCTACGAATCGCAGAGCGCACTGATCAGGTCTATGTCTTAGCAGCCCCAGAAACCGATTTTGCCAACCGCTCTGAAAGGTACGAAACAGTTGCCTTTGAACCTGCTGACGAATTAAGCCACGAGTGGCACCTAATTGTGATTGGGCAGCAGTACGCGAGTTGTTTAGTCTGCCGAGAGCGAGAAGAGGCGACCAGCGGAGTCAATATTCGGCGCGACGCAGTGCCACCACCAGAACAGCCTGCAATGGATCAGACTCGTCGGTTTGAGGGAGTCTGGACGTTCGATCGCCAAGCGACTTGCAGAGCTGCTGAGCTTTTGCTAGACCGAGTTTTGGTGTATCGACCAGAACTGGTAAAAAAAATAGCCCAAGCTAAAGCCGAATTTTTGGTGGAAAAGCCGTCTGGTTTCCAAGGCGTTGATCCCGATCCTTTTGTGGAGCGACTGCTTACTTATCTCCAAGCGGGCCAGTACAAGCTGCTGAAAACCTATCGCTCGATCGCGGCCCAAGAGCGCAAAGAGCGGTTAGTCAACTCCATCAGCTCTGCGATTCGGCGATCGCTCAACCCAGACGAAATCTTTAAGGTGGCAGTGCAGGAACTCGGACAAACCCTCCGAGTGTGTCGCTGCTTGATGTATCGTTGCCGTGCCACAGATGCGACAGCCACAATTCAGTATGAGTTTTTGAGCCACAATGCAATTTGTGCCGACTCTATAGCCGACTCTATAAAAAATGGGACAACGGCTCCTGCACTCAGCACAGCACCGACAACGGCACCTTCTTTAAGTGGTCAAGCTTGGCCGCTTCAAAACAATCCTTTATTTCAAGAAATCGCTCAAAAGCGCGAATTTATCCACATTGAGGATACGGCCAAAGATGTCCGCGTCCTTGCCACCCCAGACGTGCAGGCACTCACCGATCGCTGGCAGATTCGCTCTTGGCTAATGGTGCCCTTACTTTATCAAGATCGCTTAATGGGAATGGTAGAACTGCATCACTGTGGTGCTTTCCCTCACCGTTGGGCCGATGATGAGTTGTCTTTAGTAGAGGCGATCGCCACCCAAGTGGGAGTCGCCTTGATTCAAGCAGAAGCCTACGCCAACTTAGAAGATCTTAACCAGCAACTCGAAGCCTTCGATCGCACCCGCAGTAACTTGATCGCCATTACCGGGCACGAGCTGCGTACTCCCCTCTCCACCATTCAGGTATGCCTAGAAAGCCTTGCCAGCGAGCCAGATATGCCTTTGGAACTGCGGCAAGTCATGCTCAACACAGCCTTAACCGATGCTGAGCGGATGCGTAAACTGGTGCAAGACTTCTTGACCCTATCGCGCCTGGAGAGCGGGCGGGTAGAGTGGAACTTGGAGCCATTACCTTTGCAGGAATGCGTAGATCTCGCTCTAAGCAGTATTCACTCGCGGCAAACTCAAGATCAGTTACCCCGGATTGCGGCCCAAGTGCCTCCAGAATTGCCACTAGTGCGAGCGGATGGCGAATGGTTGGTGGAAGTCCTCTCGAAACTGCTGGAAAACGCTTGCAAATTTACTGAACCAGAGGGCCAAGTCACCATTGAGGCGCGTCGGAACGGGGGCCAAATGCTAGAGGTGACGATCACAGACACGGGCCGAGGCATTGAACCCAACCGTCTTGAAGCCGTTTTCGATCGCTTCTATCAAGAAGAAGGGGCATTGCGTCGAACCACAGGCGGTACTGGTCTGGGCTTAGCCATCTGTCGTCAAATTATTACCGGGTTAGGCGGGCAAATTTGGGCCGAGTCGGCAGGTCGAGATTGCGGGAGCCGCTTCCATTTCACGATTCCAATTAGTCAAGAGGGACGAGAGACGCGATCGCCTAGCCCTCAAAAAGGAAACGCCAAGCTCCGAAACAAGCGGGTATCCACTCGTCCTTAACAATCTAAAGAAATAATCTAAAGAATTATCAAGCCGCAATACTGAAGAACTGTAACAGTTCCTGACAAAGTAGATAGACGTGTCTCGTCTCAGTGATAGGATGCCGTAAAACGTTCAGACGTTCAGAGAGAAATTCATGGCAGAAACCCTTACTGGACAAACTCCTTTATTTGGCGGCAGTACAGGTGGCCTACTAACCAAAGCTCAAGTCGAAGAGAAGTACGCCATCACTTGGACTAGCCCCAAAGAACAAGTGTTTGAAATGCCAACGGGTGGAGCGGCAGTTATGCGGCAAGGTGACAACCTGCTGTACCTAGCTCGTAAAGAGCACTGCATCGCCCTCGGAGGCCAGCAACTGCGGGCAAAATTCAAAATCACTAACTATAAGATCTATCGGATTTTTCCGAACGGCGAAATGGAGTATCTGCATCCTAAGGATGGCGTATTCCCTGAGAAGGTGAATGCAGGTCGTCCTTATGTAGGTAAGAAAGAACGCCGCATTGGTCAAAACACTGACCCTGCTAAAGTGAAATTTAGTGGTGAGTCAACTTATAGCATCTAGGACGGGCTTGCTTGAGTTCCCATCTCAAAACTTGATGGCGTTTTTGAAAATTCAAAAATTCTTTCAGGGTGTTTGGATGGCTACTTAGTGCAGTTTAATTGATTGACAGGACAAAGACAGTTGAGTCTCGGATGGCTTGCTCCCTCCGAGACTTTACTTTTTAAATAAGGAAGTGTCTTAATTCGTTTCTCCACCCTCAACAAGGCATGACTTAATTGACACTCCACCGTCCTAAAGGGCGGGGATTCTTGGTTCACCGAGCCAACTTGTCTAAGCCAGTTGCCTGACTCAGATAGAGGTCGTTCTCTCCCCAAGCTTGAATTTCCGTGTGCCCCACGGTATTTAGACCCTTCTTCAGAATGTTGATCGCAGCGTTATGATCTCTGTCTTGAACGTGCCCACAAGGTCCACAAACATGAGTTCTGGCCGAGAGAGTCTTCTTAACCGTCTCACCACAGTTCGAGCAGATCTGGCTGGTGTATTGGGGTGCAACAGCAACCGTAGCCACGCCAAACACTTTGCCGAAATACTCAACCCATCTCCTGAACTCACCCCATGCGGCATCGCTAATGGATTTAGCCAGATGGCGGTTTTTCACCAGGTTGCGGATCTGCAAGTCTTCAAACGCCACAAAGTCGTTAGACTTCACTACGCACCTTGCTGTCTTTGCAGCAAAGTCTCTACGCTGGCGTTGAACTTTCAGATGTGCCTTACCCAAACGCTTGACCGCTTTGCGGCGGTTGCTCGATCCCTTCTGCTTCTGAGATGCTTGGCGCTGCAACCGCTTCAGCCGTTTCTCAGCCTTTCGCAGATGTCGCGGGTTTTCCACCGTATTTCCATCGGAGTCGGTATAGAAGTGGTTCAGCCCCACATCCAGCCCAATCGTTTTTCGGGTAGGCTCTCGATCTGCTGTTCGCTCTACGTCCAGAACAAACTGAACGTAGTAGCCATCAGAACGGCGAACGACCCTCACTCGATTGATCTGGTCGCTCTGGTAGAAGCTCAGATCGCGAGTCCCCTTCAGCTGGAAACGACCTGCCCCAACTTTGTCTTTGAAGGTGATGGACTTCCGGTCGTTCGACAGTTTCCATCCCGTTACCTTGTATTCCACAGATGCACGGGTGGAGTGCTTTTTGAACTTGGGAAAACCCTTCTTACCGGGCTTATTGATCTTGCAGTTGTCGTAGAACCGAGCGATCGCCGACCAAGCCCGTTCAGCCGCAGCCTGTCTTGCTTGAGAGTTAACCTTGCTTGCCCAGGGAAACTCCGTATTGTCTGCCAACACCTTGCAGTGTTTGTACAGATCGTTGCGGCTGACTTTGGCGTTATCCATCCAGTAGCGCAAGCAAGAATTCTGGATAAAGCGAAAGGTCCGAATGGCTTCATCCAAAGCCTCGAACTGTTGCACTTTACCTTTTATCTTTGCTTCAAGTACCAGCATGACCCGCCAGTAAGTTGACTCCAACTGTTATAGCGTAAAAAGCCGTCCTAGAAGGACGGGGCTTTAGACCCAGATTTTCGGTAAGTTCATTTCGCCAGTAAAGTGTTTACTTGAGGCCCACCCAGACTGAACCATACAGCCATGATTTTCCCGGATTTTTCGCAATTTTCAGCCCTCGCTCAGCAAGGTAATTTCATTCCGGTTTACCAGGAATGGGTGGCAGATTTGGAAACGCCTGTTTCAGCTTGGTATAAAGTTTGTGCGGGACAACCCTACAGTTTTTTGCTGGAATCTGTAGAAGGGGGTGAGCAACTGGCTCGCTATAGCTTGTTGGGTTGCGATCCGCTGTGGATTTTGGAATCAAGGGGCGATCGCACTACCCAAACTCATCGCGATGGTTCCGTTCAGGAATTTTCCGGTAATCCGTTAGATATTTTGGCGAGTTGCTTGCAACCTTACCAACCTGTCAAACTGCCAGAGCTACCGCCTGGTATTGGGGGACTATTTGGGTTCTGGGGCTATGAATTAATTCGCTGGATGGAACCCCGCGTGCCTGTTTACCCCGCTACAGAGACAGACCTTCCCGATGGTCTGTGGATGCAGGTAGACAACTTGTTGATTTTTGACCAAGTGAAGCGCAAAATTTGGGCGATCGCTTATGCCGATGTGCAAGCGCCCAATGTAGATCTGGCTCAGGCTTACCAGCAAGCTTGCGATCGCGTCCAACAGTTAGTTAACAAATTACAGTTACCGCTCTCTGGCACCGATACCGTTCTGGCTTGGACACCACCTAGCAGTAATAGTGGACAAGCGCCTCCCCTGGACTACACCAGCAACACTTCACAAGCTGAGTTCTGCGCCAATGTGGAGAGAGCGAAAGAGCACATCAAAGCGGGTGACATTTTCCAAGTAGTGATTTCGCAGCAATTGAGTACAGAATACAGTGGTGACCCGTTTGCGCTCTACCGTTCCCTACGCCTCATCAATCCCTCGCCCTACATGGCTTATTTCCACTTCCAAGACTGGCAAATTATTGGCTCTAGTCCAGAAGTCATGGTTAAAGCCGAACGGACTACTGACCCGCAAAGCCCTCTAACTGCAACTTTACGCCCGATCGCGGGTACTCGTCCCCGTGGCAAGACTCCTACAGAGGATGAGGCTTTGGCCAAAGATTTGCTCCAAGACCCAAAAGAGATTGCAGAACATGTGATGCTGGTCGATTTGGGTCGTAACGACTTGGGGCGTGTCTGTCGGAGTGGCACAGTCAAAGTTGATCAGGTGATGGTGATTGAGCGCTACTCTCACGTCATGCACATCGTCAGTAATGTCATCGGCGAATTGGCTGCTGACAAAACAGCCTGGGATTTGTTGAAAGCTTGCTTCCCGGCGGGCACCGTCAGTGGTGCTCCTAAAATTCGAGCAATGGAAATTATCCATGACTTAGAGCCTTGTCGGCGAGGGCCTTATTCTGGGGCTTATGGCTACTACGATTTTGAGGGGCAGCTCAATACCGCGATCGCCATTCGTACAATGGTGGTACGCAGCCAAGGCAATGGCAAGTATCGGGTGAGTGTGCAAGCGGGAGCAGGCTTAGTAGCAGATTCAGAGCCAGAACGCGAGTATCAAGAAACCCTCAATAAAGCCAGAGGTTTGCTAGAAGCTATTCGCTGCCTTCATTCTGGCTCCGCTTAAGCAAGTGTAAGCCAGCATACTTGACCTTGCCCTAAGCAGCAGTTACCCTAGTTGAGCCATACTGCTACTTTGTCAGCGGACTTTGTGAGCAAAATCACAGGTAGCATAACCAAAGCTTAACCAAGCCTGAACCCAGCAATTAACTTTCCTTGAGCTCAAACATCTAGATTAAGGAAGAGATTTAGCCTGGGTTCTTGGTATGCTCCATTCTTTTGCCTCTGAAGCAAGCTCTCAGCCCGACTTACGCCAGTTGCTAGAGGAGCTTTACGCAGGTCGAAGCCTATACCCCTATAGCAGTGGTCAAGCTATCCGCATGGCTCCCCACGAAATTTGGATTGTCTGTCGGGGTGTGGTGCAACTAAGCACTTTGTATCCCAATGGAGACGAAGCTTTACTTGGCTTAGCAGGACCTTCCATGCCTTTTGGCTTACCATTCACCCTCACCAATCCCTACCAAGCTACGGCTCTATCCGCTGTAGATTTAATGCGGCTAACAATCTCTGAGGTAGAACAATCTTCTACCTTGACCAAAGGCATTCTGCGCCATATTAACCGCCGCTTACGACAAACCGAGGCGATTCTAGCTTTAGTGGGTCACCGCCGGGTTAAAGATCGGCTATGCCATCTGTTGTTGTTGCTCCAGCAAGAAATTGGTGTTCCAACGACCGAAGGCACTCGCTTGGGAGTTCGGTTAACTCATCAGCACTTAGCCAATGCGATCGGTACGACACGGGTCACAGTAACTCGACTGCTGGGCCAATTGCGCGAAGAAGGGTGGCTGAACATCGATCGCGATCACCACATTGTGATGCCAGTGCTGCCGTCTCACTCCAACCTACAGGCCAGCCGTTAGTTGGGAACCCGTAGCGATGCGCTGAGGTCCATTGGGCTGCATAATCACCGCTTGGAAGGGAATCACACCTGCATCCTCGCTGTTGATTTGGCGGGCCGCTTCCCGCGATAGATCTAGGACTCGGTTGTCTACATAGGGGCCACGGTCATTAATTCGGACAATGACTGAGTGACCACTGTTGAGGTTTGTGACTTTGAGATAGGTATCGAAGGGGAGCGAAGGGTGGGCGGCGGTTAGCTCATTTTGGTTAAAGGTTTCCCCGGTGGCGGTTAATCGGCCATGAAAATAGGGGCCGTACCAAGAAGCCAGCCCCTCAATCTTGCGATCCGTTTCTACCAAGCCGTACATTTTAGCCTGGGCTTCCGCTAAGGTCAGGGGTGGGGTTGACAAAGCAATGCGTAAGTTGTTAACCCACTCCACTGCTAGCAACTCGCGGGTGCGGTTCATGTGAGCAGCGATCGCCGGATCAACCGCAAACAAAACGCGATCGCCCAATTTACCAGCCGGATTTCCCTGAGTCAGACCCACTTGCAGTTGGGCCGCATTAAAGTGAGGGTTTTGTAAGATCTGCTTAAATCTTGAGGCTACTAATTCAGCTTGATCACGAGCTGGCAGCTCAGCAATTAAATACCCTCTCACCCACACTTGAAACACGGTGCGATGAGCAGACTGGGATGAAAAATTCTGGATAAAGGCAGTGTGTAGAAAGGCAGGGCGTTTCTGCTGCCCACTGGCTATAGTCTTGGCTTCTGGGGTAATGGCTCGGCTGGCTCGGACAACCACGACTGATTTAGCAGCGTTAAGACTATTTTCATGCCCCTGCCAAGAAAACAAATCCTTAAACAGTCGCAGAACTTGGCCCGGATAGTGATCCATGAAGTTCTTGCCAGCATTAGAGGTGATGGCTAGAGAACGGGCAGCCCAGAGCTGGGGTTCTACTTTGATACCCGTAATACCAGCATTAACAACGGCAGGCGTGACTCTGAACTTGGCAGAAAAAAGTGGATTTTCAACCGGATTGAACCAGCTGGTGGTTGAAGAAGAGACTAAAGCACTTTGACGCTGTGGGCGCGGGGATGAGGTCAGAAGTGCAAGCCTAGGCGAATAGGTGCTGTAAAGGCTGGAGGAAACGGAGGGTTGGAGCCAAGCTGAAGTGGACTTATGAGGGGGTCGGTTTACTACCGAAAGCATCTTGGCAGGAAAGTTGCTGAGTAGACGTTCGGGAGCCTTAAACAAACTCTGACCCGATGACAAAAAGTACTCTGCTTGGGATGCAACCCAGACAAGACAAAATAGCAACATGGATAAATGCTTGAGAGGATGCACGAAACGTTGAATACAGTAGTGCTGTATACAACTTCTGGTAGCTAGGTAGTAGAGTATACTAACTCTTACCACGAAATAATCCACCCATGGGGTGAAACCCCCTACTAACCCTAAGTAGAGAGTTTTTTCATGAAAAGTCTTAGCTAGGCGCAGCCATTTTTTCCTGGTAAGTTGCCACTATCGTCTAGTGGAATGGAAGTTTTGGGTGGAGTTAAAAGCTCGACTACAGCATCATTTAACACAGGTTGCTCGCGATCGCGATCCTTATTTAGCCACCGCTGGCCACTTCTTTGTTCAACAATATATCCGTCAGCAGTTAGAACAATGGGGCCAAGTAGCGATCCAAAACTTTCAGGTTCAGGGGATGAGCCTGCAAAACTTGATTTTGGATTTGCCAGCGGCCACGACGAACGCGAACAGAGACAGACTGCCAATTTTGATTGGGGCTCATTATGACGCCGTTATAGGCTCTCCCGGCGCAGATGACAATGCCACTGGGGTAGCAGTGTTGCTGGAGCTAGCGCAAGCTTTTTGCCAAGAACCTGCCCGTCATCCGATTCGATTGGTTGCTTTTGATTTTGAAGAAACGAGCTATAACCTTGCAGGCAGCACCTATTATGCAAACTCGCTACAGGAGGAGCCACTGCGGTTAATGCTGGCGTTAGAAATGCTGGGCTATTGCGATCGCAGCCCCAACTCCCAACAGTATCCTCCTGGCCTCAAGTACTTTTTTCCCAACCAAGGCAACTTTATTGGCTTGATTGGCAATCTAAAAACCATTCCTGACTTAATTCACCTCAGCCATCATTTGCGTCGGGCAGGAGTGCCTTGCCGTTGGTTGCCTGCGGGAAAAAGAGGCCTAATTTTGCCAGACACCCGTCGCAGCGATCATGCAGCCTTTTGGGATCGGGGCGATCGCGCTTTGATGGTGACAGATACGGCCAACCTGCGAAATCCGCACTATCATAAGCCCAGCGATCGCCTCGAAACTTTAGATTTAGATTTTTTAACGGGTGTCTATCGAGGCTTGGAAATGGGCATTCGTTCTTTATAGCCAAATTGCCCACCCGTTTTTCTAGGAATTTAACCATGACCCATAGCCAGCAGCCTACACAACCTGTTGCCCCCACAGGTACTCGTGAGGTAATGCCAAATTATGCGGCAGAAATTCAATCAGAACCCGTAGAAGTGACTGACCATACCTCCTTGATTCTGGCATTGCTCCTGGCAGAGCGAGCCCCGGAAGCACAAAATGTTTGGTTGTCAGCACTGGCGCAACAAAATGCTAGTCAGCAGCAAAACCGCATCGTCGAGTTACTTCAATTTTTGGCGACAACGGCTGAGCAATACGAACAGAATGCCAATTGGAAAAACGCTTGGCTGGTTCGTTCCTATATTGCCAAGCTACTTCCCAATGATATTAATAATTCGCTAATCCTGATTCGACTTTCTATAGAGTTGAAAATATTTGAGCCAGAAGGGAGACAGTTCTTAGCATCAGCAACTCACTCGCTAGCATTTACCCAAGGCTTTGAGCAAGTAAATCTCAATCTCTTAGAGGGAGTGCTACAAAAACTAGCCGTAATCCATCCTTTTCATGAGTTATTTGATGTCTGCTTTGTAAACGATAAGATTCGCCAAAATCCTAAGTTTGCTCTATTGAGAAACCAGATTGCGATCGCCCATAATAACCTGGGTTTAGTGTTTCATCAGCAAGGATCTTTAGACCAAGCATTTGGGGCATTCCATAGATGTTTAGAGATCCAGGCAAGCATTAATCCGATTCATCTTTCCAAAATATTTCTCAACTTAGGAGTCACTTCCGCCCAAAAGCAGCAATTTCAACAAGCAGAAACCTACCTGAAACAGGCTGTAGAGCTAGATGCAAATAATGCTGACGCTGCAAGAAGATTAGTTGATGCCAGGTACAAACTCCACACTGCGGCTAAAAGCTATACCTTTACGTCGGATTGGTTTAGCTTTAATATTCCAACCTGGAAAGTGCATTTACAGCAGTTTGTAGGACAACCCAATTTAACTTGTCTAGAAATTGGTAGCTGGGAAGGACGCTCAACCTGCTGGCTGTTAGAAAATGCGTTAACTCATCCCTCTGCAACCATTACCTGCGTAGATACCTTTGAGGGCAGCTTCGAGCATCAATCTTACGACCCCGACTACATCAAGTCGTTAGAGGACAGATTTGATTTCAATATTCAACAATCTGGTGCTTCAGAGAAGGTCAAAAAAGCAGTAGGCTCGTCTCATCAGGTTCTAAAAAGACTGCCATCTAATACCTATGACTTCATCTATATTGATGGTTCTCATCTCGCTTGCGATGTACTGATTGATGCGGTACTGAGCTGGGCATTGGTTAAAGTTCAAGGGCTATTAGTATTCGATGATTACGACTTTAAGTTTCCAGACAACCCCAACCAAAATACTAAAATAGGCATTGACGCATTTATCAATAGCTTCCTACCAAAGCTCGAAATTACTCATAAAGGACACCAGTTGATTTTGAAAAAAATAGCTGAGTAGCTGTTTTTACGAACAGGCTTGGCAGATTTGTTTCATGCTGTTGAGATGAAGCTTAGTGAATGCAACGCACTGAGCAATGCTGATTCCTAAAAACCCATAAAACTTATCGCTCAAGAGCATTCATAGGGTCGGAAACTTAAGCAAAACTACAGCAGTACGAATGAATGCGGTAATGGTTGAGGAACCGAAATGTCTGGTGTATTTGATTCGCGTTGGCAATTTTGGATTGATCGAGGTGGCACCTTCACCGATGTTGTGGCACGACGGCCTGATGGTGAGCTAGTTATCCACAAGCTGCTATCAGAGAACCCTGAACGCTATGCCGACGCACCCTTACAAGGCATTCGAGAACTATTAGAAGTGGAGGCTGAGGGACCCATCCCAGCAGAGCAAATTGCAGCGGTAAAAATGGGAACGACCGTAGCGACCAACGCTTTGCTAGAGCGGAAGGGCGATCGCACGCTACTCCTCATTACCAAAGGCTTCTGGGATGCGTTGAGAATTGGTTATCAAAATCGCCCTAATATCTTTGCCCGCCAAATCATCTTGCCCGAAATGCTTTATGAGCAAGTGATCGAGGTAGAAGAACGCTACACGGCTCAGGGTGAAGAACTAGCCCCGGTGAATCTGGAAGCCTTTCGTCCTGAGTTGCAAGCGGCTTATGCAAGTGGAATTCGAGCTTGCGCGATCGCCTTTCTCCACGGCTACCGTTACCACAAACATGAACAACAAGTTGCTGAGCTAGCTAGAGAGATTGGGTTCACGCAAGTTTCGGTATCTCACGAAGTCAGCCCGTTGATGAAATTGGTAAGCCGAGGAGATACAACGGTGGTGGATGCCTATCTCTCGCCAATTTTGCGGCGCTATGTCGATCGCGTGGCGGCTCAATTGGGTGATACGCAACTGATGTTTATGCAATCCAACGGGGGATTAACCGACGCGAAGTTTTTTCAAGGCAAAGACAGTATCCTTTCAGGGCCAGCGGGCGGCATTGTCGGGGCAGTTCAGACGAGCAAGTTAGCAGGTTTCGAGCAGATCATCACGTTTGATATGGGCGGCACCTCGACGGATGTCGCGCACTACAACGGCGAATATGAGCGCACTTTTGAAACCGAAGTGGCTGGTGTGCGGATGCGATCGCCGATGATGTCCATCCACACCGTCGCAGCAGGGGGTGGCTCGATTTTGCAATTTGACGGCTCCCGCTATCGAGTCGGCCCAGAATCAGCAGGGGCAAATCCTGGCCCCGCTAGTTATCACAAAGGTGGGCCTTTGACTGTCACCGATGCCAATGTCATGGCAGGCAAGCTACATCCTGAGTTCTTCCCGAAAGTGTTCGGCTCGAATGGAGATTTGCCGCTGGATGCTGAAGTGGTGCGAGAGAAATTTGCCGAACTCGCCGCTCAGATTTGCAAGGCCACTGGAGACAGCCGCACTCCGGAACAAGTAGCTCAGGGATTCTTGGCGATCGCGGTAGAGAAAATGGCCAATGCGATCAAGAAAATCTCTGTCCAGCGGGGTTATGACGTTTCTGAGTACACACTCTGCTGCTTTGGCGGTGCGGGGGGACAACATGCTTGCGCGATCGCCGATGCGCTAGGGATGACGCAGGTGTTTATCCATCCGTTCGCGGGTGTGCTGTCGGCTTATGGCATGGGCTTGGCGGATCTGCGGGTGTTGCGAGAGCGATCGGTTGAGGCGAGATTGACGGATGGGTTGGTGCCTGACTTGGAGAAACTTTTAGCTGAGATAGCGAATGATGCTAAGGCGGAACTGACTCAGTTGGACAATTCAGCCCCCCTAGCCCCCCAGTCTGAGGAGTTAGACCGTGCAGCCCCCCCAGCCCCCCAATTCTGGGGGGAGTCAGACTTAGGACTTTCTACAATTCAAGTTCTCTCTAAAGTACATCTGCGCTATGAGGGAACCGATTCCGCGCTGATTGTGGAGTTTGGTAGCATCCCAGAAATGGTGGCTCGGTTTGAAGCGGATCACCGACAGCGTTATGGGTTTGTTGCGCCCCACAAAGCCTTAATCGTAGAAGCTGTTTCGGTGGAAGTGGTGGGAGTTACTGAGATTCCTGAAGAGGCGATCGCGGAGCAGCGGAGAACTGGGGCACTAGAGGCGATCGCAACTGTCCCAATGTTCACCGCAGACACTTGGCACGATACCCCCGTTTTTGATCGCGCCCATCTGCAACTTGGCGATCGCATTACTGGCCCCGCAATCATCATTGAAGCCACTGGAACCAATGTGATTGAACCAGGATGGCGGGTGCAGGTAAACGAGCGAAACCATCTAGTTTTGGTGAGGCGAGAGGCAAGAGGCCAGGTGCAAGAAGCTAATCGCAATCCAAAATCCAAAATCCAAAATCCAAAATCTTCCCCTGATCCAGTGATGTTGGAGATCTTCAATAACTTGTTCATGGCGATCGCGGAGCAGATGGGGTTCACGCTGCAAAACACCAGCTACTCGGTCAACATTAAAGAACGCCTCGATTTCTCTTGCGCGATTTTTGACGGACAGGGGCAACTGGTGGCAAATGCACCTCACATCCCCGTGCACCTAGGGTCGATGAGCGAGAGTGTGCAAAGCTTGTTGACTGCAAAAGGAGATCAGCTCAAACGAGGTGATGTCTATGCGATTAACAATCCCTACAATGGCGGGACGCATTTGCCAGATGTCACGGTGATTACGCCAGTTTTTGAGGTGAATACTCCTCACTCCTCTCCCCACCCTTCGGGAACGCTTTCAGCGAACACTCCTCTCTTTTTCGTCGCATCACGCGGGCATCATGCGGATATTGGAGGGATTACACCTGGATCGATGCCGCCGAATAGTACTTCGGTGGAGCAGGAAGGGATTCTGATCGATAACTTTCAGGTAGTGGAGCAGGGGCAGTTTCGAGAGCAGGAGTTCGCTGAACTGTTAACTTCCGGGCCTTACCCTGTGCGGAATCTAACGCAGAACTTGGCGGATTTGCAGGCGCAGATTGCGGCGAATGAGAAGGGCGTGCAAGAGCTGCATCGGATGGTCGAGCATTTTGGCTTGGAGACGGTGCAAGCCTATATGGGGCATGTGCAGCATAATGCGGAAGAGTCGGTGCGGCGGGTGATTGCGGTGCTGAAGGATGGCAACTTCACCTATGAGATGGATGATGGCAGTCAGATTCAAGTGGCGATCGCCATCAATCCCACAGCCCGCACTGCCCGAATTGATTTCACAGGCACCTCACTTCAACAGCCCAATAACTTCAATGCCCCGTTAGCAGTGGGTAAAGCGGCAGTTCTCTATGTGTTCCGCACGTTAGTAGACGATGACATTCCTTTGAACGCCGGATGTCTCAAGCCTTTGGACATTCATATCCCTGAAGGCTGTATGTTGAATCCGCAGTATCCAGCGGCAGTGGTAGCGGGAAATGTAGAAGTTTCTCAGGCAGTCGTAGATACACTGTATGGCGCGTTGGGCGTATTGGCTGCGTCTCAGGGCACGATGAACAATTTCACCTTTGGCAGCGATCGCTATCAATATTACGAAACCATCTGTGGGGGTTCTGGCGCTGGCCCTGGTTTTGCGGGTACGGATGCGGTGCAGACTCATATGACTAACTCGCGCTTGACAGATCCAGAGGTTTTGGAATGGCGCTTTCCTGTACTGCTCGAAACCTTTGCGATTCGGCCTAATAGCGGGGGTACGGGCAAATATCGCGGTGGTAATGGTGTGATTCGGCGGCTGCGTTTCCGGGAAGCCATGACTGCGGCGATTCTCTCTAACCGTCGGCGCGTTCCACCCTTTGGTTTGCAGGGAGGGCAACCGGGCGCGATCGCTCGGAACTGGGTAGAACGACAAAACGGTGCGATCGAGCCATTAGACAGCAAAGCCGAGGTCGCAATGAACCCCGGTGATGTGTTTGTAATTGAGACCCCCGGTGGTGGAGGTTACGGTTCGCTCTAACGGCGATCGCTACTCTCTTCACGTTCATCTATTTCCACCAACTCACTAAGAGAGCCAACAGAATATAGCGGTTCCTAATCTGGTGAGGTACAAGTCACAAGCTGAAATCCTTACCCAGCCTGGATATGTGCACCTCATTTCGAGGAGAAACGCTATATAGCTCTGCGAATTTATCAAAAGCGTGAGCTAGCTCTGAATCACTCAGACCTAACTGAGAGGCATTTGAGCTTCTGCAATTTCAGCTCTTTCTAATCTTCCTAATAGTTTGGAGCGTAAAAAGAGCGCTATTAGCTCGAACGAATTGAATGCCTAACTAAATGCAGAACTATCTCTGCACCTCAAAGCATTAAATTATTGACTTTTGTTAAAACAAATTTAGAAGTGTTTAAGTTGAAACTAGCTTTTAGCCAAAACTGCTAGAAGACGTTGCTATTAAACTGACAGATTTATATTCAATCTGACCCTTTACTGACTTTATCCTCCACTTTTATAAAAACATTCCGCATCTATCCTACGGAGTAAGCAAATTTACTTACTAAACTTTAAAAGCATCTATAGCTAACAGAATTCGCGGTTTTGTTTTCAGCAGTGATGGATTGCTGCGATCGCTTGTAACTTAATTGAGGTTTCAAGTTAGTGACCTTTCAGGCCCGTAATGAAGACAATATCAAAATGTAGTCTACTGATACTTTTATTATTGCGGCTTCCCCAGTAGTAGGCAGAGCTCTTTAAAGTAATGATAAATTGAGTGGTTATTTCGTTTAATTCTTTAAGTTTTTCAAGGATGAAATTGTCAATTCTGAAACTAAAAAGCTATCTTTGGGGATATTTAGTTGAGTTTTAGGAGAAATCTGTGAGCGGTAATTCGTTCTTTGATGAACAAAAGGAACAATCTTTAGTTAAAGCTAGAATAGTTGAAAAATATTTTTGGGCTTGGGCAAAGGTGATTATTTCAGTATCAAAAAGAAATAGTCGCAACAATAGCGACGCTGAAATCAAAATTGCTTATATTGACTTATTTGCTGGCCCAGGACGCTATAAGGATGGTTCGAAATCAACTCCTCTTCTAGTTTTAGAAAAAGCAATTCATGATCCAGACTTAAGAAATTCGTTAGTAGCTCTTTTCAATGATGCAGATTCAGATAATACAAGTTCTCTTGAACAATCCATTAACTCTCTGCCTGGCATCGAAGTATTAAGACATAAGCCAGTAGTAAGAAATCATGAAGTTGGTCAAGAGATAGTTAAAGAATTTGAGAGCAGAAGACTTATTCCTACTTTATTTTTTGTTGATCCTTGGGGCTACAAGGGTCTTTCCCTCCAGCTAATTAACTCAGTAGTAAAAAGTTGGGGTTGTGATTGTATATTTTTCTTCAACTATAACCGCATCAATATGGGTTTAGGCAACTCCTCCGTGCAAGAACACATGAATGCTCTCTTCGGTAAAGAGCGCGCTGATCAGGTACGCCAGCGACTAAGATCAATGCCACCTTTGGAGCGGGAATTATCTATTGTAGAAGCCATTTGTGAAGCACTAAAGGAGATGGGTGGCAAGCATGTTCTCCCTTTTCGTTTTAAGTATGAGGATGGAAAACGTACTAGTCACCACCTTATTTTCGTAAGCAAGCATGTAAAAGGCTACGAAATTATGAAGGAAATTATGGCACCGGAAAGCTCAGACCATGAGCAGGGTGTCCCTTCTTTTGAATATAGCCCCGCTACTTCCAACCAACCTTTATTATTTGAGCTATCACGTCCTCTGGATGATTTAGAGGATATGCTGCTGTGTGAGTTTTCAGCTCAAAAAATCACAATGTTAGAGATTTATAACCAGCATCATGTAGGTAAACGTTACATTAAAAAAAATTACAAGGCTGTTTTACGAAAGCTTGAGCAACAAGGGAAGATTCAAGCTGAACCACCTGCCAATAAACGACGTAAGCAGCATGGAGAAGTAACATTTGGGGATAATGTTGTTATCGAATTTCCTGCTAAGCAGTAAGCTTCGATCGTTCCGATTTATTAGATTTTATTGAGTAACTTCCCCACTTCTCAAGATGTTGTCTCCAAGCATCTGGCATCTCGTCCCAAATTCGACCGTCTAGCAATCTCCCCCCTGCCTTAGGAGTTCTTCCTCCAACCTGTTTAAAGAAAAATGCCACCTCAGCATTTTGGCATTGATCACGAATGCTTTGCGCCCACTCAGTTTTCATTGGTCGATGCCTTTGACCAGATTCTCCGCCAGCAATAACCCAGTGAATGTCTGTTAGATCAAGCTGTAGCGCGCCTAAGAGAGGTTCACACGAGAGAAAACGCACTTTTGCTGGAATTTGGCGTAAGTAATCAATGCGATGGGTATAGCTTTGATTTTCAACAGATACGCCTATCCATACGTTCTCAGGAAAGTCTAGTTGAGAGGACACTTTCAGCAAATGTTCATGGCGCTTTGTAAGAATCTGATAGATGTGCCAAGGTGTTTCATTAATGACTGAAAAAACTTCCTTTAAAAAGGAAACAGGAACATCCTCATGAAAAAGGTCACTCATCGAATTGACAAAAATTCGGCTTGGAGTTCGCCACCGTCTTGGCTCTTGTAACCTCTCTGGATGTATAGTCAGCTCAAACCCATTAGGAAAATTTCGAGAAAAGCGCTTTGTTAGTGCTTCTGCATAGCAATGGGTACATCCTGGGCTAACCTTATCGCAACCAGTCGTAGGGTTCCAAGTTTTGTCAGTCCACTCTATACCTGTGTGTGTGCTTGTCATAGGCTGACTGTACCATCAGAAGTCAAGCTTCTGTTGTTCGAGGCATGATCATGGTTCTTTTGTACCATAATCTATTATGACCTTAATCATGTTAAACGCTAAAAATATAGATTAAGTTCTCATTTAACTTCATAATAGAGAGCTTAATACTAAAGCTATATAGTTTTTATTGCTTCGCACAGTAGAACTTTTTAGCTGACACTTTTGGTATTGTCAGCTATGTTTCATCAACAGTTGTCGTAGCTTGACTGTTAACCGTTTGCTCAGGTAGAGCGGCGATCGCGGCTAGTATACTTGCAGCATTTCCTTTAGGACCATTAGTATCATTAGTCCTGATAATAACTTGTACCTCAGTTCCCTCCGGTAGATCGATCGGCTGAGTCAGTCTTAAAACCCCTTTTTCATAAATGGCCGTAATTGTTTTCATACACCTTCTCCAATATTGCTTAATCAACTACAAGCTAATAATAGCTACTCAGCAAATATCTCTGCTAAAACCGCCAAAGCTGATTTTTGTGCGGTAGCACTGATGCGACCTAGACGCTTTACAAGCCGTACCTTATCAACTGTACGAAGTTGATCCAAAACAATCTGACCATCTTTGCCTTGAAAGCGACAGGCTACTCGTGTTGGATATTCTCGTCCTTTTGTGGTTATCGGCGCAATGATCACAGTATTGATATTTCGATTCATCTCGTCTGGGGACACGACTAAACAAGGACGAGTCTTTTGAATTTCACTGCCGATAGTGGGATCGAGATTTACCAGATATACATCAAAGCGCTTGACTACCATTCCCACTCATTCGAATCCCAACTCGTGAGGCTTGTTGCTTCCGGGTCTAAAAGTTGATCGTCTCCGTGCTCAGCCATTTTCTGAAATGCCTCATCCCAGCCTTGGCGTACAGATCGTGCAGGACGAATCACGAGCTGGTTCTGCTGCACCACTAGTTCCACTTCATCGCTGAGATGCAACTGCTCTAGCAGTAACTTGGGAATCCGAATTCCTTGAGAATTGCCGATTTTGACGATACGGGTTTTTACAATTGGGTCCACTGAAACACTCTGTTTACTATCAGTGTATACAGTGTAATTACAAGGCTAAAGCGATCGCAACGCAAGAATTTATCTCAAAAATGAGCGATCGCCCTCTCTATCTTAGGAAAGCGATCGCACAACATCACTACTTAATTGAGTAGTGAAATTTTAAGCAGGAATTACAATATCGGGTTTGGTACTTTGGACGATCGCAAATAGCTCAGCTTGCTCAGTGGCGGGGACAGCAAATTTGTCTAGAGTTTGTTGAAAATCGTCTAGAAAAGACTCCCATTCTTCTGCTGTAATTTTGAGGTGAGCATGGGAATCCTGCATTGAGCGACCACTATATTTCTGTGGGCCACCTGTTGCCCAGCAGACCATTTCTGTGACTAAATATTTGAATCCAGATCTAGAAACACGATGGTGCGCTTCATCGACTAGTGGGTTGGAATTGAGGCGCGGATCATCCATGATGCGATCGATGAAGTCATCGACTACAGTAGCAATACTGTACACACCGCCGAGTCGCTCGTAGAGAGAAGTTGCCTGAGATTGCATAGTGGGGTCTCTTGGGGGTTGGTGTTTATTGTTCCCAAAGGCGGCTATTCCAACACTTCAAACAATGTCACAAGCGATCGCCTTAGGACTGCGGCTGGTATTCTCGCTGGATTTCCTCTAGAGCTTGCCGCAGATCATCGGCGTGGAGCCAACCGACAAAACCACCGTAGAGACATTGCCCCCTCGGACTGGCGACAAAGACATGATCCACCCCAAACGGATTTTTCCAGGTACGAATCGTGGTGCCATCCTCAAAAGTCAGGGTGATTTGCGATCGCTCAAAGTCACGACGGTGAGCATCGGTCATGCCAGCCACCAAGCGTAAGCGCTGAATCAAATGTCCACTCAACTCTGATTCTTCGGTTGCTTCACCCCAGAAATTACGAATCGCAGCGGCCACAGCGGGGTGATTTTTTAGCGTGGCATGGGGCAAGCCATAGACGCAGACAAATTTGGCATGGCGAAACTTGCTCGACTCAACAGGAATCGTGCCATCGCTGCCGCCATCATAATCTCCCGCGATCGTTAGGGTGGGAATTACAGCCGCGATCGTCTCAGCCATCGGGCGACGATTTTTGCCTAAGTCCCGTGCAATGCCTAGCCCAAACTGTAATGGATCAAAGATTCGGCCCAAGTCTGAACCCCCGACAGGAGAAGCAACCAGCACCAAGGAATCGACCTGCGACCACCATTCCGGATGGCGGTTCAGCACCTCTAGCCAAATCAAGCCACCCATTGAGTGCCCAATAATTCTGATGGAAGTTTCGGGATAGGTCGCCAGCATATCGATCGCGACTTGCTCAACATGATCGATCAACGGCTCGATCCGCAGCCAAGTTTTAACGAAACCCAAATTCGGCGTGACTACGTGGGTCTGAGGCGAAGCAAGGCTTTGAGCCAAAGCTGTAATCTCGCGGCTGCTATCGGCCCAACCATGCTGAGCATAGAGAATAAAATCTGGCGTCCCGCTCACCCTATACTCCTTAGTTACTCAGTGGTAATCAGTTGGCGAATCATCTGAGCCGTTCCAGGAGCGAGCAAAACACCATTGCGGTAATGCCCTGTCGCGAGCAAAACATTACTGTAACCTGGTAGCGGCCCAATGATTGGCGCAGGGCGACCTTCCGGGCGGGGACGCAAACCAGACCAAGTTCTAAGCACCGTGGCTTTCGCTAAAGCAGGACAAAAGGCGATCGCTTGCTCTAGGACTGTTTGCAACTGCCCTTCATCCGCTACAACTTCCTCATCCGCAGCAAATTCGACCGTTGCCCCTACCCAACACTGATTCGACCCTAAAGGGACGATATGCACATCGTTGCCCGTAATCACGGGCTGTTTCCCAAGGATATCTAGGGGTTGGTCAAGTTGCAGATGCAGCGCTTGGCCTAAAACTGGACGAATTTCTATGGATTGTTGGAGGGACGCAGTTAGAGGAGTGGAGCCTAAACCCGCCGCCACCACCAGCCAATCGACGTCAAAGTTTCCTACTGTTGTGTGTAACTGAGAGCAGCTTTGCGAATTCTGTGCCTCGGCGCTAGAAGTGACAGCCTCTACAGCGGCATCAAAATGAAAAGTCACACCGTTACATTCGGCGGCAGTGACTAAGGCGTGGGTGAGAGCCACCGGATCAACTTGGCGATCGCGAGGGGAGTAAATAGCCGCGTTGATCGAATCTGGGTTGAGGTAAGGATAATGAGCTTGGAGTTGAGCTGCATCCAGAATCTCTAGCGGCCAGCCTTGGTTTTGCCGAGCTTCAGCCAAGGTTTGCCATTTGGTGAGGTCTTCGTCGGCAAAACACAGCTTCAAAATGCCATTGCGATTCCAGGGAATGGTGCAGCCTGCGATCGCTTCTAGTTCTGGAATCAGAGTTTCATACCGCTGCATACTAGCAAGCCGCAATTGCCAAGCTTTACCCTTCACTTTGTGGCTAATGATGCCCATTAGCACACCCAAGGCTGCTCCCGTTGCGGCTTGAGCAGGAAGTTGGCGATCGAACACAGCGATCGTCAATCCTGGTATTTGGCTGAGTTCGTAGGCGATCGCGGCTCCAACTACCCCACAGCCCACCACAGCAACACGACTCATAGATTCAACTTCCAGACCAAGAGCCTATGATGCCATATTCAAAGCCCCTCTCCTGTAGGAGAGGGGTTGGGGGAGAGGTCAGCTATTCGGCACGAGTTGGAAGAAGGCATCGAAGTCTTTTATGGCTTCTGCGTAGTTGCGAATTGCTTGGCGGTAGTCGCTCTTTTGCGCCGCTTCGTCAATTTCTTCTAGGTGAGTAAAAACGTCTTGAGCAGCTTGTCGTGCTGGGCCTTGAGCATCGGGAAGTAAGTTGCGAGCCAAATTGCCCATTCTGAGCCGTAGCTCTCCAAGTGGACCGTGAATAAAGCCGCGTACATCGATCCACTCACGATTTTCAATCAAAGTTGCTAGTTCAGGCATACGGCTGCGAAGGGCAGTGATGCTAGAGCTATAACTCTGAATCCGCTCAATTTGAGTGGGGCTGTAAGTCAGGGTTTTGGTGCTGGCAGGGCTACTGCAACTGACGAGAAATGCTGTGACGAAGGCTAGCGCTAGAGCCAAAATTGACCGATAGTGTCTCATAACTCTACTTGTTTACCACTTGCAAAATTAATTGTTTTATTGATTAGAACCTATTCCCAAAACTAAAATCAGTTTTCAGAAAAGGGTTTAGGGGCGACCATTTATATTTTTCGTAAAGAAATATATCTCAAGACTGGCTCCAAAGTCTTCTGCCTAAATAAAGACTACCGGACTAACCCGTGAGCGATCGCCCAAATCAAAGTAGCAACCTCAATCCTAACTAGCGCTAAAGGCTTTGACGACGTAGAAATGGCAAGAGAACTTCATTCACCTTTTCATACCAATCTTCTTGTGGGTAGTGCCCTACTTCCTGTAGTTGTACTAGCTCTGCATCCGGAATCGCTTTAGTAAAGTTTTCGGCCATGCTAAACGGCAACCAAGGATCGGACATGCCCCAAGCCACTAAGATTGGTCGCTCCCAGTTATCGAAGCCTGACTCAATTTCCGCCGTGGTTGCCTGTAGCTGCAAGTTGCGTAGCGTATATAGCAGCGATCGCCCCGCATCCGAACTCTTTAAGAATGGCCGTCGATACACATCCAAATCTTTGTCATCTACCTGGTAAGGCCCACCCCCTTCCAATAAGCGATCGACCAATAGCGGATCTTGCGTCATCATGTCACCCACCAAAGGCAACCCCATTTGCTGAATCTTCCACGGCAGCTTAGCCACAGTAGAGAGGGGAGTGTTGAAGATGGCTAAGCGCTCGATCTGGTCAGGATGTTGTAAAGCATAGCGGAGTCCTACAGCACCCAAAAAACCTTGCACCACCAGGGAAAATCGTTCCAATTCCAGCACTTGCACTAGGTCTGCCAAAGCGCTTACAAAAGCTTCAGACGTGTAAGTAAAATCTCGCTTATCTGGCTTAGTAGAAAAGCCAAAACCAGGCCAATCAGGGGCGATCGCTCTAAAACCTTGCTCAGCCAAAGCAGGCAATACCTGACGCCAACTGTAGCTTTGCGAAGGAAAACTGTGTAGCAGCAGCACTGGTGGCTTATCCGTTGGATTCATCGGGTTCGCTTCTCGGCAAAACCACTTCAACGGCCCAACTTCAACCAAACGCTCCTCAACTGCCACAGATTTTCTCCCACAAGCTCAAGTGGTCTGAGCTTACCGCTGAACGGTAGCCTAAACAAGCTAACGCCCAGTGGATCAAAAGAAATCGCGATCGCCTCCTAGCTTACAAGCACGCTTGGTTGCCACTCCATTTGTAAAAAAATATGAAAAACATGGTCTGTAAAGCATTTTGTAACTTTAGATACAGAAAAATTTGTTATATTGATTGAAAGAACCCATAAATACTCAAATCGATTCACCCAATAGGAGAACTATTTATGTCTGCTCAAGAGCAAGCTCGTGCTTTGATGATGCGCCACCACCACATGATCAAAAATCGGCAACAATCGATGCTGGGCCGTGCTGCCGCTGAAGTGGGTATGCCTCCTGAAGCAGCAGAATACTGGAACCATATTCAAGGCAAAGCTCATCCTTCTTTCCGCGCGTCCTACGATCGCAGCCACGCTTCCCTCAGCTAAGCAAGGTCAGGCGGCTTGGTTTCCTGTTTGTTTAGGCTCGACGTTGATTAACACTTGTATATGTTGAAAAACCTAGTTGAAGCGTGATGCATACAGCCTTCAACGGGTCATTCCTCTTAAATGACTGCATCAGACTTAAAAAGGGCGTTTTCCTCAGTGGGAGAGCGTCCTTAAAGTTGCAAAGTTTTAGCAGTGGGGTAGGGGCGAGTTAGAGAGTGGGTTGGGAGTGCGATCGCTTAACTTTTAGCGGACTAAGGCTCATCCTGGAGAGCTTTCAAGTCATGCTCCACCATCAATTCCACCATCTCCTGGAAAGAGTGCTGAGGTTTCCAGCCAAGTTTATTCTGAATCTTGTCAATACAACCCATGAGCTGCACAGGCTCATCCGGTCGATAAAAGGCTGGATCAACCGAAACATAATCCTGCCAATTGAGATTCACACAGCTAAACGCAAACTCAACCAGTTCGCGCACCGAATGCGTTTCACCGCTAGCAATAATGTAGTCATCTGCTTCTTGCTGTTGCAGCATCAACCACATCGCATAAACTGCATCTTTGGCATAGCACCAATCCCGCTGAGCATCCAAATTGCCCAGTTTTAGTTCATTCAGCAAGCCCAGTTTAATCATGGCTGCGGCTCGCGTGATCTTGCGAAAGACAAACTCTGCACCGCGCCGTGGCGATTCGTGGGTATAAGTGATGCCACAGCAGGCGTAGAGCTTGTACTGTTGGCGGTAATTCACACTCATCCAGTGAGCGTAAGCCTTAGCCACCCCATAAGGGTTACGAGGTCGAAAAGCAGTACGCTCTGTCTGCGGCGATTCATCCGGTTGCCCAAACACCTCACTACTGGAAGCTTGATAGAACCTCGCATCTGGCTTACAACGCCGAATAGATTCTAAAAGCCTAGAAACCCCCAAAGCCGTATATTCAGCCGTTAAAGAAGGCTGCGTCCAAGACGTAGGAATATAACTCTGAGACGCAAGATTATAGATTTCATCTGGTTGAGCCTCAATAATCGCATCCATCAACGAACACTGATCCAGCAAGTCTCCAGACAAAATTTTGATGTCATTAGAGAAATGGCTGATACGACTAGAATTACCCGAACTAGAGCGGCGAACCAAGCCAAAAACTTGATATCCCCTAGCTAAAAGTAGCTCCGCAAGATAGGAACCATCTTGTCCGGTGACGCCAGTAATGAGGGCAGATTTAGAAGGCATAAATAAGGCAACTTCTGCTGTTTTGTGCTTGAAAATACAAATAATGGAGCCTTGTTGTTAATGATTAATCTATTACACAATTTAAAGAGTATCTAAACCTCAAAGTGCAATCTTTATACTCCCTAGTTAAATGAGAGATACAACAAGGATAAAATTTTATAAAGTTACATACATCTGGTTTCACCTATAGCAATCCTTTTTGATTACTGAACAGGTGCACAGGGAAACTTTTGCATGAGGGCATCGTCTCCCACCCATTGTTCACAAACCATTTGTGATCACTATTACAAGCGTCCCTCAAACCAGTTCAAAGTTACAATTCTGTGAAGATAAATTGGGATTGTAGTAAGGATCTTGCTTTAAACCGTTGAATAACTGGCTCCACTTATGATTCAGTTGCTCCCATTCTCCTGGTCTTAAACCACCTTCCCGGCTCGCAGACTCGTAGTGAACGAGTTGAACAAAAGGAGTAACTACGTTGCGATACCCTGCTTGAACAAGCTTTAAGCAAAAATCTACATCGTTGTAATTGAAAGGAAACCCTTCATCCAGACCATGTACCTGATGAAAGAGTTCCGTTCTGATCATTAAGCAAGCGCCTGTGACAGCTAGGTAATTGCGGTTAATGATGGTAGAGCAAAAATAGCCAGGATAGTCTGCCTCATAACCGTGGAAGGGGTGACCAGGGTTTCCCTCCAGTATCATGACCCCTGCATGTTGTATTTTGCCATCGGGAAAAAAGAGCTTAGCACCCACTGCACCAATCTCATCCTGCTGGGCAAGCTCCAGCATTGACTCTAACCAATCTGGTGTGAGGATCTCTGTATCATCGTTGAGCAGTAACAAAAACTGCCCTTTTGCTTTAGCTGCTCCTTGATTGATTCTCATGGAGAAGTTAAAGGGTTCAGAACAATGCACAAAATGAACGTTGGGAGCCGCGATCGCCTTCAAAGTTGATTTAGGAATGTCATACCCATCCACCACAATGACTTCAAAGTTAGTGTAAGTACTCAACTGTTGAATGCTACGAAGGCAGTTTTCCAGCAAGCACAGGGAACCATTGGCAGTCTCAATCGTTTGCCCAGCACTGGGAATGATAATGCTAATGAGCGGCTGACCCATAATATTGCGTCGAACCCTAAAAAAACCTGCCCGTGGCCCTGCTTCTACATATCCTGGATATGGACTACGCTCCAACATGGCTTCAAGCGCTTTTTTCGCCGCGATAAAAGCCCAAGGCTTTGCCTGCTCCCCTGATGTAACAGAGGTAGGGATAATGCGCCAGTGATAAAGAACTTTGGGGATATGATAAATGTTTTGAGTTTTTTCGACCACTCGCAAGACTAAATCATAATCTTGCGCCCCATCATACTCGCTGCGAAACCCGCCAATATCTCGAATTAAGCCCGTTCGGTAAACACCTAGATGACAAGTATACATACAGCCATGAAAATAGTCTGGTGACCAATCTGGCTTAAAGAAGGGGTCGAGGCGGTTGCCTTTTGTATCTAACTTGTCTTCATCACTGTAAATAAAATCCGCCTCTGGATGAGCATTAATAAGCTTTGCATTTTCAAACAAAGCATCAATTGCTAATTCATCATCATGATCTAGCAGTGCAATATAGTCTCCTGTGGCTACTTCTAAAGCTGAGCTGCTGGCAGCGGAGATATTAGCATTTTGGGCTCTGAATACAATTTTTATTCGAGGATCAACCTTACTGTAATGAGTGAGAAGAGGCCGCACATGGGATGCCGTAGAAGCATCATCAGCAATACAAAGTTCCCAGTGGTCATAAATCTGGTTACGCACCGATTCAATGGCTTTCTGCAACCATCTAGCATCTGTGTTGTAAACTGGCATGATTACAGAAATTTTTGGGCGTAACTGCCAGCAAGTCATTAACTGTTTTGCAGATGTAATTTCCTGCTGGGTTAGCTTCGTCTTGGCTAACCATTTCTGGTATGAATTTCTACGTTCGAGTCTGGCAACAACACGCTGATATATAAAAATTAAGAGCTCTTGCGTTCCTTGTTCGCGCCATACACGCTTGAGCTTACGGAGTTTCTCGAAGATAGTCGAAAGATTAGCCAAGAGGATGTCAAGTTCGCTTACTAAAGTTTCTAGGGAGTCGTCTCTTGAGACATTACAGTTTTAGACTTACTTACCTTATGCTCTGATGCTGTAGTCCTGACTATTTCTCTCCAGATGAGGGCTGTAGCAAGGATCATGTTCTATGATGTCCGTCCATTTCTTTTGCATGTATTTTACTTCCTTGGCAAATCGAGCTTGCTTTTCAGGTGTATCTTCGTAGCCTCGGCTCTTTGATTCGTAATGGTAGAGCACCACATGAGGTAAGTAGATATTGCGGTAACCTTGAGCTTCAATTTTGAGGCATAGATCAATGTCATTGAATGCCACTGAGAGCTCTTCTTCAAAGCCGCCAACCGCCTCAAACACCTCGCGTCTACACATTAGGCAGGCGGCAGTGACAGCCGAATAGTTATTAACTGTCTGAATCTGATTGAAGTAGCCAGGAGCATCATAGGCAAAACGGATATGGCTATGACCCGCGACTCCACCAATGCCGATCACAACTCCAGCATGTTGAATCGTGTCATCGGGATATAGCAATAGAGCTCCTACCGCACCAATAGCAGGTCTCTGAACTTGCTCAACCATTGCCGTCAACCAATCGGGGGAGATAACCTCAGTATCATTGTTTAAAAAGAGTAGGTAATCTCCTTTTGCTTGAGTGACACCGTAGTTGTTAATGGTGGAGAAGTTAAAGGGAATATCAATTGGACAGCATCGAAACCTACTAGGTTCTTTTTCGGCCCATTTAGCAAGTACCTGGAGAGTCTCTTCTTCGGTGCTGCCATTGTCTATAACGATGACTTCATAGTTCTTGTAGGAGGTATGGGTAAAAATAGAAGCCAGACATTGATCCAAGGTTTCGCCTAAGTTGCGGGTTGGAATCAAGATACTCACTAGCTTAGGATCTTCTATTTCGTACCGAACCCTGAAGTGATCTGAGGAGCCAGGTATATCAGTAATACAACCTTTTTCTCCTCTTCTTTCCAACGCTTCTGCTAGAGCTTTTTGGGCTACATGATATGCATAAGGTTTGGCACTAGAGGCGCTAGCGGTAGAGTCTGAATGGATGCGCCAATGGTACAAAATCTTAGGAATGTGGAAAATTTTGTCGGTTTTTTCAGTTAGCCTGAGCACCAAATCATAGTCTTGGCTACCTTCATACCCTACTCTAAACCCACCGAGTTCAGTAATTAGCGATCGCCGATAGGTGCCTAAGTGGCAGGTGTACATTCGAGACAGGAAAGAATCAGGACACCAGTCTGGCTTAAAGTAGGGCTCTTTGAGGGTGTGATCTACCTGAATTTTGTCCTCATCTGAGTAAATCATGTCAGCATCAGGCTGCTTGTTGAGTAAAACTGCTACTTCATACAAAGCATCTGGTGTCAGTAGATCATCATGATCTAAAAGTGCGATAAACTCTCCAGTTGCTACCTCTAGGGCAGAGTTAGAAGCATGAGAGATATGACCGTTTTCTTCTCTAAAAACAATCTTAATCCGCGAATCTGCTTCTGCGTAGGACTGTAGAACTGGTTTAATGTGAGGTTGAGTCGAGGCATCATCGGCAACGCACAATTCCCAGTAAGGATAAACCTGGTTAATCACCGACTCTATTGCCTCGCGCAAGAAGGCTTCAGGTGTATTAAAAACTGGCATTACAATACTAAAGACTGGTTTGTAGCCCAGAACTGGAACTATATCAGCCATTTTTCGAAGGTCAGCTTCTCTGGGATAGTTTTGGTTTAGCCATTTTTGATATTTGACATCCTCCGTCCGAGGAACTCCCATTAGATTTTGGTAGCTACTTGCTGCTGAGGGAGTTGTCTCTTGTAATACCTCAACTGGCGGTACTTCAATCTGAATCGAGCCAGTGGTCTGCTCGAATGACTCAGCCAGCAGACGTGTGGGTTGTTCAGCTTTGGAACTCGTCAATAAGCCTTTGACTTTGGATGAAAAATAGCTAGGATGCAAGCTAATACCTTGTGCTAACCCAAGAGCCTCTCTAACTCTGAACCATCGCGATCGCACTTTCCAAAACTTACTACTTTCCATAGCAGCAATCGTGTTTTGAAAGTCTTGGCTCATTTGAGCTTGTTGAAGGTGCGATCGCTCTAGTTCTGCTTGGGTAAGGTGCAACTGAAACTGTAATTGAGCGAGTTGTGCCTGAGCCCCTTGTAGCTCTTGTTGTAGTTCTTGGAATTGCGATTGCGATCGCCTCCGAGTTAGGTGTAACTGAGACTGCGATCGCTCTAGTTCTGTTTGAGTCTCATGCAGTTGAGACTGCGATCGCTCTAGTTCTGTTTGAGTCTCATGCAATTGAGACTGCGATCGCTCTAGTTCTGTTTGAGTCTCATGCAATTGAGACTGCGATCGCTCTAGTTCTGTTTGAGTCTCATGCAGTTGAGACTGCGATCGCTCTAGTTCTGCTTGAGTCTCATGCAGTTGAGACTGCGATCGCTCTAGTTCTGTTTGAGTCTCATGCAGTTGAGACTGCGATCGCTCTAGTTCTGTTTGAGTCTCATGCAGTTGAGACTGCGATCGCTCTAGTTCTGCTTGAGTCTCATGCAGTTGAGACTGCGATCGCTTCGATTCCTGCTGAAGCCTAAAGAAACGCTCATTCAGTGCAGCATATTTCTCTTCTAAGCTAACAGGAAAGGCTTTGACTATAAATTGCAAAACTTCAGCATTTTCATCTAGTTCAATTTCTTTAACTAGATCGTCATTAAATTCATTTTTATCAATATTTGGAATTAAAGGATTATTTGAGAAAATATTTAGCGTGGTGCAATCAATAGCTTCAAGACAATACCCTGATCTATCAAATAGCTTTTCAATGGTATTTCTTGTAAAGAATCTTAAGTGCGTGTTGTCTAAAATCCCTAATTTTGTGTACTCAAATCGCCCTTGCAACAAAGCTAGCCGAATTGCTCCATGAGCAATATTTGGAATCGAGGCTACTACATATCCTTCTTGCTTCAAGAGCTGGTTAGTCTCTTTTAATACCTTCCAAGGATTACGAAGATGTTCCAAAACATCTCCAAATATGGCAACATCAAATTCCTGGTTTTTTAGAATTTCAGTAACAGATACAAAATCCAGGTCGGCAACAATTACCTCCTTGCAATGTTGTTCAGCAATCTTGGCAGCATCTGCGTTAATTTCTACCCCTGTAACAGTACAACCTCTCCTATTGAGCAGTTGAGCAAGATAACCAGTTGCACAACCAAAATCTACTACTTGCTTGTTTTCCCCAACTAAGCGGAGCATTTTCTTTAAGCTATGATTTTCATCAAGCGCCTCTTCCGTAATCTCTTCTGCTAATGGGTAATCTTTTTGCCAATTTTTATCCATGATATTGCTACTATTTATGCTGGCGTTCTTACTATTGATGAAGCTGGTTTGTTCACTTTCACAACCATTGGTTGATCAACTAAAGCATGGATACGCCTTCCTGTATCTGGAGGCAAGACTTGAAAGACTAATGCATTATCAATCCAATCAAAAGTCAAAGATTCATAACTTTCTGATCCAGCCACTGTTAAGCTGTACGAACCTGTTCTTAAGGGTAGATTGAATTTAAATTGAATTTCTAACAATTCCCCTGGCTCTAATCTGCTGATTGGAGTATTTTCCTCAAATGTATTGCTGCCAATCACCTCATTGCCATTCTTATCACACACATAAAAACCAACAATACAACTCCTAAGCGGAGCATAAACCCTTAACCTTGTAAACAAGGTTACTTCCTCGTTGAACCCAAAAATGGGGCTTTCACCTGCATTTTCACCTAAATGATTTAGCAGCTTGATCTCTTCAATTAAAGCCTTGCAGTTTCCTCGCCGTGAAAGTTTGCCAGAGGATTGCTGCCCAGATAGAGCCTCATCATTAGTCTGTATTGGAGGCTCTTCCTGAACAGCTATGACCTTACTTGCTTCATGGTTGGTTTGAGACTCTCCACCTACCTGGGTTAGACCTAGCTCCAACTCGGTAACTAGTTTCAGGTATTCGATGATGATTGTGTTTGGCAGTCCTAAAGCCTGTATTCGCCCGTCGTGAATCATGACAGCTTGATTGCACAGGGTTTTGATGGCTCCTGAATCGTGTGAAACAAATAGCGTTGTTACGCCTGAGTCCATCAAGGTTCGCATCCGGCGCATACAACGATGCTGAAATACTACATCTCCTACAGCCAAAGCTTCATCAACGATCAAAATCTCTGGATTAACATTGACTGCCACGGCAAATGCTAAACGGACAAACATACCGCTTGAATAGGTCCTAACAGGTTGGTCGATGAACTCACCAATATCTGCAAACCCAGCAATCTCGTCAAACTTATCTTCGATTTCCCTTTGGCTTAACCCTAGTAGCCGCCCATTGAAAAATACATTCTGTCGTCCCGTAAACTCTGGGTTAAACCCACTACCTAGTTCCAGCAGTGCCGAAATTCTTCCATTTACCCTGATTTCTCCAGTAGTGGGAGTTAAGGTTCCTGCAACTATTTGTAGTAGCGTACTCTTCCCAGAGCCATTCCTTCCAACGAAACCAACTGTTTGCCCTTTGGGAATTTCTAGGTTTATATCACGTAACGCCCAGAACTCATCTGCCCTACTTTTTCCGGGCAACAATATTTCCTTAAGCCTCTCTACCGGGTGAGCATAGCGCCTAAAGCATTTCGAAACATTGTTTAACGCAATTGCAATCTCACTCATCTCACCACTACTAAGCAATATCTAAAGGACATCAGCGAAAGCGGGACGTATACGCTTGTAAACCCACAAACCACCCAGAAATATTAATAGGGAAACCACTGAAGCGACTCCCAACTCACCCCAGTGGGTTACTTCTCCAACTAAGATAAGATCCCGGTAAACTTCTGAGATCGCGGTTAAGGGGTTCAACCAGAAAACCCAAGCTCGCCATTGTTCTGGGATGATAGAGGCTGGATAAATAATGGGAGTTACATAGAACCAAAGGTTGAGAATAACTCCTAGGGTTTGAGGAATGTCTCGTAAAAAAACTGTCAATCCTGCAAATATGTACCCTAACCCCGCAGTTAGCAGCAATTGCGGCAGCCAAACCAGCGGCAAGAGCCATAACGTGGTGTGTATTGTTTGAGAGGTTAGGGCCACAAGCAGGATCAAGGCCATCAGACCAAAGGTACTCTCCAAAAAGAGCGATAGAACTGGAACAAGTGGCAGTAAAGTGAGGGGAAACACAACCTTCTTAACCAGATTGGGCTGTGCAATGACGGATGACGCGGCTTGGATAACTCCACTAGAAAAGGCTATCCAGGGCAACAATCCTGCAAACAACCACAAGCCATACGTTAGATTGTTGTCGGGTAGCCCTTGAAGGCTAAGCTTGACCTTAAGAACAATCGAGAAAACGTAAGTGTAAATGAGTAACTGGGAAATTTGATTCAGTAAAGGCCATAAGTTGCCTAGGACAGAACCTTTGTACCGCGCTTCCATATCTCGCTGCACAAGTGCTTTGAGCAGATCTAGCTTGGCCCACCACCTAGGATTGATTGGTAGCCAACGAGCCAGGTTATTAACTCGGCGGACTACTCCTCTCATTGGTCTCAGCAACTTGCACGTCCTCACCCACTGCTTACACACCGAATCATGCTCACCGATCGCAGACTGTTATGCTGCTAATTACAGAGTCACCTATATGACATCTAGATTGATCCGTAATTTACTTTTTACTTATGAAGGTTGATCAAACTTCAGAGTTCCTGTTGTTTCGTCTAAGACAAGCCAAGGCGGTTCGCTTTTGCTCCTCATAGCCTTACTGCATGGTGTCGCTAACATACCTCAAGTTAAGATTTTATTCAAATTGTGGCTGAAGTGTATCTAAATGTTGCGTCACAGAAGTAACTGAAGGATCACTAGAGCGGCGAAAAATGACTGCATCGCTTAGTAAAAATGGCGACTTGATAAAGTAAGAGTATCTCTAAGTCTGAGAAAAAGCTGAGAAATTGTTTTTATCCTAGGGCTCGTTGTAAAGATTGCTGAATGACTTGGCGTTGTTCTTTATCGTAGCCCCAGCGATCCAGGAAGCTTTGATAGGAACCTTGACCAGAAGTGATACTATCTATCAAACTCTGACCTTTGGCTTGGACTGCGGTTAGCTGCAGCAGTTGGATTAAGTGATGAGTTCGCGATCGCACTCTATCTGACTCTTGGGCCGTAGCTTCATCCTGCTGGCGGCGGTGGAATACGGCCATTGCCGAGGCCATGGCTAGATTTTTGACTAGCAACTCAGCCACAAGGTCTGGAGCAGAGCGCAGAGCAGCCACAACTGCTGTATCCGGATGGTCTGCTAGTGTACCAGAATCCGTAAGATAGGTTACAAAAAAACCACGCGCTCCCGCTTCACTGCTAACTAAAGCAGCGATCGCCCGTTCTACTTCTGGCGCGGGCAGGGTACCCTGTTTCATATGAGCGAGCAGCGATTGAGTCAGGGCGATCGCTTGCTCAAAGGTCGTTCCTTCGGGGACTGTAAAGACAGATGTCATTGTTTTGAGCGAATCTCTGAGTATGATGATACTCAACTATGGCAATTATCTCTTCTAAGCAACAGCCATCGGAACCGGATCGGCAAACGGGAGTTAAGCCCCGTTCCCGACAGGTTGCTGTTAGCGGTAGTCCTTTGCTTTCCACTGCCGCACAGGAGTCATTGGTCCAACCGGAAGCTTGCCCCGAAGAAGCGGGTAAGCAGGAAGAACGGTTACGGCCTCAATGCTTGTCTGAGTATGTGGGTCAAAAAGACCTCAAAGAAGTCTTGGCGATCGCGATTCAAGCCGCTAAAGCACGCGCCGAGACACTAGACCATCTCCTGCTCTATGGGCCACCTGGTTTGGGCAAAACCACGATGTCACTGATTTTGGCATCGGAAATGGGTGTGAGCTGCAAAATTACCAGTGCTCCCGCTTTAGAGCGGCCTCGCGATATTGTCGGGCTGCTGATTAACTTGCAGCCTGGAGATATTCTATTTATAGATGAAATTCATCGGTTGCCGAGAGTGACAGAAGAAATTCTTTATCCAGCAATGGAAGATTTTCGGCTAGATGTCACAGTTGGCAAAGGTCAGAGTGCTCGCACTCGAAGTATTCCACTACCATCTTTTACTTTAGTTGGAGCTACCACACGAGTCGGTGCTTTAACTTCCCCCTTGCGCGATCGCTTTGGCCTGATTCAACGACTGCGCTTCTATGAACTTGATGAGTTGACCGAGATTGTGCGGCGGACTGGCTTAATTCTCCACACAGAGATTACTGAGGAGGGTGCGGCGGAAATTGCTCGTCGTTCTCGCGGTACGCCCCGGATTGCCAATCGCCTGCTGAAGCGGGTGCGAGACTATGTTGAAGTCAAAGGTGTAGGAACAATTACTCCAGCGATCGCGGCGGAAGCACTAGAACTCTATAACGTTGATCCCTGTGGTCTCGATTGGACCGATCGCCGCTTACTCAGTGTCATGATTGAACACTTCAATGGTGGCCCTGTGGGGTTAGATACCATGGCCGCTGCGACTGGGGAAGACTCGCAAACTATTGAAGAAGTCTACGAGCCTTATTTGTTGCAGATCGGCTACCTCAATCGCACCTCTCGCGGGCGCATTGCTACGACTGCTGCCTGGAAGCATCTAGGCTATACTCCTCCAGAGAGCCAACTTCCCCTACTATCCTAAGTTTTTATATTTTCCAAGGAGAAAGCATGTTGAACTTTGTCAAGAGAGCTAAGAACTTAGTTCCTAGTTCATCTCCAGTACCTCCTAGCCAAAATTTAGTCAGTAATTTATTGCCTGAAGCAGAAGTCAAGAGTTTTTCAAAAATCAATCGAGAACTGATCGCCAATAATTATTTGGCTGGAACAGGCATTGAAATTGGGGCCCTACATCAGCCACTACCTGTGTCGAGTGCGGCTCAAGTCAAATATGTAGACAGAATGTCTGTTGCAGATTTGCGAACTCATTACCCAGAGCTGAATTCACTACCACTAGTTGAGGTAGACATTATCGACAATGGGGAGGCTCTCACTACCATTGCAGAATCCACTCAAGATTTTGTCATTGCCAATCACTTTATTGAACATTGTCAGAATCCGATCGCATCCTTGAGTAGCATGTTGCGGGTGCTGAAAGTTGGTGGAGTTCTATACCTTGCTATTCCAGACAAGCGTTATACGTTCGATCGCGATCGCTCAGTGACTCCAGTTGAACACATTTTGAGAGATTACGAAGAAGGGCCAGAATGGTCTAGGAGACAGCACTTTGAGGAGTGGATTCGTATTGTTAACAAGATAGAAGACGATGTAGAAGCCCACGTCAATCACTTGATGACAATCGACTATAGCATTCATTACCATGTCTGGACTCAAACAGAATTTTTAGAACTACTCTTAGCTGTCAAAAAGACGTTGAGTGTTGAGTTTGAAATAGAACTGTTTTGCAAGAATGTTGATGAAATGATTGTAATTATGCGCAAGGGTGCAGCATAAACAAAAAATTTGATGAACTGGGTGGGTTGTCAGAGTGCCCCTCTGGCGACCCTCTTAAAGTTGATAGAGTGACTAAAAAATCTACCCCAACTACCGCAATGCGATTACTATTGGCTTTGTTGTGCGGGCTGTGGATTAGCATCGCAACTTGGTTGGGTGGCTTAAATTTGCCTGTGGCTCAAGCGACCCTATTACCTGCATCTAGCACATCTCTAGACATGGCAACAGAGGATGTGCAAGCAGAAGTGAATGATTTGTTTCAGCAGGCGTTCGCTGCCACCAATACGGGTGACTTTGCTACGGCTGAAGCTTATTGGACGCAAATTCTTAATCGCTTTCCGGACAACGCGGCGGTGTGGAGCA
Source organism: Trichocoleus desertorum ATA4-8-CV12 (assembly GCA_019358975.1). Lineage (NCBI taxonomy): Bacteria > Bacillati > Cyanobacteriota > Cyanophyceae > Leptolyngbyales > Trichocoleusaceae > Trichocoleus > Trichocoleus desertorum. The sequence continues at coordinate 93,243 of JAHHIL010000003.1, forward strand.
ATCGCGGTAATGCCAGAGTGAGCCAGAACAAGCTAGAAGAGGCGATCGCGGACTACAACAAATCAATGGAGTTAGCTCCAGATGCTCCAGACCCTTATTTGAATCGGGGCACGGCGTTAGAAGGGCTAGGACGGTGGGAAGCAGCGATCGCGGACTACAACCATGTTTTAGAACTAGACCCAAATGATCCAGCGGCTTTTAATAACCGAGGCAATGCCGAAGCGGGTCTAGGACAGTGGGATCAGGCGATCGCAGACTACCGCCATGCCGCCGACTTAGCCCCTGATTACGCCTTTGCACGGGCCAACTATGCCTTAGCGCTTTATCAAGCAGGCCAAACTGAGGAAGCAATCCGCACGATGCGAAACCTGGTACGGAAGTATCCTAAGTTTGCAGACATGCGAGCGGCCCTGACTGCGGCCTTATGGGTACAGGGCAAGCGTGGTGAAGCTGAGAGTCAGTGGGTTTCAGCAGTGGGCTTAGATTCTCGTTATAAAGATGCTCAATGGGCTTTAAAGGTGCGGCGTTGGCCTCCAGCAATGGTGACGGCATTAGAGAAATTCTTATCTCTGAACTAAAAGCTTTTTTCGTCAAGGCATCCTGTTACTGTAAGCCAATCAAGCGGTGGATGGTCTCAGGCGTGAGTTGCTCGACTTGCTCAAAAACTGCGATCGCCCCTGCTTGCTTAAGAGTCGTAGCGTAAGCCTCTCGACGCTCCGGGGTGGTCTGGACATGAGGGGGTAAAATGCCAACTGCCAGCCAAGAACGATCAGGTTGGATGGCATGGGCTTTAGCGATCGTCTGCATATCTGCAACAGTGTCTCCTACATAGAGAACTGGTGCTGCTTCATCAGTGCGACCCAAGCCTCGGTTTTCCAATTGCTGTACGGCTTGCAATAAACCTGTCGGGTCAGGTTTGCCAGGAGCGTCTTCCATCGCAACCAGTAGCGGCGACTGCAACCCAATTCGCTGCTGCAACACATAAGTCGCTGAAATTCTGGTGGCCCCACTGAAAAAGCCCCAGCCGATATTGGCCTGAGTTAACTGCTCGATGTAAGCCGCGCTCATCAACAAAGGCTCTTGACAGATGTATCCAGTTAAATGGTTGGGGTCTCGCCCACGATAACGACTTTGAAAAAACACCACAATCTCTTCGTAGGTGCAATCCAGCTGGTGTTGTCCTTGAGTTTGAAAGTAGCGACGAATTAGCTCTTGAGAAGCCTCCCAATCGTTGTTCCAGATGCCTTCTGACTTGAGCTTGTCCATTTCTTCTGAAGTTGGACGATAAGCGCCATTGGTAAAATGCTCGACGGTATCGGCTAAGGCTCGGCGGTAAGAGCCACTTACGTCCCGCACAACCCCATCAATGTCGAATACTGCGATCGCTGTAAATGCTGGTTTTGCTGCTTGAGTCAATGATTTGCACCTCTTGTGGTCAAGTCCTGCTAGATATCTTGTCAGATACCTGGGACAGTGCGGTAAGATAATCGTTTGTGGAGTTACGCAAACAGCTTAAGGCTGCTCGCTGGAGGTTTGATTGTCGAAGTTTATTCTAAAGATTCTCTGGTTAGAAGAGAACGTTGCTCTCGCTGTAGATCAGGTTGTTGGTAAAGGTACCAGCCCGCTGACTTCTTACTTTTTCTGGCCTCGTAACGATGCTTGGGAACAACTCAAGAACGAACTGGAAGCCAAGCACTGGATTGCTGAAACCGATCGCGTCGAGCTACTCAACAAAGCGACAGAGGTGATCAACTACTGGCAAGAGGAAGGCAGACGTCGCCCTATGTCAGAAGCTCAATCTAAGTTTCCTGAAGTCACCTTTACAGGTAGCGCCTGATTTTTATCCGCTCCTGACTCTTTGGCGCAGATCAAATCCGTCCATTACCAACATGGATGGAAAGCGCCTTTTTTTTATGGAAATTTTTGGGGCCAGTTGGGGAGGTTAGTTGGGTGAAATAGAGCGGGCAATCTCCACGGCTTGATTGAGTAACCCAATTGATTCTTTTGGTTGCCCTGATTTGGCGTACTGCCGAGCGATCGCGCTAAGGGCCTCGGCTTTGTGCACCTTACCAGATTCATCCATACTAATTTGAGTAGTGGTGCTGAGTGCCTGAGTAAATTGTTTTGACTCAGCATATTCACGAGCAATCATCAGCAATAGGCGATCGCGATAAACAAGGCTAGAAGCACTCGCCTGTTCAAGTTCCTGCGTAATTGACTCTGTTGCTTGGGCTTTCCAGTTGAGACGCTGAGTCGCTTGTCTTGCCCATTCTAAATTGCCTGCCTCGATCGCTTTTGCCAGAATGTCGTAAATGACTCTAGCTTTGTTTTGAAACTCAAGCCCTTTGATCGCTTGAGCCGTCTGAAGTGCTTTATCATGTTGCCCGATCGACGCATATTGCTGAACAATTCTGAGCAGTGCGTCGTCTCGATGCCCCCTACCAAGGCTGTATGCAAGCTGAAGTGCTGATTCAAATTTTCCTGTTTTCGCGTAGAAGGCTACGACAGGTGGCATCAAACTGTCGTAAGCAAACTTAGGTCCAACAGCAATGTCAGCAAAATCAGGAGCTGCCAATTTAATTTCACCATCTCGCACCATCTGAGCCACTTCGAGCGCTCGATCGACTCGTTGTATGTTTAGATAGCCGTCGATAATTGCAACAAGTGCAGGACTTGCTTCAGAGCGATCGTCAAGTTTGGAGTTGAGACCGAACTTCAGGCTTAATAGAGCTTCGTCAAGAAGTTTAGTCGCCTCTATATCTTTCTTGAGCGATCCATAAATGTTTGCGACCATAGCTAGTTCATCAGCACGCTGAATTGGCGCTGAAATTTTTCGTACAGGCCCAGATATCCTCTCGAAAGCCTGAAAGATCTGTTCGATAATTTCTGTGTCTTGTTCAGTAAGTTTTTCTTCTTTACAGAGTTTGAGAAGTGGTCTCAACTCGCTTGGACTTAGAGTGCTTGTAAGTGCCCACCTTGCATCCGGACGAAGTAACTCTGATTCGAGAAAACAGTGAAAGAGAGTACTTTTAGCTTTCTCTTCTGGAGATTGGTTGCTCAAAGAGTCATCTTTGATTGGATCAATCTTTGAAGCCAAGTTTTGAAACTTAGTTGTCTGTTCAGTTTCTCCCTGCTCCTTATAGTAGTCAGCTAAACCAAGCCATATTGTTCTAGCTTTGTTAAATTCTTTGGTTCTGAAATAGAAATCAGCTAATTTAAGCTGGAGTGCAATATTTAATTTGATCAATTTGGGATCATCAATGGCCTTGCTATATTCCAGATCACTCTGAATAGGTTCAATATATTGATCACCAAAACCAGTTGCAATTTGAAAGGCTGTATCATATTGGCCTACCCTAGCATGATTGAGAAATGCTACTGCAATCCAAGTTGTAGGGTAACTCCTACTAGAACCAGAGGGCTCTGGCCCGCAATATTTAGTTGCCTTCAGAATGCTTCGAGCCTGGGAAAATATCTCTGAGCTTTTAATCTTTTGTCCGACAAATGCATACTGACCTGCAACACCAGCCAAAAGTCTAAGTTTGGGGCAAGGCTCTATTAGTGATTGATTAAGAGATAAAGAATCTTCTAGTAGAGCGATCGCCTGATTCTTTTGCCCGATAGTGGCATAATCCCCAGCCAGAGAAGTCAACAGCTCAGCTTCGGCAAGAGCCAACTCAGCCTTTTCTTGGGAAAGTACGATTGAAATTGGATGAACTAAATTCAGTAATGGAGCCAATATCAGCGAGGATAAAATCAGCCGAAGTTTCATCTCTAATGCCCCTACTGAATCTCAATTAATTTATTAAACCTTTCTAGCTTCAAGCTGTTAGGTATGAAGTGCCTCAACAAAAACTTGAAAACAAGTACAAAAAGTCTGGTTCGGCAACAGTCTAGCAGCACAAGATAGAAGGAATTTTGTGATTTTACGTGCCTTTAGTGAAGCCCTGATAAAGATTAGTAAGTTGTCTATAAAAAACTCCCTCTAGCCAGTGACCAAAGGGAGTTAAGACTGAAAGTAATTAAGGCTCGATTAAAGCTGCACAACACCACCTGCGGCTTGCAGACGGGCACGTGCCCGCTTGAGAGCTTGGGTGGCTTGAATTTGTTCTTGACGGGTACCGTTTTGTACTTGGTTGATGCGAGCTTGTGCTTCAGAGTAAGCAGTACGAGCTTTTTCCAAGTCGATCGCTTCACCGCGTTCGGCACCATTCACCAAAATGGTGACTTCGTCAGCTTCAACTTCTGCAAAACCGCCCATCAGTGCGATCGCGACCCAATCCTTACCAGGACGGACGCGCATAACGCCAGTTTCCAAGGCGGTGAGTAGGGGAGCATGGCCGCTCAGGATGCCCAATTGCCCAGTCGTGCTAGGCAAGACAACTTCCTCAGCCGTAGAATCCCAAACAGTTTTGTCTGGGGCAATTACACGTACAGTTAATGTCATATCGTTGCTATTTGCCTTCTGCCTTCATTTTTTCGGCTTTAGCGATCGCTTCGTTAATGTCTCCTACCAGGTAGAAGGCTTGCTCAGGCAGCGCATCCAACTCACCGCCCAGAATCATCTGGAAGCCCTTGATTGTATTCTCAATGGAGACATACTTACCAGGAGAACCTGTGAACACCTCTGCAACAAAGAAGGGCTGAGACAAGAAACGCTCAATCTTACGAGCCCGCGCCACGATGAGACGGTCATCTTCGGACAATTCATCCAAACCAAGAATGGCGATGATGTCTTGCAGCTCTTTGTAGCGCTGTAGAGTCGATTGGACTGCACGAGCGGTGTTGTAGTGCTCATCTCCGACAATGCTGGGTTGAAGCATGGTGGAAGTAGAGTCTAGGGGATCTACTGCAGGATAAATCCCTTTGGAAGCCAGACCCCGGGAGAGTACAGTGGTGCCATCCAAGTGAGCAAAGGTGGTTGCAGGTGCGGGGTCAGTCAAGTCATCCGCAGGCACGTAAACCGCTTGAATCGAAGTAATGGAACCTTCCGTGGTGGAAGTAATCCGCTCTTGCAAGTCACCTACGTCAGTACCAAGTGTGGGCTGGTATCCTACCGCAGAAGGCATCCGACCCAATAGCGCCGATACTTCAGAACCCGCTTGAACAAAGCGGAAAATGTTGTCAATGAACAGCAATACGTCTTGCTTGTTAACATCGCGGAAGTACTCAGCCATCGTCAGAGCAGTCAAACCTACCCGCATTCTAGCTCCGGGTGGTTCGTTCATCTGACCGTACACGAGAGCAATCTTGGAATCGTTGAGGTTGTCCTTCTTGATAACCCCAGATTCCATCATTTCGTTGTAGAGGTCGTTCCCTTCACGGGTGCGCTCGCCTACACCACCAAATACGGAGACTCCCCCGTGCTGGGTAGCGATGTTGTTGATCAATTCCATCATGATGACGGTTTTGCCGACACCCGCACCACCGAACAGACCAATCTTGCCACCCCGACGGTAGGGGGTCAGCAGGTCGATCACTTTGATTCCGGTTTCAAATACTGAGGGTGTCGTTTCTAGATCGGTTAATTTGGGAGCGTCACGGTGGATGGGGAAAGTTTCTTGAGTATCAACTGGGCCTTTGTTGTCAATTGGCTCACCCAGCACGTTAAAAATTCGGCCTAGGGTAGGAGTACCCACAGGCACGCTGATAGGAGCACCTGTATCAACGGCTTCCATTCCACGCACCAAGCCATCGGTGGAACTCATGGCGACGGCACGAACTTGGTTGTCGCCTAGAAGCTGTTGCACTTCGCAAGTAATAGAAACGTCTTGCCCCGCTGCATTTCTACCTTCGATCTTTAAAGCGTTATAGATCCTCGGCATCTTACCGTTAGGAAATCTAACGTCTAAAACGGGACCGATGACTTGGGAAACGTAACCAACATTTGTCTTTTCTGCCGTGGTGACCATGCTCGCGCCTATGTTGTGAACAGCTATTTCGAGTACTTAAGGACAGTCTTAAAAGTCGCCATCCTCCAGCTTATCACTGAAGGGGAATCGTAAATCTTTTTGAAGTTGGCCTCAATTTCACACTTCACCCATCTCTAAATGGTTCATGAGAGGCACACCTCCTTAAGGTATGCCTCTCATAATGCAGAAACGATGATCAATAACCGCCGTTTCCTTGGATGATCTATTTCCTTAGTGACTAGAGACACAAACAGTTCGGCAGCTGTCCATTAACAGTTAATTCATGGCAGATGATGGCAGGCGATGTAGTCAGTTAGGTTCTTTGGTATCGCTGCAATGCAGAACGCCCCCCTAAAAGAGCTGCGCCTAGCAAGCCCAGTAGGGAGGTTGGCTCAGGCACAGAGGTTTTGGGATCTGTTTCAGCTAGGGAAGCAGAACCCCAAATCTCTCCGGTTATGCCTGTGACAGTCTTATCAAAAGTTCCAGTGCCTGTCGTTGGGTCAATTATGATCTGTTGGCGATCGCGAGTATAGCCCCATAGTTTGCCTTGTTCAAAGAACAAGCCGTAAACATCTCTAAAGCCAATCTCTCCAATCTGAGTCGCAGCACCATCCAAGCCAATAGAGAACAAGCGATCGCTAGCTCCATGAAGCGACGTTGCTAAAAATCGCTGATTGGCTGAGTCAAAGACAATATCGCCACTACTCACAAAATTAGGAATGCTCGCCACTAGCGAGGCTGCACCAGTTACTTGATTGATCTGATATAAACCCGAGCCACCAGTCCCATAAAGCACATCAGCATCAGAGAACCCCAAAGAATTTAAGGTTGCGCCTAAATTGCCAATGAGAGATAAACTCCCGGTACTGACATTGATGTTGAATAACTGCCCGAAGGTAACGCCAAAAAGATCACTGCTTTTTGATAAGGCAATATCTGTGAAAACTGGACCCGTAACCTGGGGGGTAAATATGCCAGTTGAGGGATCAACGGTTCCTACGTTGCCTTCCGTGGTTGAAAGCAGAGTGGCAGCTTGAGCTGAACTACTAGCGCTAGCCAGAGTGATCAATGCTGCCCCTGTGGTGAGCAACAACTTGGTGATGAGTGAGCGGGCCATAAAAATATCTCCTTGAGACCTACTGTTGCTAGTATCGATTCGCAGCTCTAATGGCGATCGCAACAGGATAGGGGTTAATAGATGCTTTGAAGGGGTGTAGAGGATTGGTTCTGAAGTAATAGTGGCGATCGCAGTTGAGCTGATCCTTCACTGCAAATTTGTCACGTTATCCTAAGACAATACTAGTATTTACCCCTAAGCTTCACGATTGAATTATACTTTAGCTCTAACAATAAAGATTTCATATAGAAAGATTGGCAAGCCTAGCTACGAGACTCAGAAGACCTTCGGATGCAAGATTTAAGCGCAATTCTTCTCAGTAAAGTTATGTAATCTTTGAAGCTTTATAGCCTGCGATCGCTCCGCTTCCTTTTTAGCCAGACACCGATCCCAAATACACCGATCCCCAGCAGACCGCCAACGGAAGTGGGTTCAGGAATTGTCGCTGGGTTACTTCTAGGAAACAGGTTGCCATAAATTTGCACATTAACATCCGATGACTTATTCCAGCCGCCAACTCCGGGTGAACCACTAGCACGGTACGTTCCAGGCAAGCCATCGTTATTGGAGTTCCAGGTGCCCACATAATCTGGCGTTCCTTGGTAAATCCGCAATAGCCGATAGAAATCATCTGCCCCTGCTTGCGAGGAATCACTCAAATCTGCATTAGAAGCATGCAAGGTAGGAAAAACGTTCCAAATTCCCGCACTGGTGAAGCCGCTCCCATCCACAAAGAATTGGTAGAGATTGCCTCCTTTTACCGTCCAGTTAAGGCCGCTGAAGTCTATTTGCCAAATTTTGCGATAAAGCTGCACTGGCTCAGCCCAATAGTTTTCGCCATTGCTATAAGTCACTTGAGAAATATTGACTTGGAGATCAGAACCATTCGTCGGCCCTGTGTGGAGTGTACTCAGGCCAGCTATCCCTGCCTCAACCTGACCGCCCCATAGGGTAAAGCTTTGCCAGAAATGGTCAGAAATGGTTGCTGTTGTATTGACGACACCAATCACAACCCACACTCGCAACGTGTCAACTAAATAAGTTTGGCCTGTAGTTCCCAGGACAAAATCATCTCCGATCGGGTAGGAATAACCAGAGCTGATCAGATCAGCAAAGCCCCAACTAACGTTGCTGCGGTCTTGATCAGTGGCAGGATTGTTGGGAGCGGTGTTGTTGATGTTTTCGGTAGGCAGTCCCCGCTCAAACAGCAAGGCTGCTTGTACTCCACTACCACTACTAGTTGAAAGTGCCAGGGCAATGAGGAAAGATCTGATGGCTGTATTGATAGAGATCCCCATAAAGTCCATGGCTCTCTAGAATGCAGGATGGGGTTGAAGCTTCCAAGCTCAAGCTCTTTGCGTGACTGAGAAAATCTTGGCGTGGAGAGCGACGACTCAGTAGGAATGGACTCACTTGATCCCGGATCGCGAACCCTAAAGTCCCAAAACTTCTAACGTTAAGTTGGCATGGGGTTTTTAAGATTTCTAGTAGTTCCACCTAGAATTATCTAAAAAAATACACCGCAAGACTAATTGTGAAGAGTGAGCGAATTAAGGCCAGCTTAGCAAATAAGATTCTGACAGCAAGTAATCTGCAAGACGGGAACCTGATTCTGGGTCATTAGACCTATACAGATATTTAGAACTCGATTCCTGAATCAGCTAGTAAAAACACGGGTTTTTGGGTTAGAAACAAAATTAATTTTGTTCCTGTTAGATCCAGGCCAGATGGAAGCCTAAAAGCAGCGCGATCGCCTTGACTACCTCAGCCCGAACCCCCCAGAAGGCAACAACAATGGCGATCGCTCATGACTACGGGTTCAACAAACCAGCAAGATTGAGTTCGGGAACCCGTACAGCCGAATCAGTTGCAATCGTCTCTAACCTTGGGTAGATTAGCACTCAGGGATGGAGAGTGCTAACGCCTCAATCCCTCAGATCAGATTGACCTATGACTGTGGACAAAAGCTCAGCTCAAAATCTTAGTTAAAGTCTTGGGCTGAATCGCTGCTGGTGGCTTAGGCAAGCAAACTAATTTAGCTTTGCATCAACCTTAGCGCTACAGCATGGGTTACGACATTTCAGATTGGGCTTGACTAGAGTGAGCCTGCTGAAATTGAACTGAATCTAACCTGTAGTGTGGAGAATTTTTTTATGGCAGCTGTATCTCTCAGCGTTTCTACCGTTAAGCCTTTGGGCGATCGCGTATTTGTTAAAGTAAGCGCGGCTGAAGAAAAAACTGCAGGTGGCATCCTCCTGCCCGACAACGCGAAGGAAAAGCCTCAAGTTGGAGAAGTTGTCCAAGTGGGTCCTGGCAAGCATAACGACAATGGTGGTCGTCAGGAACTGGAAGTAAAGATTGGAGACAAAGTGCTGTACTCCAAATACGCTGGTACCGACATCAAACTGGGTACCGAAGAGTACGTACTACTCTCTGAGAAAGATATTCTTGCGGTTGTTTCATAGTTAGAAGTCCTTTAGTCATTAGCCATTAGCTGCCGGGGGTAGGAAAATGCTGCACCCTGAGGCTGACCGTTACAAGCTAACTACTAATCACTAAACGCCAAAAGCTTTCAAGACTCAATCCGATTCGTTGTCCTTATTACTGAACTCAAATCCCTATGGCTAAGCGCATCATTTATAACGAAAACGCTCGTCGTGCCCTGGAAAAAGGAATGGACATCCTGGCTGAAGCCGTGGCTGTCACCTTGGGTCCCAAAGGTCGCAACGTAGTTCTAGAGAAGAAGTTCGGCGCACCTCAAATCGTGAACGATGGTGTCACGATCGCCAAAGAAATTGAACTCGAAGATCACGTTGAGAACACTGGCGTTGCCTTGATTCGCCAAGCTGCCTCCAAGACCAACGATGCAGCGGGTGACGGTACCACCACTGCAACTGTGTTGGCTCACGCCATCGTCAAAGAAGGTCTGCGTAACGTTGCTGCAGGTTCCAACGCGATTTCCCTCAAGCGCGGAATCGATAAAGGAACTGCCTTCTTGGTAGAGAGAATCAAAGAGCACGCTCGCTCGGTAGAAGATTCCAAGTCGATCGCGCAAGTCGGTGCCATCTCTGCGGGTAACGACGATGAAGTTGGCCAAATGATTGCCAACGCAATGGACAAGGTGGGTAAAGAAGGCGTGATTTCCTTGGAAGAAGGGAAGTCCATGACCACTGAGTTGGAAATCACCGAAGGGATGCGCTTTGACAAAGGCTATATCTCTCCCTACTTCGCCACCGACACCGAGCGGATGGAAGCAGTACTGGATGAGCCTTTCATCTTGATCACCGACAAGAAGATTGCCTTGGTGCAAGACTTAGTACCCGTACTAGAGCAAGTCGCTCGTGCAGGTCGTCCTCTGGTAATCATTGCAGAAGACATCGAGAAAGAAGCGCTGGCTACCTTGGTGGTCAACCGTTTGCGTGGCGTGCTGAACGTGGCTGCTGTCAAGGCTCCTGGCTTTGGCGATCGCCGTAAAGCTATGCTCGAAGACATTGCTGTGCTAACTGGTGGTCAGTTGATCACCGAAGATGCAGGTCTAAAACTAGATACCACCAAGCTAGATAGTCTCGGTCGCGCTCGTCGTGTCACCTTGACCAAAGACACTACCACCATCGTGGCTGAGGGCAACGAAGCTCAAGTCAAGGCTCGCGTTGAACAAATTCGTCGTCAAATGGAAGAAACTGATTCTTCCTATGACAAAGAGAAGCTGCAAGAGCGCTTGGCTAAACTAGCAGGTGGCGTTGCTGTAATCAAAGTCGGCGCAGCAACCGAAACTGAAATGAAGGATCGCAAGCTCCGTCTAGAAGACGCAATCAACGCCACCAAGGCTGCGGTTGAAGAAGGCATCGTTCCTGGCGGTGGCACCACCTTGGCTCACCTCTCTCCCCAATTGGAAGAGTGGGCAAATGGCAACCTCAAGGGTGAAGAACTCACAGGTGCCCTGATCGTAGCTCGCGCTCTGGCTGCTCCTCTCAAGCGGATTGCTGAGAACGCAGGTCAGAATGGTGCGGTCATTGCTGAGCGCGTCAAAGAGAAAGACTTCAACGTGGGCTTCAACGCCGCAACCAACGAATTCGTTGACATGTTCGAAGCTGGTATCGTTGACCCCGCAAAAGTTACCCGTTCAGCGCTGCAAAACGCAGCCTCCATCGCTGGCATGGTGCTAACCACCGAGTGCATTGTGGTTGACAAGCCTGAGCCTAAGGATGGCGCTCCTGCTGGTGCTGGTGCTGGCATGGGTGGCGGCGACTTCGACTACTAAGTCTTTCGCTAATCATCTAAGTTAATTAGTCCCAAGGGTAGGAGTTGGTCATGTACCGCTCCTACCTTTTCTTTTGCAGTTTTTAGAAACCGAAGCAACCGCGATCGGCTGCATCAAAGTCGGATGCTTAGTTACCCATATAAGGCTCGCCGGACAACAGGAAGACTAAGAACATACTCATCCAGGTTAGAGCCACCAAATAGATTAGAAGCGCTAAAGAATTTAGTAACAACTTCAATACGCTCTGCCACACCTCTCGCTTTTGTCCCACTGCTGTGATGACCTTCAGCACTCCTGTAATGACTAGTGGAAGAGTCGCGATCGCCGCTAGAAGCAAGCCACAGAAAAGAGCGAGGGCTGGGAAAAAGGGTATTTTATGGAACGCAACAGACGCCAACATCATTAAACTAGCCACAACCAGAAAACTAGCACAGACAATTTCTCCGATTAGGCATTTTTTATCCAATTTTGTTTGCCTCTGGCCCTTAAGCGTGCTCCTAGCAATTAGTACCCCATGAAGCCCTGGCAACCCTATTAGTATCCCTACCAAGAAAACATTGTGTTGAGCTGCGATCGCTGCCAAAAGCAAACCACAGAAAAAACCGAGGACTGGGAGAAACGGTCTTAGCTTGGACACAAGAGACCTCAGCATCATTAAACTAGCCACACACAACCAACAACCTGGCACATCTAATGGTTGGTATAAAGAGCGATCGCTATGGTGATTTATACTCTAATTTGCAATAAGCTAACTTGAGAAAAGTAACCATTAGTATACCTGTATCTAGTTTTTCAGCCTTGACTGGATTGACATGAAAAACTGGTATATATTTTTTTAATTTTTATTCTCTAAGCTTTTTAGTAATTTATGTTTAGATCCAATCATTTAAATCAGGAATGAAATACTTTGAAAAAGATGATTTTGATACTTTCAATTATTTTAATTTTGTTAGTTACATCTCCTAATCAGGCTTACGCAGATGATTTATGTAATAAACAGCTGCTCACACAGCAAGAATGGTCATCCTTGTTAACTAAGCCATCTAGTGAAATAGGAGGGCAGATTTTAAATAAGTTAAATGGGTATCGTGACCTTATTGGTAACTGTGCTCTTAACATTGTTCATACCAATGACAATGTTAAATACCAGCAAACTGAACCTATTTCTGTTGCTCCTCGAAATGGTGGTGGCTTCATTTATGCGATTGTCATTCATTGGTACAGAGATCTTTTGGCTGGAGTTATTGGAAAGAATTTAACTACTAAAATTACTTGGGAGATCTTTGAGAATAAGCACTACCAAGCAAAAGTTGTTGAAGACTCTTCCATTTTTGCACCAGGTCAGCCAGAAGAATTGGATAACTTCTTCAATAAGTTACTTCCAGAGAAAATCAAAACATCCTTCTAAATAGACGATATAGCAGTACTGATAAAGGTTAAGACGGGGTGCAGGGGTGAAACCCCTGGCTGGGGGCGAAGCCCCCACACCCCCTTTGCCCTAAACTTGATGCGTAGCACTATAGCTTCTAGATTTAAGCCCTCTACTTAAACAAATTAAATATCGATCGCCCTACACAAAGCAGGGCAATTGATCTTTAATTGGAACCAAATTTTTGTTTGGCTTGCTCGTAGACTTCGACCGTGATTTGGTTGATGCCTGCTTCTTGAGCAAACTTTTCGATTTTTTTGCGGGCGGCAGGGCGAACGAAGAAAGGAATCTCTTTGAGGCGGGCTTCTGCGTCTGCGGTCCACTGAATTGCATTACTCATCGTCTGTAGCTCCCACGCACTAATTGATTTGGGCCTTGCGCCATTTTTAGAGCGTAGACTTACCTGCTCTAGATAGCAAGAAAAAATCTAGACTTAAATTATTTTTATACCGTAAACCTACCGAGCTGAGCAGACAGAGTGAAAGAAGCGCTAGCTATGGGCTCAAGAAACCGTTGTATCAAAAACTACAGCTTATTATGTTAAGTTGTTGTACTTATGTTCAATCGGCTAAGTAATTCTAAGGATGACAGAGCTTCACCAAAAATTTAGATTTGTTTCGTTAGTGTAAAGTTGACTCCAAAAAGTGTGAAATCAGTCAGAATAGTGCTGAATTACCAGGGTGCTGAAGTAATATCCGTTATCTTGAAAGCCGTTGGGCTAGAACAGCGGCCTTCCTTCTTTCAGTTGTGTGTTCTCTGAATAATGATCACCCTTGATCACGCGAATTCTGTTAGCAATAACGTCTACCCGTTCGCGCCGAACGATTGCTGATAATCCGAGTCCAGTCGTAAGGTTAAGTCGCTAATGATGATGTTCGATTGTTGATGGAATTTTTGGTTTAAGTTTTTTCTACTCAAATTTAGGCGATCGCCCTAACTCAGGTTTGCTTTAACAGCTACATTAGTCTCCGTTTTTACAGTTTATGGAGGCTCTGTTCCTGCTGACTTTAATTTTGGAACTGTGCTCTATCCAGCTCATTAAGCATCCCTGTAAGCTTGGCTCAGACAATATTTTGGGCTGACAAAATTCATTCACACTGCTTTGGAACTCAGCTTTGCCTAACTCCACGCGACATCGTAGAGGAGGCAATTCGGTGGCACGTCAAACGACACTGCAACAGCAATCTGCTCAAAGCCAGCATGTGGCTCAGAATTCCCGCACCGCTCGCTTTTGGCGACCTTTTTATCGAGGAGCTTTTGTACTTTCGCTCTTTGGTCTCACTTTGCAGACAGGTGCAATGCCCAATGCCGCAGCAGCGACGAATGTTCAACTGCCGCTATCTACGAAAGGAGCCAGAATCATTGATGCGAGCGGTCAGCCAGTCCTGTTACGGGGCATCAATTGGTTTGGCATCGAAACTGAGACCCATGCTCCGCATGGTTTGTGGGCACGAGACTATAAGGAGATGCTGGCCCAAATCAAAGACCAAGGCTATAACTTAATTCGGCTACCTTATTCAGTGGAATCGTTGCGATCGAGTACTGTGCAAGGCGTTGATTTCAGCATTGGAAGTAATAGCGATCTGCAAGGCAAAACTCCCCTGCAAGTGATGGATTTGGTGATTCAAGAAGCCAATCGTCAAGGACTGTTGGTGCTGCTTGACAGTCATCGGCTCAACGATCAAAAAATTCCTGAACTTTGGTATGGGGATGGCTTTACAGAAGCGGACTGGATCGATACTTGGAAAATGCTGGCGACCCGCTATAAGAACCAGTCCAATGTCATTGGGGCAGACCTGAAAAACGAACCCCACGGTCGGGCCAGTTGGGGCACGGATGATCCCGCAACTGATTGGCGTCTGGCGGCAGAACGAGCAGGTAAAGCGATTCAGGCGATCGCCCCTCACTGGTTAATTGTGGTGGAGGGCGTCGAGAAAAATGTACCGGGGCAAAAGCTTCCCTACCATTGGTGGGGCGCTAACTTGGAAGGGGTCAAGAAAGACCCAGTGCGCTTACCTGTAGCCAACAAGCTGGTTTATTCTCCCCACGAGTATGGTCCTGGCGTCCTTGACCAAAGCTGGTTCTCTGATCCAGCCTTTCCCAATAACCTGAAAGCTCGTTGGGAAACTGGATTTCATTACATTGCGACCCAAGGGATCGCGCCCATTTTGGTGGGAGAGTTTGGCGGTCGTCAAGTTGATAGCACCTCAAAAGAGGGGATTTGGCAACGCAAGTTCGTGGAATTTATTAACCAGAAAAACCTCAGCTTTACCTATTGGAGTTGGAATCCTAACAGTGCTGATACAGGCGGCATCTTGCAAGATGATTGGCGTACCGTCAGTCCAGCTAAGCAACAACTTTTAGGCCCATTGCTCTCCTTAGCGAGTGGTGTGGTGGGTTCTACTATAAATCAGATTGACAGCACGATTTCTAGCCCTATCCCCATTCCTGCTCCTATTCCCATTCCTGCTCCAACTCCTAGCCCAACTCCTGATCCCACGCCTGCACCCAGTCCAACTCCAACACCTAGTCCTGATCCCACGCCTGCACCCAGTCCGACTCCAACACCTAGTCCTGATCCCACGCCTACACCCAGTCCAACTCCAACTCCTGATCCCGCACCCAATCCAGCTCCTGATCCCACGCCTGCTCCTGCTCCTACGCCAACTACTTCGACGCAACTAAAAGCAGAAGCCATTATGCAATCCGAGTGGGCTTCTGGATTCTGTACTAATCTGCGGGTCACTAACCCAGGTACGACGAATAGTAGCTCTAACTGGCAAGTGACTTTTCAAATGAATCAAGCCGCGATCGCAAATAGCTGGAATGGCAACTTTAGGAAGCAAACCACGGGCTATGTAGCGACTGCTCCAGGTTGGGCTAAGGTCATCGCCCCCAATAAAACCGTGGAGATGGGTTTCTGCGCTGACAAACTTGGCACCGACTATAAGCCAACCCAAGTAGTAATCGAATAAGATTGCCCTTCTGGTGATCAAGGAGCGAACTTTTAGCAGTAGGGGGTTACGTCTTCACCACATTTGTCCGCCAGATAGGACAACGCTCGAAACCGTAGCCCTACTAACTGCTCGTAAAGTGGGTTCAGCTTGCACAGCGGCGGAATATGAACAACTTTGCGGCCAAAGAGTTGAATATCACGCTCAAAAGGACACTGAGCGGGAATCAACTTACAGAGGAATCGAGCTACCTGAGGATCTTGAACATCTAGCTCATCCAACCATTCCCGCACTGGATGCAGCAAATTGTGTTTCTCTGCCTCGGTGAGGTTGAGGACAGCAGGTGTGGCTGTAGCTACTTGATTGCCGGAAGGGATAGTTTGCGGATTGTAGAGAGTGTGACGCAATGCTTCTAAGACTTCTAAGCTCTGACCCAGGGCTTGGCAAAACTGCTCTAACAAACCATCTTCTTGTGCCGAGTAGGTGCCATCGGCGATCGCGACCATCACGGCAGTTCGCAAAAAGTGTTGAGCAATTTCATCACTTTGGCCCAAACTAGCCGCTAATTCACTCGGCGTAATTGCGGCTTGAGCTTCTAAGCTGGTAACGGGAGCTAAATCCTGCTGAGTCAGGCTAGTAATTAAATCTTGCTCCTCAGGGTCAAAGTTACCATCGGCCCAGGCGATCGCGAGGAGTCCGCGTAACCAAGCAGAAATTTGGTCGTTAGTCGGAGGAGATTGCACAAGATCGGACATAAAATTCTACTGAATCTCAAGTGGCAACTTGAACCGATTTTAGCTCTAGTCTTACCTGAGCTACCTGTAAACTAGACTGGCAATTCTCAGTGAGGAAGTTTCGTGACCCTGCAAGAATTTGGTTTGTTGTGGATGTCAATTCTCGCCAGTGTTGCGGGGCAATTCTTCCTCAAAGCAGGTGCACTCAAACTGGGTAAGGTCAGTGCTGAGAATTTTTTGAGCCATGTGTTCGGTATTCTGCTCACTCCTGAGCTAATTGCTGGTCTGACTTGTTATGCCTTTGGTGCGATCGCTTATATTTTGCTCTTAACTCGCGTCAAGCTCAGTGTTGCTGGTCCCTCGGTAGCCTTGAGTTATGTTTTTGCTGTGATGCTGGGCTACTTTTTATTCCATGAAACCATCCCCCTCAGTCGAGTTGTAGGGCTGGGTTTAATCGTGAGTGGTGTGCTTTTAGTTATTTGGCAAAAGTGATAATCTCCCACGCTGTCAGATCTGCGTTGCTCCTCGACTAAAATTTCGACTAAAGATATTGCTGCAAAATTTCTGCGGTCGCCTGTCCCGTTTTTGTCCAGCTAAACTGTGTAGCTCTGGCTAACCCACGTTGGCGTAGTTGCGATCGCAAGTTTGCATCTGTCGCGATCGCCTGCATTGCCTCTGTAAGTTCTTCTACCTGGTAAGGGTTCACCAAAAGAGCAGCATCACCCGCTACTTCTGGTAAAGAAGCCAGATTGGAGGTAATCACGGGAGTTCCACAGGCCATTGCCTCCAATACAGGCAGACCAAATCCTTCCCAGAGGCTCGGGAAAACTAGGGCGATCGCTTGATTGAGCAACTTGGGTAACTCTGTATAAGGCACATAATTGAGAAACTTCACCTGCTGTTGTAATCTTAGTGCTGCAATTTGTGCTTGCAGCGCCGGGGTGTAGCGTGGATCAGAGGGGCCAGCAAACCACAATTCATAGGCCGAGCAATTAGGTAAGGCGGCAAAAGCTGACACTAAACGCTGAGGGTTTTTGTGCGGATTATGACGACCCAAATAAAGGAAATAATTTTTTTGGGGTAACTGCAAATCGCGAAAATTATTAGCATCATAAGCGAGTGGAATGGCAGTCACTTTTTTGCTAGAAATGCCACAAACAGTGACTACATCTTGGACAGTTGCTTGCGAATTGCAAATAATATACTCTGCCTGCCTTAATACAGCGGGAATGTAGTAGTGACAATAAAGCTTCTGCGCTTGAGAAAACCATTGAGGAAAGTGCAAAGGAATCAAATCATGAATCGTAACGATCGCTCGACAGCTTTTCGAGAGAGGTGCTTCTGGTATAGGAGAAAATAGTAATTTAGAATGTAAATCCTGATAAATTTTGGGTAAATAAAACTGAGTCCAGAGTAATCGCTTGAGATGTCCTTTAGCTCCAGCCTCTGTTGTTAAGTCAACCGGAGATGGATAAGTTTTTATATTATCTTTTAGCAGTATTGGGCTTACTGCCTGCATTTCTGCAAGGGGTAACGATTTGAGCAAATTAAGGCTATAAGTTGCCCAGCCTGTCGGTCTTTCAGGTAAAAAGGCTAGATTAATCAGAACTGACATTGAGACTTGATTTGGGTTTCAATCCTAAAGGATATTGCTTAAAGTCGAATAACAATAGAATGATTTTTTTAAATGTAGGGTTTAAAGTTTTTAGAAAGAGTCCTGAAAACTTAATTAAGAGATAGATTCTGAGTAATAACTGTTCAACTGAAGGTCGGTGCTTTTGATAGTAATAAAGTTGGCTTCTCCGGTACTCAATCGCCATCGCATCAGCTCGTTGGCTCACGGAATGCCCATGCAGGTGAATGAGAGCAGTCTTAGGAGTGTAGAGAATTTTCCAGCCTAGGTGGCGCGATCGCTGGCATAGATCCGACTCTTCGAAGTACATAAAGAATTTTTCATCAAATCCGCCCAAGCTATCAAATAATTCTTTTCTAACAAAAATTGCTGCTCCAATTACAATTTCAACTTCCTGAATAGTTTGAAACTGCTGGCAGATTGATACCTGATGTTGAGGGTTTTGATACTTTTTCAGTTGTTGCTGAGCGTGATATTCTCCTCGCAATCCGATCGCAGGAACTACAGAAATCTGTAAAGTTCTATTGGGGTTGAGGAGCTGGGGTCCAATTATGCCAACGTCGGGGCGAGTTCGGATCAACTCTACCAAGTGCGGCAACGGATCACAAATTAGGACAGTATCGGTATTTAGCAAAAACAAAAAACTTCCCTTAGCTGCTTTTGCTCCTACATTATTACCTGTACCAAAGCCTAAGTTTGTAGCTTGTTGAATTAGGCGAACTTGAGAAAATTTCTGTGCGACTAATTCTGAACTGCCATCAGTAGAAGCATTATCCACCACAATCACTTCGTAAGAAGTTGAATGAATAAATTTTTCAATTGAATTTAAGCAGTCTAAGATAACTCCTGCACCATTGTAGTTAACTAAAATAATTGAGACTAAAATATCTTTTTGCATCAGTCAAAAAGCATTCTTCACTCTAACTAGCCTTCAATGATTTAAAGGTCAACTTCTGACGTAATTTCTTCAAGTCAAACAATACTTTCAAGGCCCAGATCCTGAAAGCAATTCCCTCGGAGCCGTAACCTGTTTGCCAACTTTGCCAACCCAAGCGGAGAATGCCTAGACCAAAGTCCAAGTGGCGATCGCTAAACGGATCTCGCCATTGCGGATTGACTTGCTGGTGAAAGCGCAGATAAAAAGCCTGGCTCAAATTCCGATGAATGAGGTAACTTTTGCCTGTGATTCGGCATTTCTTAGTGAACCAAACGATTAATTCTCGGTAGAACTTACCCGCGTCTCTAACTACCCCAATGGTGTTAGAGCCATGAATTCTGTACCGGACTAAAGGTTGCCGTATATGGGCCACTTGGCCTAACTGTGCTGCCACGATCGCTACCCAAACGTCGTGGTACCACTGCACCTCAGCTTGGGGCGGAAACGGTAGCACCGAGGGCAATAGGGTTGCACAGAAGACTAGCGAGCAGCCTGTAACTGTGTTCCGTAAGAGCAATAACTCAGCGGTAAGTTTTTCAGGATGGCGGCTCTCAAACTCCCAAGCGGAAGCGTGCAAGGTGCGATCGCTACCATCAATCAGTTCTAAGTCGGAATGTACCAACAGCGCTTTCTCGCTTCGCAGCGTTTCTATCGATACCTCCAGCTTATGGGGTTGCCAAATATCGTCTTGGTCGGCAAAGGCGATCGCACTAACAGTGGGGTCAGCAGCGACATACTGCAAGCCCCGCTCGAAGTTGTGATAGGCATTGAGATTTTGCGTATGAAAATGGCAGATAAAGCGATCGTCTTGGCTCACCAAGTCTCGAATCATTTGTTGTGATTCAGGTTGAGAGCAATCATCCACAATATGACAAACCCAATTTTGCCAAGTTTGGCTTTGGATAGATGCAATTTGCTGACGAAAATAGTGCGGATTAGGGTTGTAAGTGGCCAAAACAATCCCAATTCGCTCTTGACTCAGCATGTGATCATTAGGCCAATTCAATTTGGCAGTCATCCCCCACCATAAATCTCAAGGCTTTGGGCCGACGGGGATGCACGGTTAAGCAAGCATTGCGACCAATCACACTATCCACAATGCGCTGATGAATATTGACGACTTTAGCGCCACGCAAAATCACACTATGGTCAATGTCCGTGTCAATCAGCGTCACTTGATCGCCAATGCTGCTGTAAGGCCCAATAAAGCAATTTTCTAAATGACAGTTTTGCCCAATGATCACAGGGCCACGCACCGTACAGTTAATCAGTTGCGAACCTCCGCCAATTGCTACCCTGCCACTCACCTGTGACTGAGCATCAACTTCGCCCACAATTTGAGGATTCACGTAGCTGTCGAGAATAATTTGATTGGCGGCAAGCAAATCATCTTTTTTTCCAGTGTCTAGCCACCAACCCAACAGTTGAGTCGCTTGCACATTGCGTTGCTGATCGATCAAGTACTGAATGGCATCTGTGATCTCCAGTTCTCCCCGCGCGGACGGTTGGATATTGTCGATCGCATGATGAATCACAGGTGAGAAGAAGTAGACTCCCACCAAAGCCAAATCAGAGGGGGGGTGCTGGGGCTTCTCAATCAAGCGCATGATCCGTCCATCCTCCGCCACCTCTGCCACCCCAAAGGCGCTAGGGTTCTTCACCGATCGCAGGAGAATCAAGGCATCTAGGTCTTGCTGGGTGAACTTCTCTAAAAATTGCTCTAGGCTATCTTGGATCAGGTTGTCGCCCAGGTACATGATGAAGGGCGAATCTCCCAAGAAGGGTTGAGCTATTTTGACGGCATGAGCTAGCCCTGCGGGTTGGTCTTGCTGAATATAGGTAATCTTGGCTCCAAAGCGATCGCCATCCCCCGTCCTAACCTTCACTTCTTCCCCAGTTTCCGGGCTAATGATGATGCCAATGTCGGTGATGCCAGCAGCAACAATGCCCTCGATCCCATACCAAAGAATGGGTTTGTTCGCGACGGGCACTAATTGTTTGGCTCCCGTATAGGTGAGTGGTCGTAGCCTTGTCCCTTTACCCCCGGAGAGAATCAGTGCTTTCATGGGTTTGAGTATAAAGTTCCGCTAGCATATGTTTGAGTCCTTGTCGCCAGTGAGGAGGATAAGTTCCCAGAACTCCCGCTATTTTGGCACAAGAGAGAACTGAGTAAGCTGGACGCTGGGCAGGTGTGGGGTAGTCGGCAGTCGTGATCGGCACCACTCGTTGAATTTTGAGGGGAAAGCCTAGTTGTTTGGCTTCTTCGAAAATGGCAATAGCAAAGTCATACCAGCTGGCAACACCGCTATTGGTGTAATGGTAAATGCCTGTAGTTTTTGAGCTGGCGTGGGGGATAAACTGAGCGATCGCTTGAGCTAAATCCTTGGCCCAAGTGGGACTTCCAATTTGATCGGCCACTACTCGAATTTCTTCGCGTTCTGCTCCCAAGCGCAGCATGGTTTTCACAAAATTGCTTTTGCCATAGCTACCGTAAACCCAAGCAGTTCTGATCACGGCATAGTTGGCGGTACTCAGCGCGATCGCCGTTTCCCCCATCAGTTTAGATTTGCCATAGGCTCCCAGCGGATTGGTCGCATCCGTTTCTCCGTAAGGATGGCTTTGGGTGCCGTCAAACACATAATCGGTCGAGATGTGAATGAAAAAAGCGCCTAAGCGTTGTGCGGTTTCCGCTAAAACCTGGGTAGCAGTTGCATTCACTGCGATCGCTTGCTCTAATTCAGTTTCGGCTTTATCGACCGCTGTGTAAGCAGCCGCATTCACGATTATGTCTGGCTGTAGCTTTTCTACTACCTGAAGAATTTGTTCAGGATGGGCTAAGTCTAAAGCGTCCCGTCCGAAGCTTGTGACCTCTCCACCAGGGGTGAGGCAGGTCTGTAGCTCTTGTCCAACTTGACCGTTAGCCCCAGTGACTAAAATCCGTTTCATGCGAAATTTTCTGCAACTTGAAAGGGTTGACCTGTTTGATCTTTCGCGGACAAGATTGGCGTTTCTCCAGCCAAAGGCCAGGCGATCGCCACATCTGGATCATTCCATAAAATACAGCGCTCTCCGCCCGGAGCATAGTAATCCGTCGTTTTATACAGCACTTCTGCCACATCCGAAATTACGAAAAACCCATGAGCAAAGCCCGCAGGTATCCAGAGCTGCTGCTGATTTTCGGCACTGAGCAAGCGACCCACCCACTGCCCAAACGTAGGAGAACTCCGACGAATATCGACTGCCACGTCAAACACAGCCCCGACAACGACCCGCACTAGCTTTCCTTGCGGTTGCTGAATTTGGTAATGCAATCCCCGTAGCACATTTTTTTGGGAGCGAGAATGGTTGTCCTGCACAAAGGTAGCTGTGGTTCCAGTTTTTTCGCTGAAGGTTTGGTGGTTGAAGCTTTCAAAAAAGAAGCCGCGATCGTCTCGAAAGATCCGAGGCTCAATTAGCAAGACATCTGGAATCTCAGTTGGCACAATATTCATGTCACTTCTCACACGGATTGCTCAGCTTTTATTAGCTGCTTGGGCAATATTTGCCTGGTTGCGTTCCCAGAATATCACTGTTGTGACAAGCTAGAAGTAGCAGAGGCTCCGTGCCAACTCCAGACCAAATCTATACCAATCAAGTTATTCAGTAGTTTTCCAAATCTAGCTTCAGCAATTCCAATCGCTTTAGCAAAGTTTGTGTAAACCTCTATGAATAATCTTGTGAGTGGTTCAATGGTTTGAGTGAACTTGGCTAAATTTATCTAGAATTTATAAAACAACAATTTTTGTTTTCAGTGCGTTCACGCATGTAACGCTAGAATTAAGCTGAAACTTACAGTATTAGTTTAAAACTTTTATCAAATTAGGGGTTCACTTTTAGCTAGAGCAGCCTCCTAACCTCAGTATCTAATGAGTCTAGATTGTGTTCTGTTAGTTTTTGCCTCCAGTCATTGCCTAGATTGAATTAGGTCAAGCTTCTTTGGTCTTTGGGTTTTGAATAGATGGTTGGGTGTAGGCAGTTGAAACGGGATCACCTAAGGCTTTTAGCTCCATCAGGGTAGTTGTTAGTAGCACGTGTTACCTGTTATCTACGGTTGGTCAAATATCCGGGCTATTGAAGTAAAGAGACCGAAATTTTAGTGGACAGGCTAAATACACATCAACATTTGAGTTGGCAGGTGGAGGGGTTACCGGGTGCAGCATCCTCACCAGAGTTGAAATCGCACGGGTCTCCAGACAATGCCGCTACGTCCCGCATTCAGCAACTAGAAACTGAGCTGTGGGTAGAACGCTTTTGCCGCCAACTCAGCGATCGCCTTGCAGATCACTTAGTCCACCACGCTCATGCCCAAGACCTGACCACGGCTTTACAGCCAGAAGCAGAAATTTTTCAAATTATTGTTAATGAACTCAGATCTGCCTTAGCTAACGGCATTGTCGCGATCGCTCTGCCTTACGAGACACCTGTGGCTGCATTAGCAACTCCAGCCTCTGCCCCAGAAGTAGCGTTGGCTTTCCGCATTGGTCATGTTGCGTCTCAGCAATTGCAACGATCCAACCCGTTAGTTTCTGCAATGGCGATCGCTACCAGCAAGCCTCTCAAATTCACTTTGGGGGAACTGCTCACCCTAAGCGATTTACAAAGCCTGCATCATCATACTCACCCCGCTGCTTGGCCAATTGCTGATGTGGCTGGAGCCGTTCTGGGTTGGTTGGTTGTGTTTGACGCGTTTGGTGAGGAGAGGCTAGCAAGTCTGCCAGATTGGGAGAGACAGTTAAGAGTTGACTTAATTGAGCGAGTCGGACGGCAATGCGCGATCGCAGTGCAGCAAGCTCGACAACTCAACGCCGCTTGCCCTCACTGTCAGAAGCTGGAAACCCGCAATCGCGAGTTAGAGCGTACCAACCAACTTAAAAGTGAGTTTTTAGCCAATACCAGCCACGAAATTCGAACGCCTCTGAGCTCAATCTTAGGTTTTACTCACTTGCTACGAGAGCAAGGTTATAACCCCAGCAGCTTACGCCATCGAGAATATCTCAACATTATTCTGACTAGTGGCCAGCATTTATTGGCCTTAATTAATGACATCTTAGATTTATCCAAAATCGAGGCCAATCAACTCGATTTGCAATGGGAAACGACTAAAGTTGAAGAGATTTGTCGCGGCGTCTTTAAATTAGTCAAAGAAAAAGCGAGTGACAAAGGCTTGGAGTTGCGCCTTGACCTCGATCCACATGCGACCACATTTGTGGCTGACCCGTTGCGGCTAAAGCAGATGTTATTTAACCTGCTCTCCAACGCCTTAAAATTCACAACTAAGGGCACGGTGGGTTTGCAGGTGCGGTTGGCTGGCATTTTTCTGCACTTTACCGTTTGGGATACTGGGACAGGAATTTCTCAGGAGCAGCAGCAACAACTGTTTCGGCCTTATTCACAGATTGCCAACGGTGTGGTGAGTCGAGATGAAGGAACGGGTTTGGGCTTAGCTCTAACCCAAAAGCTGGCTGAGCTGCATGGTGGTTGGGTGGAAGTGGAGTCGGAGCTACATCAGGGTGCTCGCTTCACCATTAAGCTGCCACTCACTCCACAACTCAATACTCAGCCCCAATTGGAGTCTCAATTGGAGTCTCAGTTGGAGTCTCAGTTGGCATGCCAGGAAGCTTTGTCATCGCCAGCTTCGGCAGCCAGCCCCACTGCTATTGCGGCTGAGAGTGATGCTACTTACAACCTGATCGAAGGTTCCACCCCTCCCCACTCAGGTGCGCGGTCTGGGGGTTACCCTAGTCAGCCTAGAGCGAATCGGGCCACCAGCAAGACCAGTCCGGTTGGCTCAGCCAGTCGCAGTGCTCAGCGATCGCGGCTACAGCGAACCGCCATGCAGGTTGCTAGCCCATCGGCTCAAGCTGCGATACGCCACGCCGAAGCCACCGCAACCGGGACTAAAATTGTCAATGCCAAAGCTGTCCGGACTCCGGCGCGTCCTAGAGCACTGAGTCCCTACCCTCGGCCTTATCACGTTCTCTTGGTAGAAGACCATCCTCCCAATGCCAAACTGCTGATTGCTTACTTAAGCAAGCTGGGCTATGAGGTCACCTGGGTCCAGAGTGCCGCCGAGATGTGGCAAGCCTTAACGATTTCGCTACCCGCCTTGATGCTGATGGATATCCATTTGCCTGAGGTGGATGGCCTCACCTTGACCCGCCAACTACGCTCTCGGCAGGAATACCAGCAGTTGCCAATTATTGCTCAAACCGCAATGGCGATGACAGGCGATCGCGAAGTCTGTATGGAGGCAGGCTTCACAGACTACATGACGAAACCCATCGACTTGAGCGTATTGGCGCAAATGGTGGCTAAGTACAGCGGTAGTGGTGCGGCTTCCGATCGCGTTTGGCCCCAAGAAGCTTAAGCCAGGTTAAAAACTCAGCCGAAATTCGCTACCCTAGGTGAGGTGATGATGCCAGAAATTCAGTGATTGTTATTGCTTAGGAATTGCCAGACCATGCCGCTACAAAAACTTGAGCAATTGAAGACTTTATTCGCCGAAATGGAGCGAGCCTTGATTGCTTATTCAGGCGGCATTGATAGCACTCTCGTGGCCAAAGTGGCGTGCGATGTCCTAGGCGATCGCGCCCTCGCAGTCACGGCAGAGTCTCCCTCTTTAATGCCAGAAGACTTAGAGGATGCGCGGATTCAAGCCGCTGAGATTGGCATCGCCCATGAGGTGGTTAACACCCATGAAATGGATAACCCCAACTATGCCTCTAATCCTGTCAATCGTTGCTACTTCTGCAAGAGTGAACTCCACGACACCTTAAAACCACTGGCTCTAGAGCGGGGCTACCCTTACGTCGTCGATGGCGTGAATGCCGACGATTTACAAGACTACCGTCCGGGCATCCAAGCAGCCAAAGAACGGGGAGCGCGATCGCCCCTAGCCGAAGTAGGGATTTCGAAGCTGGAAGTGCGGGAGTTGGCCAAACTCTTGGGTTTACCGTGGTGGAACAAACCCGCTCAACCCTGTCTCAGTTCTCGTTTTCCCTACGGCGAAGAAATTACGATCGCCAAACTACAGCGAGTGGGGCGATCGGAGCGTTACCTGCGCGACTTAGGACTCCAAAATCTCCGGGTACGATCTGAAGGCGATACGGCCCGCATTGAGCTACCACCAGAACAAATCAAAGAATTTGTCTTAACTAACGATCTTTCTACTCTCGTAGCCGCCTTTCAAAGTTACGGCTTCCTCTACGTCACCCTCGACTTAGAAGGGTTTCGCAGCGGTAAGCTCAATCAAGTCTTACAGCTTGCTAGCAGCAACTAGGCGATCGCCAGAAGTTTGGCCTACAGGGCATCTGAGAACTATTAAGGTTACCGTGCAGCTTCAAGTTGCAGATCTGCGAAGACTTGCTTCATGTCCAGCGCTAAAAAGCGATCGATTGATTGATACATCCAGTAGGCCGATAAGGAAGCCTCTTGTCCAATTTTTTGAAAGCCCAAAGCAGTAGCCAAGGATGAAAGATAAATCGGATGTACCACCACAACGTAGAGATCACATAAGTTAGGAAAATCCTGTCTCATCTTTGTCAGAGTGGTTTGCACATCTTTTAAAAACTGGCAGAGATAATCTCGACGCAGATATTCAGTATCAACAATCCAAAATCGCTCGAACACAGTCGTACAATTCACATCTCCCGGAGATGCCATCTGGAATGGGTCGCTCTTGGCCTTGGAAGTCAAGTAAAAGCTCTTGGCGGGTGGGATAAAGAAATTGACTTCAGACTCACTCATTACCGGGAATAAAATTGACATGCCTACAGGCTGGAGGTTATCGCAGCGTCGCAAAACTCGCATGCCCGTCGGATATTGTTGTGCCCAAGCCCGCAGGGTTTTAATGATTTTGGGTTGAGCGATCGCGGCATCCCTGACTAGCCAGCCATAGGTATGCGCCAGCAAGCTAGCCATCGCAATGGCATCCGTCCGGGGATTAAAGGCATCCGGCTGTACATCTGCAAGATTGAAGGAGCCAGATGGTTCAGTTAGCTCTGGAATGGCTCGAATGCTGACTAGGAGACCGTTGCCATCAAACTGCTTGTCAACCAGCCCTAAGGCAACGAGTTGGTTTAGCATCATGCCTGCTGCGCGATCGCTTCCTTGCGCTTTACCTGTGTAAAACAGTTGCGCCGCTTCCCGATGACTACAAGCAACTGGCTCCGCTAACGGCTGCAATTGGGTGATCGGAATCGGTGGCAGTTGAGTCATGGCTTGTTGCCGCTTGAGAACCAAGTAGGCCCATAACCGCACGAAACATTCCGCTCGCCGCCGAGTCAGGCCAATCCGCCCAGACAACAACACAATGTAGTGCTGCTGGCAGGCTGGGGCAAACCAGTGGTCTAGCTCATGGAGCTGCATGGAACACTCCCGTCGCTGCAATGCTGTAGCAACTCAAGGCGCTAAACGCTCAATCAACCATTGACCATTTCCTGCTTGGCGATAACGTAAGCGATCGTGGAGGCGACTGGGACGACCTTGCCAAAATTCGATCGCTGTCGGTATCACCCGGTAGCCCCCCCAATGAGGCGGTCGAGGAATTTCTTGGTCTTGGTATTGCTCGGTTAAGGCTTGCAAACGTTGGACTAACACTTCGCGATCGCGGATCACCTGGCTTTGATTGGAAGCCCAGGCTCCTAAACGACTGCCACGGGGACGACTCTGAAAGTAGGCATCGGCTTCTGACTCTGCCACTTTCTCCACGCGACCTTCAATGCGGACTTGGCGCTCTAGCTCGGCCCACCAAAACACCAAGACTGCCTGGGGATTTTCGCCTAGCTCTTGGCCTTTGCGGCTGTTGTAGTTGGTATAGAGCACAAAGCCTCGCGAATCAAAGCCTTTCAGCAGCACGATACGGGCCGAAGGCATTCCTGTTTTGGTTGCGGTCGCCAAGGTCATCGCGTTTGGTTCATGGAGCTGGGCCGCGATCGCTTGATCAAACCAAATTTGAAACTGCTGAAACGGATCAGGATGGGCTTCTGCTTCGGTGAGGGCTTGTAGGGCGTAGTCTTTACGCAGATCAGCGATCGAACTGTTCATGGACGGCATATCAGGTCAGAGGTCTAGGTGAGCGGAATTTATCACTATTCAGGGAGTTGTAAACAGGAGCCACGCCTTACACTTACGATTGGAGTTGCCTTCTAGGGCAGCCCCTTGTTTTAGTTAGCGTTGAGAGGGAGGACATAAGAGCTATGACGTTGCTATTAGCGGGAGATATTGGCGGCACTAAAACGATCCTGCGCTTAGTCGAAGCCCAAACTACATCACCTCAAGCCAGAGTCAATCTTAAAACACTCTACGAAGCCCGCTACTCTAGTCAGCACTTTCCTGACTTAGTGCCGATGGTGCAGCAGTTCTACAAGGAAGCCGCAGAAAAAGTAGGCTATGCTCTCACGCCCCAAGAAGCTTGCTTTGCGATCGCTGGGCCTGTGGTCAACAACACCTCCATTTTGACAAATTTAGGTTGGTCTCTCGATGGCAAGCGGCTAGAAGAAGAGCTAGCCCTCAAGCATGTACGGCTAATCAATGATTTTGTGGCGGTAGGGTATGGAGTCGTGGGCTTGGAGTCAGAAGACTTACTCACCTTGCAAGCAGGTAAACCAGATCCTAGTGCTCCCATCGGGGTAATTGGGGCAGGAACTGGCTTAGGTGAAGGATTTCTGATTCCTTGCAACAACGGCTATGAAGTGTTTGGCTCCGAAGGGGGGCACGCTGACTTTTCGCCTCGCTCCGAGCTAGAGTTTCAACTGCTAAAGTATTTACTGGATCGCAACAACATTCAACGGATTTCTGTAGAGCGCGTAGTTTCTGGTCAAGGCATTACTGCAATTTATCAGTTCTTGCGCGATCGCCAATTTACAAGCAGTGCTCAACCCATTGCAGCCGAGTCTCCGGTGGGGCAGATTGTACGGATTTGGGAGCAAGAAGCAGGCCGTAGCGAAAAAACAGTAGACCCCGCTGCTGCGATCGCCACTGCTGCCTTAGAAGAGACAGATCGGCTCTGTGAGCAAGCGATGCAAATCTTTGTGGAAGCTTATGGGGTTGAAGCAGGCAACTTAGCACTGAAACTCCTACCCTACGGGGGCCTTTATGTGGCGGGTGGCATTGCTAGCAAAATTTTGCCGTTAATGCAGACTGGTTTGTTTATCCAAGCGTTCGGCCAAAAGGGCAGAATTAGCCCATTGCTAGAGCGAGTCCCAGTGCATATTATCTTAAATCCTCAGGTTGGCTTAATTGGAGCTGCCCTCTGTGCTGCCCGACTAGAGGGTTAACTCTCTGATTGCCGATACTAGTTGCGGATCTTGGGTTGCGGATCTTGGGTTGCGGATTACTTGGTTGCGGATTTTGGGTGCCGATTTTGCTGGCCTATGGTGTGTTTACCTGCAACACAGATCCACAAGCAGTAGCACTATTAGTCAGGAAAGCGATTAGGAGGAAATAGATAGCTAATTGCAACCACACCTAAAGTCAGGGCGAGACTCACCAGAAGAATCGCTAATGAGAGGGGAGACATAGGGATTACCATTGTGCCAACAGCCTGACTTTAGCGATTTTGCTTGGCATCTTCGTGACCACAACATCACAAAGTTTTGTCATTGGATGTGGCTCACCTCAAGGAGTGGGTTATTCAAGCTAAGGGTAAGGAAAATCTAAAGGTACTACCCTTTCCCATTTGGCTCTCCACTTCAATTTCGCCACCTTGCAGCTCTACCAAGCGGCGGGAAATGGATAACCCAATTCCGGTACCACCAGAACTGCGATCGCGCGATGGGTCCGATCGCCAGAAGCGCTCAAAGACATGGGGTAGATCGGCTGGAGCAATGCCTACACCCGTATCTACTACTGCAATCCAGACTTTTCCTGCCTCACTCCAAGTTCGCACTGTAATCGATCCCTGCTCGGTATATTGCAGCGCATTCCCTAATAAATTGATCAAAATTTGTTCAACTCGTTCTGGATCGGCCAATGCCAGAGGGAGAGCAGCAGGACAGTCTAGATGTAACTTTGGCCCTTCTTCCAGCAGTTGGTCAGAAAACTTCTGAATTAATGCCGTCAACAAAGCAGGTAATTCCAACTTTTGGGCATGAATGGGCAGATATCCTGCTTCGGCTTGGGAGAGTTCTTGCAGGTCATTCACCAAGCGCCGTAACCGTCTGGTTTCCTTCGCCAAGCGTTGATAGATATCAACAGAAGGTTCAATTGTGCCATCTGCCAAGCCTTCTAAATACCCTTCAACTACAGTTAGAGGAGTGCGCAACTCATGGGTTAGATCGCTCACTAACTCCCGCCGCCGTTGTTCTACTCCTTGCAGATCGGCTGCCATGCGATTAAAACTTGCTGCCAGCCGATGCAACTCACGAATGTCGTTGGCAGGCATGCGCTCACTGAGGTTGCCAGAAGCAAATTTCTGGGTGATAGCTTCCATTTGAGTCAGGGGCTTGACAATGCGCCGCGCCACTAAATAGCTCAGCCCTCCCGCAGTAGAACCGCCGACCACGACTGACCAAAGCGCTCCGCGTCCCCAGGCATACTCAAATCCTTTAATCAGTTGGTAGCGCACATAACCTAACTTAAATCCACTTCCTTCTAACTTGGCTAAATGCAACACAAATAAGCGAGGTGAATAAAACTTGCCCACTGTGATGAGGGTACTCAGCCCTACCACCATGACGATGACGTGGGACAAAAACAATCGCCCTTGCAGCCCAATCTTACTCACAAATGCTCAATGTCCTGAATCTAATCGTTCGCGATCGCTAGTGCTATTTCACCAGTGCTATCTCTTAACCTATGACCCCAACCCTAGCTCGCTTACGTTAGCTCTAGGCTAACTTCAAACCCAGTTGTTTTGCTTAGTATCTTTTTGGATAGTATTGCACTTTTAAGTATGTACTTCCCATATCAATGCTAACTAGTTTAAAGTAGGAAGACATCCAAGAAATAGCCAATTTCATTTGGATTCCAGCAAGATTTCAGCTGAAAAATACTTCCCTGACGCAACACACTAGGAGTGTTTTCAGCGATCGCCTTTATTACGAGGTTTAAGCCATGACCCAAGGGACAGTGAGTAACCTAATTCATGATCGCAATGCCCGTGGTCGCACTAAAATCGGCTGGCTCGACAGCTATCACACCTTCTCCTTCGGCAACTTCTATGACCCCAGTCGGATGGGCTTCCGGACTTTACGGGTGATCAATGACGATCGCATCACTCCCGGCGCTGGATTTCCCGCCCATAGCCACCGGGATATGGAAATTCTTACCTACGTGCTAGAAGGAGCTTTAGAGCACAAAGATAGCTTGGGCAACGGTGCCATCATTAAACCAGGGGAAGCCCAGGTGATGAGTGCGGGCACAGGCATCACCCACAGCGAGTTCAACGCTTCCGGCACTGACCCTGCTCACTTCTTACAAATCTGGATTCTGCCAGATGAGACAGGGTTGAAACCTCGGTACGAGCAGCGTGACTTTCCTCTAGAGGAAAAGCAAGGTCAATGGCGCTTGATTGGTGCTAAAGATGGCCGTAACGGAGCCGTCACGATTCACCAAAACGTTGACCTGTACGTGTCTATCTTGGCCGCAGGCGATCGCCTCACCTATGCCCTTCAGCCAGAACGCTATGGCTGGTTACAAGTAGCGAAAGGTATGGTGACTTGGGGCGATCAACTCCTCCGAGAAGGAGATGGTGTCGCGATCGCCGCTGGAGAGCAGCTAGACCTCAGCAGCGATACAGGTGCAGAACTTTTGCTGTTTGACCTAGCCTAACTTCAAGCTTGTACTTGATCCTCAAATTTGTAGCCCACCCCGATCACCGTTTTTATGAACGTGGGATTTGCGGGGTCGGGCTCAATTTTTTTGCGGAGTCGCGCGACATGGGTATCTACCACCCGTTCATCACCAAAAAAGTTACTACCCCAAAGTTTGTCGATGAGTTGGGTGCGGTTCCAAGCTCGTCCTGGGTAACTCATAAACGTGGCTAACAGCTCAAACTCTAGGGTGGTTAGATCCAATGCTTCTGCGCGATCGCCCTCTGTCACACCCTCGCTAAACCGGGAAGCGGTGCGCTGCTCCAGATCAATCAGAAAATGCTGGGTGCGGTAAGTTTGACTTTGGCCCCCTTGTCGTAGCGTCCGCCGCAACAGCGCTCGTACCCGTGCTACCAATTCTCGTGGGCTAAAGGGCTTCACCAGGTAGTCATCGGCTCCAGTAGACAACCCGATAATGCGATCAATCTCTTCACCTTTAGCCGTCAGCATCAAGATGTAGGGATCTTTCGCCCCAGGACGTTGCCGAATCCGGGCGCAAACTTCTAAGCCATCTAGACCCGGAATCATCAGATCTAGGATGACCAAATCTGGCTTTTGCTCTGAAAACACTTGCAGCGCCGTGATGCCATCCCGACAAACTCGGCAGGAAAATCCTTCTTTTTCTAAATACAGTTGAATCAGCTGGGCAATTTCAGCCTCATCCTCAACAATTAAGATTTCCATTCGTTTTGCCGTTTTTCTACATTTTCTAAACTTTCTGCAACTGACGGTTAAGTTAGGCCGAAATCACCCACAAGCAGGATGTAGATTGTATGGATACGGTCGCGATCGCAACTTCTCCATTGGGCAACCTGGAACTGGAAGTTGCATTTACATTTTTCAATTAACAGGTGGAAGGGGTATCGCCCTATGGAAACCGCAGTGCATCAGGGTAACTTACAAGCGCTAGGACGGCAATTGCAGCAATATTTGCAATCCGAGTTAGCCCAGCCAGTGCCGATCCAGATTCAGTGTGCGCTCAAACAAGGCGTCCTCATGATTTTAGGCCAGCACTCCCCCGGTATTAACCCACCCACTCCCCAAGCCGTATTCACGCTTCTAGAGCAAGCCTTAGAATTTCTACAACCCGCCTTGTCTGAGTCCGAGTTTAAGGGCGCAGTGCGGCTGTATTTACGAGTTGCTGGGCAACAACAGCCTTACGCTAGCCATGCCTTGACCCTGGAACCCACAGCGCCCTCCAATCTAGGTGGTAATGTCGCCACACCTCCCACCAATCAACTGGACAACTCAGCGGATAGCAGCCATTACTTTGCATCTACCAATGCCCTGATCCACTCCACCGACATTTCTGATCCACCAGACTTGAGTGCAGTGGAGGATAACCCCTTCTCTTCGGCCCTCCAACCTCTGACTGAGTCTGGTGGTGAGTTAGTTCCAACTCGAAAATCTAGCAAGACAGACCAACGCACCACTTTACCTTTACTCGTTGCTGGAGCAGGGGTGGGGCTGTTTGCCCTGGCAGGAGCCATTTATGCCCTGACTCGTCCTTGTGTGATTGGTGGTTGTCCCGCGATCGCCACAGCTCAGCAGCTGAGTCAAGAGTCAGCCCAAATCCTCCAAGCGGCCAAATCTGGGCCAGAAGTTTTAAGTGCCCAACAGAAATTAGAAACCGCGACCCAATCTCTAGCGCCGATTCCTGCTTGGTCGAGCCGTCATGGGGAAGCCCAAACGCTGCTAAAGACTTATCAAGTGCAAGAGCAGACCCTCGCCCAAGTGGTATCCGCACAAGACCAGGCTGGTGCTGCTGCCCAAAGAAGTCAGAACCCGCCACATCCGTTAGCAGAGTGGAGCGAGATTCAAAAGCTGTGGCGAGGGGCGATCGCGCAATTAGAGGCAGTGCCTAAAACCAGCAGTGCTTATGCGATCGCGCAGAAGAAGCTGACTGAATACCGCGCTAACCTCGTCATGACCAACAAAAGGGTGGCGCTAGAGCAAAAAGCGAATGCCTCCTTAGCCAAGGCTAAATCAACCGCCCAGGTAGCAGAGGCTCGTCAGGGAATTGCCCAATCTTTGGCGAGTTGGCAACTGGCAGATGCAACTTGGCGCATGTCTACCAACACGCTACGGCAAGTTCCTCGCGGCACGATGGCCTATCAAGAAGCTCAAGCATTGCTCAGTGAGTATCAGCCGAAGATCCTGGCAGCTCGCGATCGCAAAACTAAGGAACAGTTGTCTGCTACGGCTTACCGCCAAGCTGTGACGTTTGCTCGCCAAGCCCAAAGTTATGAGCGGCAAAACCAATGGTCTCAAGCGGTCGCTAACTGGCGAGATGCCCTAGCCGTAGTGAAGCAAGTCCCCACAGAAACTCTGTTCTACAACCAAGCCCAGCCACTGATGAGCTCCTACGGCAACTCGTTAACCGAAGCGGAGAATAAACTGAGTTTGGCAAATATTTTGGAAGGGGCACGGGCTGATCTTCGCCGTACCTGTGCTGGCTCTCCCAACGTTTGCGACTTTTCGGTGAGTCTCGGCTTGATTAGAGTGCAGCTCAACCCTGACCACGTCAGAAAGCTTGTGCGAACCGCAATCACGGCAGAAGCCAATGGCGACATTGGTACTCAAGTCGATGTGCGAAACCACATCCAAACCTTGGAAGCGGCTCTAGAAGCCATCAGCGAAAACTCTAATATCGCGATCGAACTCTATGACGAAAACGGATCGCTGCTAGGGCGTTACGTGCCTTCTCTAGGTCAATAAAGTGGGAGCGATCGGCTCAATAGAGTAAGAGCGATCGCACTTTACTGACTTATAAATCAGGACGGTCTCCTGACGGCGATGTTTGCTGACTATAAATAAATTCTGAGGTGATACGAATTCTTCAGATAGCAGTTTGCTATAAACAAAGATTTAGCTGCTATCTGTTCAATGGTTAAAGGACTCTGTTGCTGAATCGTAACAAATCTATTAAGTCTTGGTTTTTGGAACAGCATAAACAGAATCATGGGCTGCTTGACCTAGTAACAGATAATTTTCCATTCCATTGCACTCTTCAGGCCATGTATTACTTCTAACGGAGCGAAGATTAATTCTTATATTGGCCTTCTGATCTGGGGGAGTTTGGTTGAATTTATGTAAGCTTAGTAATCCCTCATAAGAAGAGAGCTGATGAGTGATTAAAAAAGCAATTGGATAGAACTTAATCATGTTGAAGAAGCCAGGCTTTTGCAGGTTACTCCTGACTGCTGGCATGGCAAAATCTCGAAGTATTATGATTTCTTCATAAGGATATACCCAATAAAAAATATGAATGTCATCATGAATCGGTAATGATGAATCTGTTAGACATGGTCTTATAAGATTGTCTATAACCACTTCATCAGTTTTAGTTTTTGCTGCAAGAAGATGCCCTAATATAGAACGCATGATTGCATTTGGTTGGCACTCTACTTCGAAAGATTCTGGCAGAGCCAAACTACTTTCGAGAAAACTTTCGACTCTTTGAGAAAACTGGCCTAAAGCCCAGTCGTACCGATTACCCAACTTGTTGTTACAGCCTCTACATATCGTCTTGAAAGTCACCCCATTTTGAGAAATTCTTGGATGAAATGACTTATCATCAGTCATCTGATAAAGAACCTTAGAAATAACTATATTTTTAGCTGGAGGGCATGATTGAGGAGGTACGTGATCTTCCGACAGCTCTCCTTCTTGCTGACATATATTACAAATATTATCTTTTTTCTTTAGCTTTTCAATAATTGTTTTTTTTGCTTTTTTCATGACATTTGCAAATGAATTACTAGAAGGTTTATGCTTCTAAACCTAGCTAAAATTCTGAAATGGCATTTTCATTACATATAAAACGTAATAACAATGGGTACGTCATCAATCAAATAGCTAGAAGCGATTCCCCCTACCACCCTATTTCGGAAGTTTTTTGAAAAATTAGCCTGATTGAAGAGTCCGCTTGTTGGTCTTTTAGTCTTAATTGTGGAAATTTGCTACTATCCCGACCAACTCTCTAAGTTTTTGTTAGAGCTATTTACGGCACCAAAAGCAGCGATCGCTTCTACCCTATTCGTCAGCTCAATTTAATCCTTAATACAGCGTTAATTGAGCTGCTTGATTAAAGAAGAGGCGACATAAACCTCTGGTGACTAATACTGTCGTGACTAGCGTGGTAAACGCCAGCATAAACATAATTAGCATTTGGTAACTAGCAGCATCCAGAGGACTAACCCCGCTGAGTAACTGCCCGGTAATCATGCCTGGTAGAGTGACTAACCCCACTGCCATCATCGAGTTAAGGGTAGGAATCATGCCTGCTTTGATGGCATCTCGACGGTATTGAGCCACTGCTTGCTCTGGAGTTGCCCCCAAACTCAAAAAAGTTTCAATTTCTAGGCGACTGTTACTGATTGTGCTGGCTAGGCGTTCTCCCGCGATCGAGGCTCCATTCATGGCGTTGCCTAATACAATCCCCGCTAGTGGAACCAAATATTGGGGCGAGTACCAAACGTCCGGACGAATCACGAGCAAGTTGGTGTAGCTCAAAGTCAAAGCGGCAGCGACAAAAATCGACCCCCAAAGTAGTGGCAGCAGACGCGGAATCTTTTTGCTGATGCGATTACGGGCGACAACTGTTGCGATCGTCAGCATCCCTGCAATAATAGCCAGCACTACCCAAGGATTTTCGATAGTGAACACCAGCTCCAGTACATAGCCAACCATCACCAACTGAATAATGGTTCGCCCGGTCGCAATGGCTAGATTCCACTCTAAACCCACCCGCTGCCAAGCTGATAAGCCGATCGCGATCGCCATCATTCCCAGTGCCCAAGCCAGATCTAACGTATCTAGCTTTATCAACGTATCCACAAGTTCTGACCTGCCAACGTGTTTTCCTGATTTTGCCAGAGCTGAAACAATTTGAGGGCGGCCTTATTCTAAGAACTGGTAAAGCCGAGGAATGGCGGATTCCATTTTTTAACAAAATTTGATTTCATTAACCTAGCAAGACTTGTGGTGCAAACGTAGTGAATAAAGTCCCTCTGCTCGACCTGACGCGGCAATTTCAAACGATTAGCGAAGAAGTCAATGCAGCCGTGCTCCAGGTTCTGGGTTCTGGTGGCTACATTGGTGGTCCCGCCGTTTCAGGATTTGAGCAGCAGTTTGCCGCCTACACGGGTACCTCTGAATGTGTTGCCTGTAACTCTGGTACTGACGCTCTCTTCTTAGCGCTCCGAGCTTTAGAGATTGGGCCTGGAGACGAAGTAATTGCCCCTCCCTTTACCTTTTTCGCAACCGCAGAAGTGATCAGTGCGGTGGGAGCCACCCCTGTTTTTGTCGATATTGATGCGAATACGTTCAATCTCGACCTCAACCTCATCGAAGCTGCCATTACTGAAAAAACTCGCGCCATTATCCCGGTGCATTTGTTTGGTCAGCCCGTAGATATGACCCGACTGATGGCGA
Organism: Trichocoleus desertorum ATA4-8-CV12; assembly: GCA_019358975.1. Lineage (NCBI taxonomy): Bacteria > Bacillati > Cyanobacteriota > Cyanophyceae > Leptolyngbyales > Trichocoleusaceae > Trichocoleus > Trichocoleus desertorum. The sequence goes on from JAHHIL010000003.1 coordinate 130,507, forward strand.
TCGCAGAAGCGCATAACTTAGCAGTAATTGAAGACTGTGCTCAGGCTACGGGAGCAGAATGGGTTGGGAAAAAGGTTGGCAGTATCGGCCATGTGGGTTGCTTTAGCTTCTATCCCACCAAAAATTTAGGCGCAGCCGGAGACGGGGGCGCAATCACCACCAACGATCCAGCGATCGCGGCCACTATTCGGATGCTGAAAGAGCATGGCAGCCAAACGCGCTACTACCATGATGCGATCGGGATGAATAGCCGCTTAGATGCCGTACAAGCGGTGGTACTACAAATCAAGCTGCGGTTTCTAGACGAGTGGAATGCCCAACGCCGTCAAGTTGCTGAGCGCTATCAACAACTGCTTAGCCGCATTCCCCACATTATTCCGCCTCAAGAAATCAGTGGTGGTCAATCGGTGTGGAACCAGTACACAATTCGCCTCGCGAGTACCCCGGATGCTCCCAAGCACCGCACCGAGCCTGGGGCCTTACGAGATTGGGTACGGCAGGAATTGCAAAGCCGTGGCGTTGGCTCTATTGTTTACTACCCATTGCCCTTACATCTGCAATCGATTTATCAGGACTTAGGCTATCAGCCAGGTCAATTGCCTGTGTCTGAGCAAATGTCCCACGAAGTTTTGTCGCTGCCTATGTTTCCAGAGCTGTCTGTGGCAGAGCAAGACCAAGTTATTTACAGCTTGAAAGATTGCCTAACTGCTGCTGTCGAGTGTCGGAGCTGATCGGGAAAACTACAAGCGAAAGCCTTGAGTATGTTTGTGTTGCTCAGCAAGACTTACTGGCTACTTGCTCAGCAAGATCTACCGATTGATCTGCCTGTTCTGCGTCTTAGTCAAACCGTTGCTGTCAGCAATTCAATACGAAACTATAGCAATATTCACAATTTCCTAGCTCTCTTGCGGGTAGGACTAATTTGCTCATGAGTTTGCGTGGCCCAGAGTTTTGGATTTTCACTCGCTGCCAAACCCCTAGAATAGAAGCTAGCTCTGATACAAAAGTTAACTCTGGCTGCATTTATACGCTGAGTGTTTGTAGTTTCCTATACTATAGTTAATAAAAAGATAAAGATTTTAGAGGTCTGGCCTAACCGCAGCTTGGGAAGTCACCCGTAAACTCTAGTCGAAAGTCAGTAGGGACTGGGTAGGCCGAGTGACAGGTCAAGGTGCAACTTTTCACTGCGACTGTCAGGCTTTTGAGACGTTAATCCCGCACAAAGAGGCGTAAAGAGGCGTGAGTCAGCATCCACTGGTTTCTGCAGTAGAAACACAACCGCGTTCCACCGACCTTAGCTGGCGTGCTCACCGCGAAAAACCACTCTCCACTCGCAAATATGACGCTCAGGCGATCGCCCGTCATTTCCGCTATCGCCCTCTCCAAGCTATCTGGCGTGCTCTTAACATTCTTTGGTCCTTTGCCTGGTTTGTGCTCGGCTTGAAGTTAGACGAATGGCAGCACCGCACCGAAGCCAACAAGTTCAAACGAGCCACTCAACTGCGAATTTTGCTCACTCGCTTGGGGCCAACCTTTATCAAAGTGGGGCAAGCGCTCTCTACTAGACCAGACTTAGTCCGAAAAGACTTTTTAGAAGAGCTGGTGAAGCTACAAGACCAGTTACCACCTTTTCCTACGGCGATCGCCTTTGGCATTCTTGAAGAAGAATTAGGCTACGCAGTTGACGAGATTTACGCGCAGATTTCCCCAGAACCGATCGCAGCTGCCAGCTTAGGGCAAGTGTATCGGGCGCGGCTTTACAGCGGGGAAGAAGTTGCCGTCAAAGTGCAACGGCCCAATTTGCTCCCGACGCTGACATTAGATTTGTACTTGATGCGCTGGGCTGCAACTTGGCTCGGTCCTTGGCTACCCCTGAATCTAGGACACGATCTCACCTTGATTGTGGATGAGTTCGGCATCAAGCTGTTCGAAGAAATCGACTATTTGCATGAGGGATACAACGCTGAGAAGTTTGCTGATAACTTCCGCGACGACCCCACGGTAAAAGTTCCTAGTATCTACTGGAGCTACAGCAATACTCGCGTCCTGACGCTGGAATGGATTCACGGCTTCAAGCTCACTGACACCGAAAGCATTAAAGCCGCAGGATTGGATACAGATACCTTAATCCGCATCGGGGTCACTTCTGGGTTGCGCCAACTTCTAGAGTTTGGCTTCTTCCACGCCGACCCACACCCTGGTAACTTGTTTGCGATGCCCGACGGTCGCATGGCTTATATTGACTTCGGCATGATGGATCAACTGAGCGAAACCAACAAAGAAACCTTGGTGGACTCGGTGGTACATCTAATCAACAAAGACTATGTGGATTTAGCCGCAGACTTTGTCAAACTCGGTTTTCTGGCTCCTGATACCAACATCTGGCCGATTGTTCCGGCGCTAGAAAGCGTATTGGGCGATATCATGGGCGAAAGCGTCGCCGACTTTAACTTCAAAACCATTACCGACAAGTTCTCGGAACTGATGTACGACTATCCGTTCCGCGTTCCGGCTAAGTTTGCCCTAATTATTCGTTCCTTGGTGACGCAAGAAGGGCTAGCACTGAGCTTGAATACTCAGTTCAAAATTGTGGATGTGGCTTACCCCTACGTGGCTCAGCGGTTGTTGAAGGGAGAATCACCTGAGCTGCGACGCAGGCTAATTGAGGTGCTGTTCAAGAATGGTAGATTTCAGTGGCAGCGACTGGAAGATCTAATCGCGATCGCCCGTTCTGATACCAACTTTGATTTATTACCGACGGCTCAGCTTGGTCTGCAATATTTGCTGTCGCCAGAGGCCACCTTCCTGCGCCAACAGCTCATCCTTGCTCTAATCGAGGACGATCGCCTGCACACCGAGGAAGTTCAGCGGCTCTGGAACTTGATTAAAGACGAACTCAAGCCTGCTCGTCTCTTCAGTGCTGCTTGGGGAGCATTGGCTGGAGCTTCAATGCAGGGAGCGGCGGCGTTGCTGCCCACGATGCCATTTGCTAGCTGGCAGACTCCTCCGCAAAACTAAGCTGTAGCCGTAAGGCGAACCAATACCTTCATAGATTGATACAATTGAGCGTCAGCAACTGCATATTAGGAGTTCTTTGTGTTTACTTTCCCTGACCCTCCCTACTTCTTACTGGTTGCTGGCCTCCTGATCAGCATCACTTCTGGGGTCGCATTTGAGGCGACTCTGAAGCAAGCGGTACAAGATTGGGCCAAAAATCGCTCTACTCGCACCCTCGCAGCGTTGCAAGGCATGCAGCTTTTTGTGCCTTTTGTAGGAATCACCGCAGGTGCCTGTCTCTTTCTAGGTTCTGGGATGGAAATCTTTGGCTTTAGCACCAAGTTGTCCTACGCCCTCTCTTTTCCCCTATCACTCTTTACTAGTTGGCTAGTTTGGTCGCAGTTGGGCAAAATTTTGATCCAGCTAGAGCAGGGTGGCTCACAAGCGCTGGATCTAGATTCATTCAACTAACTCGGCCCACATTAGGCTGGGTCTCAAGGTACTGACGCACTACCTGCCTGAGCCTGTTTTAGTTGCTGTTCAGCATTGGCGGCCCAGGCAGTATTGTTTTGAGCGGTGTAGAGGTCTTTAGCGTACTGCAAGACCTGTTGGGCATCTTTGTACTGCCCTTGCCGCAGAAACACTAACCCAGCCCCGTAGTAAGCATTGGCATAGTTAGAGTTTGCCTCTGCCGCCTGTCTAAAAGCTGCCAAAGCTTCTGGCAACTGTCCCTGCTTCATCAAAATCGATCCCAAGTTGTAATGCGCTTCGGGATACTTGGGGCTAATTTTAATCGCTTCACGTAGAGCTGCGATCGCCTCAGACATTTTGCCCTGCTGCATATAAACCACACCGAGATGATAGGCAGGTTCTGGGGCGGTGGGGCTAAGCTGTTGTGCCCGCTTAAACGTTGCGATCGCCTGATCTAAAGCACCTTGCTGTTCTAGCACCAAGCCCAAGTTGTAATGAGCTAAACCCAGCTTCGGGTCTAGTTCTAGCGATCGCTGCAAATATTCTTTGGCTTGCTCTAAATTATTTCCTTCTAACAACGCTGCGCCTAAATTGGCATAGGCCAGGGCAAATTTCGGGTCTACCTGAGCCGCTTGATAAAAGGCATTGGCGGCGGGTTGCAGCTCACCTTTTTGGCGAAGTGCTAGACCTAAATTGTAGTGAGCTGCTGCCAGAGTGGGGTTTAGCTGGGTTGCTTTTTGGAAAGCCGCGATCGCTGGCTCTAGTTTGCCTTGCTGAACCGCTTGCAAGCCTTGCTGCATTAACCCCTCAGCAGTTTGGCTGGATTGAGCCTGAGCAACGAATCGTGATCCCATTTGCCCACCCCAACTGGTGTGAAACAATCCTAGCTGGAGCAGCACAGCCACACCCATCCAACTCAACCTAGAGACAAATCGATTGTGGTTTTTCATCCGGGCTGAACTCCTATCACACATGCTGCTTTTTGCACTGTAAACTGCCTGGGTTAGAGAATGGAACTCTGACTCGTGAACTGAGCTCATACAAGTATTTATCTGGTTGTAAACGAGCGATCGCTTTTGATGCAACAGGCAGGTATTGATCAACGGTTAGGGAAGGCGGATTTTTGACAGTTTGTTAAAGGGGAAAACAGCTTTAAATAAGCTCAATAGAGGCTAATTTTTTGTTAAACGAGCTTAGATCTTTAAGGCAAGCTAAAAATAGTTATTGAGTAATTCTCAAGTAAAAATATTGGCAATTTATTCTGTGAATTAAGTTGAATTTCAGCCTCCTTCTGCTCCTTATAAATTGACATGAAGCTATTCTTGACAACCCTGATTTTATTTGTGCCAGCATTTAGTCAAGCGGAAAAATGTGAATTAACAGCTTGAGAACTGTAAAGACACATCAAACAACTGTTACATAAAATTTTGATAACGAAGTTCCACTTTCTGATCCTAGGCGCGTTAACCTAAGCTTTAAGCAATTCAGATTTCTGTGTTGGAAGCTGAGCAGTTATCTCCATTGCCGCTTTACTTTTTTCACATAATTAAATAAGGAGAGCGACCTATGAACAACAAAGTAGAGGTGGGTTCGCGAAATGTAGCCATTGTTGGTCCTTATCTGAGTGGAAAAACCACGCTTCTCGAAAGTCTTTTATCGGTCACGGGGGCGATTAACCGTAAAGGTCGGGTGCAAGACCGTAATACCGTAGGGGACAGTGCCGCTGAAGCCCGCGATCGCCAAATGAGTGTGGAAATAAACGCCGCCAGTACTGAATATGGCGGCGTTCGTTTTACGTTTGTAGATTGTCCCGGTTCGGTTGAATTTGCTCAAGAAACTTACAATGCTTTGATTGGTGTCGATGCTGCGATCGTGGTTTGTGAAGCGGTTAGCGATCGCGTCCTCACCCTCGCTCCCTTATTTAAGTTTTTGGATGACTGGGAAATTCCCCATCTCGTCTTTATTAACAAAATGGACCGCGCCACCTCTCACTACATGGACGTGCTCCAGGCGCTGAAGTCCGTTTCTAGTCGGCCACTAGTACCGCATCAATACCCGATTGCCCAAGGCGAAGAGATTGTGGGTTTTATCGACTTGGTGAGCGAGCAAGCTTATCACTACCATCCGGGTGCGCCTGCTGACCCAGTGCCCCTCCCAGACGCACTTCGGAGTGAGGAACAAGCCGCACGGGCGGAGATGCTGGAAACTCTAGCCGACTTTGACGATCATCTTTTAGAAGAACTGCTTGAAGAAATTAACCCCTCCGAAGAAGAAATTCTGCAAGATCTAAAAATGGATCTGGGCGCAGATTTGATCGTGCCTGTCTTCATTGGCGTGGCAGAGCAAGATTGTGGCGTTAGGCCGCTATTAGAAGCCTTGCTGCGAGAGGCACCCAATGCCGAAGCCACCGCAGAACACAGAGGCACGGTGCTCAGCGCTAAGGCTCCACTAGCTCAAGTGCTCAAAACCTACTACACCCCGCAAGGTGGCAAGCTCTCTTTAGTCCGGGTTTGGCAAGGCACAATTACTGATGGCATGACCTTAAATGGGGTGCGAGTGGGTGGTCTATATCGCATGATGGGCCAGCAAACCCACACTTTAACGAAGGCTCCAGCAGGCGAAATCATTGCCATTAGCCGATTGGAAGGCGTGAAGACTGGGGACACCCTCACTACGGCTGATTCTCAACCGACTGCCGAATTGCCGAAAGCCGAACGTATAGCTCCCGTCTTTGCCCTCGCCATTACCCCTGAGAAACGCAACGATGAAGTGAAACTCAGCAGTGCCCTGACCAAATTGTTAGAAGAAGACCCCTCTCTCGCTTGGGAGCAACACGGCGACACCCACGAAGTGATTCTTTGGGGGCAAGGCGATATTCACTTGCAGGTAGCACTCGATCGCTTGCGGCGGAAATATAACTTGCCCATGAGCACCCATCTGCCCCAAGTACCCTACAAGGAAACGATCCGCAAACCCACCTCTTCTCACGGTCGCTACAAGCACCAAACTGGGGGACATGGGCAGTTTGGCGATGTTCACCTAGACATCAAGCCATTGCCACGAGGAGAAGGCTTTAACTTTAAGGAAACGATTGTCGGGGGTGTGGTGCCACGGCAGTACATTCCAGGTGTAGAAACGGGGGTGCGAGAGTTCCTGGTGCATGGGCCGCTCGGTTTCCCAGTGGTGGATGTAGCTGTGACGCTTACCAACGGTTCCTACCACAACGTCGATAGCTCGGAGCAAGCCTTTAAGCAAGCAGCGCGGATTGCCATGCAGGAGGGCATGACCCAGTGTGAACCGACGCTACTAGAGCCGATTCTGGCGATCGAGATTTCTGTGCCCACCGAATTCACATCCAAAGTGCTGAAGCTGGTGAGCGGACGGCGAGGGCAAATTCTGGGTTATGCCGCTAAAAACGGTTGGCATGGTTGGGATGAAGTGGCGGCTCACTTACCCCAAGCGGAAATGCACGATCTGATTGTAGAGTTGCGATCGCTAACGATGGGAGTTGGCTACTTCCATTGGGAAGCACATCACCTACAAGAAGTTCCAGAAAAGCTGGCTGAGAAAGTGCTAGCCTCCAACAGTACCAACAGCAACGGGAACCATCGGCACTAAGTTTCTGCCTTGCCAAAGGCTATAGACTGGCCTTCTGGTAGACGCTAAAGCTAAGCGGAGAGTGGCATATCAGACAATACAGGTTATCTGGTATGTCACTATGTTTAGCTTATTAGAAACCACTATTCGGCCACTGCAACTGAATTCCCAGGTGCTAGAGGTGGCCTATGAACTGTATTTAGAAGCACCCCAGGCAAGCCATCCTGGCATTAACCTACAAGAACTCTCCCGACGCACTGGAGCCAGTTTGATGGAGTGCCGCAATGCAATTGTTGAAGCGAATCAAGTAGGCAGATTCCCCAATTGCTCTTTGTACACAGCATGAATTGGGATCACACAGCCTATACCAATGACAGCGAATCTCCCTACGATCCGCCCCTGAACTCTGCGACTCAGCATTGTTCTTCGACGCTGAAGCCCCACTCTGCTTATCATTGGAGCTGGTTTGACTGGTTCTGCCTCTGGTATCCGCCAGGCTGGCTGATTTTATTTAATCGCCACTGGCAGCACTACCACGACGATCCTGAAGGCTGGAATGGGTTAGAGTATGCTCTATTTCTGATTCCAGGTGGCTTTTACCTCGCCTCCCTAATCCGTTGGTTGCGCTTAGGTTGCCGTGCCCCTCACGCAGAAGCAGGTAAGATCGAGCCAACTTATCAGGAAGCGTTTCAAACTGAAATCTTAGCGCCAATTGTGCAGCGCTACTTCCGCGCAGAGCTACACCAGCTAGAGCATTTGCCCTCCACGGGTCCGCTAGTCGTGGCGATGAATCACGCTGGGATGTGCTTTCCTTGGGATTTCATCGGTTTGGGCTGGCTACTCAGGCAGCAGCGGGATTGGGTGATCCAGCCATTAGCCCACACCATTTTCTTTGACCATCCTTGGTTAAATTGGTGGCTCCCTCCAGGTTGGTCGCAAATTCTGGGTGGGTTACGAGCTGAACGACAAGACTTTGAAGCAGCAGTCGCCAACACAGATTCGGAAGTGGCAGTACTCTACGCCCCGGAAGGCTGGCGAGGATTAATTAAGGGGTGGCGACACCGTTATCAATTAACCACCTTCGACCCTAGTTTCATTCAAATTAGCGATCGCCATCAAGTACCCATTTTGCCCGTGACTTGCATTGGTAATGAGTCGTTGCACCCCTGGGCCTGGAACTTCAAAACCTTAGCGCGTTGGATTAAGCTACCTTTGTTTCCCGTTTCATTGCTGATGCTGGCGTTTGTGCTCTTTCCCTCAATGGGGGTTTGGGCAATGCGATCGCGGCTCAAGTACACGCTGCAACCGCTCTATCAACCTTGGCAAGAAGTTGCTATTACAGGTGAGCACAAGCGATCGCATGCTTACCAACAGGCACAAGACTTGCGATCGCAGCTACAAGATCAACTCAACCAGTTACGCAATAACGTAAAAAGAATGCCTAACGACTGAAGTCGCGGCTACAAGAACAAAGACCGCCTTCGCGGTTTCATTCCTAAAAAGGTGACTTTAGCCTGCGCAGGCAGGCTTGGTTCCGATAGCCCTAGGCTTTAGCCTACGGGACTTTAGCGATTCGTGCAGGAGGTGTCTATTATTTCAAGCTCACCGCTTTAGGTTTGAGGGCTAAAAGCATCTCGACTTGGGCGGTGGTCTTGTCTGGTTGCGTCACGGTGATACCAAGGCCACGGATCGAGTTCATCATGGCTGTCGCTTCTGGCGTGATGGCGCTGGTCTGGGTTTTTAAGAGGCTAGTGTTCATCACGGCCATGACTTTATCCATGTCGAGATAAAAGTAGCCCGCATTTGGTTTCGCCAAAGAACCTGTCACCGTTTTGAAGGCAGCACTTTGGTCCAAAGGTTGCTTAGCTGGCGCGGTCATGCCATCGATCAGTGGACTGCCTACTGCGATAAAGAGAGAGTTCTGGTTAAGCCAACCATGCCCTAGAACGCTTTCCTGTTGCGGCAACTTCCATTCTGTAATGGTTTTGCCCTCTACATTGCGTTGCGCCACCCGCATGAAGTTCTTTTGGGCGATCGCATCTAGTTTAGTCAAGGTCGCTTCGGCAGTTGCGCGATCGCTCGTTTCTAGAACTATCACGCCGCCAAACCCAACCGAAGACAGCACGCCTTGATTAAGGGCGATCGCCCCTAGGCCAAACTCTCCATCCATCCAACCAAACACTTCTTTGTCGGCATCCAGATTAACCGTTTGTAGTTGTTGCCTAACGGTGTCAACGACCACTTGACTTTGGGGCACGTCTTTCGCCTGCTCAACCATCGTCGTCCAGGCAGTCTTCAGACCTTGCCCAGTCACTAAAGCGAGGGTTTCGGTGGGAAAGGCGGCGACTACTTTTCCGGGGACTGGCTTATACTGCATTGCAGTTGCTTGGGGTTTAGCTTTGGCCTTGGCTTTCAACCGTAGCCCTGACTCATCCACGCCCACGCCTACAACCAAAGATTCCACCTGATCTAGCTGCTGCATACTTTGCGGCGGTATCTGGGCCGCTTGAGGGCTGCTGGCAATCAGTTGTTTGACTGAAGTGCCATAGTTAGGCAAATAAATTTGGGCGATCGGATTTTCTACATCCACGCCCGTTGCCATCAGTTTCGCCGCACCGGATTTATCGGCAAAGGAAGGCGCACCTTTGAAGGTATCCACGGCCTGTTCTATCGTGGCTTTCTTGTCGGCAAGGACTAGGCGATCGCTAAGAACGGCGCTGTAAATAGTGCTCTTTGGCTGATCCTTTTGCGTCGTGGCTGAGATTTTAACGCCTTTGTAGTCGCTTTCCTGAGTTTTCACGCCAGGCTGGGACTTAGCTTGGTTAGCAAATGTCAAGGCTTGAACTTTGTCTTTAATGCCTACAACCATCAGGGTATCCGACTGCTGAGCATTGCCAGAGGAGCTGGGCATCACTGCCACCATGACACTACCTACCCAAGGCTTGAGGTCTTTGTCATAGTTGAGCTGGCTACCTTTGAGCATGGAAGATTGAAAGCTCTGCATGCCTTGACCGATGAGCTTCTGAGCCTCTGGAGTACCAAACTGTTGTAGTTGCGACCACCCTTTGGCATCACTGGAAATAAAAGTAGCCATCAGCGCTTCATCGGGCACCACTTCAGCACTGGCAGCAGGGCTAGATGAATCAGCAGTCGGCCCTCCTTTGAAGAACCAGTAAGCCGCACCTCCACCAACAACCGCAACTGCAAGGACAGGCAATAAAACTTTTTTGAAGGCAGACATGGAAACAAAGTTCTCCTAGAAGGATGGAATCTTAAGAGCTAATCTCAATCGGGGCAAAAGCTAAGACAAAGATTCAAGTTGGGTTTCAATTTGGGCTTGAGATCAGAAACACAATTCTTCGGCCTGATTCCAGTGTTCCCTGCCACAATGGATCAAAGATTGGGCCGTTCTTTAAGAAATTCTTGTGATTAACAACAGAGTTGAAGCGATTTTGCACCGCGCCTTAGTGGGTGATGATATTTCTCCCGAAGCAGGAGTGACGCTGCTGCAACAGACAGAGCCAGATGCGATCGCAGCCATCCGATCAGCAGCCGATCAATTGCGCCAGCAGCAAGCAGGCAACACTGTCACTTATGTGATTAATCGCAATATCAACTTCACCAATATTTGTGAGCAGCACTGTAGCTTCTGTGCCTTTCGTCGAGATGAGGGAGACGAGGGGGCTTACTGGCTTGACAACGCCAAAGTTCTCGAAAAAGCCACAGATGCAGTGCAACGGGGGGCCACTGAAATTTGTATGCAAGGCGGGTTGAATCTAGAAGCCAAGCTCAACGGCAGTTCCCTAGCCTACTATTGCCAAGTGGTAGAAACGATTACTCGCCAGTTTCCCCACCTGCACCTCCACGCTTTTTCACCTCAGGAAGTGCAGTTCATCGCGCGGGAAGATAATTTAAGTTACACGGAAGTGATTAGGGCTTTACAAGCAGCGGGCGTTGGCTCCATGCCAGGAACCGCCGCCGAAGTGTTAGATGATGAAGTGCGTCGCATTCTTTGTCCAGAAAAGACTGATAGTGCAACTTGGCTAGAAATTGTGGCGACTGCTCACCGCTTAGGCATGCCCACGACTAGCACCATGCTCTCCGGTCACATCGAAACGCCGGAGCAACAGATCAAACACTTGGATTTGCTGCGATCGCTCCAGCAATCTGCTCAAGACCGTGGCGATCGCGGCATCACTGAGTTTATTTTGTTGCCATTTGTCGGTCAGGAAGCCCCGAAACCATTACGTCGTCGGGTCGGACGCGATCAACCGATTCTGGCCGATGCTTTGCTGCTGATGGCAGTGGCTCGCATCTACTTAGGCCGCTGGATTCCCAACCATCAACCCAGTTGGGTCAAGCTCGGTTTGGCAGGAGCAACCGAAGCTCTGACTTGGGGCTGCAACGACATCGGCGGCACCTTGATGGAAGAACACATCACCACAATGGCAGGAGCCCAAGGCGGCACCTGTATGGAAGTTGATACGCTCCAAGCCGCAATTAGCTCTCTAGGCCGACCCTATCAACAGCGAGATACCCTGTATAACGCGATCGCCACTCCAACTCTAGTGACCTCTTGAACCACTGCCTAAACTTCACGCTTGGATGCCTGAAAGTCTGCAATCTTGGAATATAAGCTGCCTTCGTTCCGGTGCAGCGGGGTTGTTATGCGGCAAACTTACTCACCAACCCACTGTTTGCAAATTTTCTACCTCTTGAAAATGGGCATCCCGCGTTACCAGAATCAGATCATGCTGTAGTGCAAGAGCTGCAATCCAAATATCATTTTCAGGCAATGGACGGCCTTTGAGCCTCAATTTATTCTTAACTTCGCCATAGTGCCGAGCCGTTTCAGCGTCACACACCAATATTGTGCTGCTAGCAACTAATTCATCAATTCTTGCTAAATTTGCTTCAATTCGCCCTGATCTCCTGGCTCCGTAACACAACTCGCCAATGACAATGCTTGGAATGAAAACTTCGCTGGCTTGAGCAAGATTTTCTTTGACGATCGCCTCATCTGCGAAAAGCGCAATAACGATGTTGGTATCGAGCAAAAACCTACCACTCATCGACATCTATCTGTTCACAATCTTGCTCAATTGCCTCACGCATTAACTGAAGGTCATCAGAAGAAATTGAACCAGCAAAACGCAACAACTGCTGCCCAGGCGTACCTCGAACTTCCGTTTTTACCAATGATCGAACAAATTCAAGCACCTGCCATTGCAAATGCTGAGGCATGACCTTTAATTGTTCAACAACTTCGTCGATGATAGGAATATTCATATTGCCCTCCTTGCTACATCCTACACCGCTTACCTGGAGAGCGATAGAAGAGCAGTCTTTAATGCTGATAGGGGGCTCATGGGGATTGCCTTCACTGGGGACTTCAGCCACATAGCGATTTCGTTCAGCGATCGCAGATAACCTCTTCAACTCAATCAACCACACTAAAACGTTCCGGTGCAGCGGGATTGTTATACGGCTGGTTAGCACGATAAATGCTACGACACCTCGGCAAGAAGCAAATGTTTCTCAAAAAGCTCTTTGAGCAATTTATACTCAACACCTATCATTGCATGACGGCTTAACCTTTCCTGCATCGAAATCTTATCTTTCTGATCAAATATGTGCAATATATTCTTTTCAATAATTTGCTGAATAGTAGTCCAATTTTTCTCATCAATTAAGAATAGTGACGAGCTTTCAAGCTTAAAGATATATTTAAGTTTTTTACTAATTTCTGGATTTATCTCGATAGCTTGTTCATAGTCAATTACTATTTGCTCTAATGAAACTTCTTCAAAATATTGTCCTATCATATCTGACGCACAATGATCACTGCCTTTAAATAGACTTCTAAGAGCATCATGCACATTTTCTCTGGGAAAATTTTTGACCTCTTCAGAAAAGATAATCAGCTTATAGAACGAAAATGCTTGAGACATAGCGATCCCTAAATATCTTTCCCGAAATTTTTGGCTCTGACATTCTGAATATAATTAATAAAATCTTGCATAGATTTAACATCACTCATTTTTAATGCTTGTTTCAAGAATATTTGATACTGATTGCAGTCAAAATACTTAATCTTAACCAAATCTATGTATTGGGTTTGAAGTTCTCCAAGAACTTTTTCGGCGTCAGAACCAACTGTATTGATTGGGAAAAGGTAAGTGTACGCAGTAGGTATATTTCCTTTTTCCCAACGTTTTCTCAGCATATTTATTTTTTGGCGTAATTGTCGCGTGTCAACATTACTTCCTAAATTAGTGGGTGTGGTCATACACTCCCAAATACAATCATTTAAAGTCAGAGTTTCAGATTGCATGATTTTACAAATCAATATTACTTGAAATATCTACATTTTTCTTCTGAGGAATCCTTCTTGTATAAGCTGCAACTTCAATCATTTTGCCATTTTTAGTTGTCTTGATATGCGCTTTAACAATTTCAATTCGTCCTTCAAAAAGCCCCTCTAATATCTCCTGCGCTTTCTCAGAAACAACAAAGTCTGTTCCGGGTGCATTACTAGATAGATCGTCTAAAGGTATATAGTCTTCATAGGGTTTCAATCCAAATTTTTTCATCAAGTCTTCAAATAAAGATTTGATGGATCTATCAACGATAATGCCCTTTTCTGGAGGACTTAAGTACTGAAAATCAGGAATTAGCTTAAGCGCTTCTGTGAATATTGATTTGACAGAGGAAAGTGCGACGTGCAACATATGTCAATGAAAATCATTTGGCTTCGCGCTTAGAGTTCCCTGTTCTAAGCAATGTCTAACCAATTCTGAGTAGAAAGGTGCAGTAAGTTTAATACCAATTACAAATGAACGTGAGCATGATTCAATCCCTGGAAACCTTACAAAGCAGACTTTTCCAAGATTACAAGTAATCGCACTTCATAGTTGATTGGTATAAGATGATTTTTCTTAAGCGATAGATTTGTCTGCTGAGCGCTGAATCTTTCCGCTTTCACTAGAGAACTTTGCAAAGCTAAGCAATAACTAATCGAGTCCTGCTGGAAAGCTGTCCGGATATGGCAGGCCACAGGCCGATAATACTTTGCTAGAGTGTCAACGGCGTTGCGTATTCTGTCTGGCTAAGAGAGCTTGGGTCATGATCGAGAAGAAAAATAAAGTTGCTCTAGCACTCGCGCTAGGAGCAGCAGGCTTACTGATTGCAGGGGGAGCGGCGACCTACTGGTTTATTACTCAGAGAAATACTGGGTCAGGCGATGTGCCTGCGGGAGCCAATATCATCCCGCAAACAGCGCTCATGGCGGTTTCGGTCTCTACCGATCCAAATCAGTGGCAAACCCTGAGACAATTTGGCACGCCAGAAACTCAAGCCTTGGTAGACCAAAACTTAGCTCAATGGCGCGATCGCCTGCTGACTGCCAACGGCTACAACTACCAGAAAGATATTCAACCTTGGGTCGGCAAACAAGCCACCTTCGCCTTTCTACCTCCCCAATCACCGCCACCTGCTAGCTCTACGCCAAACCTCCCTGCTCCGACTCCAGGTGGACAACAATCGGTGGTGTTGGTTCTGCCCATTACCAATCCGGGGCAAGCACAGCAAGCGCTCTCGCAGCCCAAAACTGGCGTAGCGACCAAGTGGGCTCAGCGCGATTACAAAGGATTTCAGATTCGAGAAACCCAAGGAGCACCGACTCAAAATTACTCTGCCACCGTTTTGGATGGGCGCTTCTTAGTCGTGACGACTGACCCGAAAGTCACCGATCAAGCGATCGACACCTATAAAGGAGGAGCTTCTCTTCTCACCGCTCCTGGCTATAGCGCTGCCTTCAGTAAGGTCGGCAACAATCAGGCTTTCGCTAACTTATATGTCAATGTGCCAGCCGCTGCTGCTGTGGCTTCCACCAGTTCAGCCGTTCCGGTCGCACCCGAAAGCCTCACCCAACAGATTCAAGGTTTAACCGCTACTTTTAACTTGCAGCCACAGGGTGTTCTGGTTCGGAGTGTTTCTTGGCTAAAACCAGACAGTAAGAAAAAGTATACGGTTGAGAACGCGGCCAGAAGTATGACTAGCCGATTGCCCGCAGAAACCTTGGTTATGGCATCTGGTGGCAATCTCAAGCATCTCTGGGAACAGTACATTCAAGGAGCTACTACCGCTACGTCTCCTAATCTGACCAATCCCCAAGTTTTACGGGAAGGACTTCAAACTCAGACGGGGTTAGACCTAGACAAAGATTTGCTGAAGTGGATGGATGGGGAGTTTTCGCTGGCTTTAATTTCCAACCCACAGAAAGCACCGACAGATTTACCCGCTGGATTGATGTTTATGGTGCAGGCCAGCGATCGCCGAGCCGCTGAAAAAGCCTTTAAACAGCTGGATGAGGTGATGACGAAGCGATACAACTTCAAAGTTAATGAAGTCAAGGTTGGCAATCAATCCACGATTACTTGGTCACCTGCTTTAGGAGGCGCGATCGCCAGTCATGGCTGGTTGGATAGTAATGTCGCCTTTTTGAGCGTGGGGGCACCTGTCGCCAATGGCATTATCCCCAAACCTCTCACTCCTTTAGCCGCCAGTGAACTATTCCAAGCGACGGTGCCAACGGAGCTAAAACCTAACAATGGGCACTTCTTTATTGATGTCGATCGCACCCTCAGCAGCAACTTAGCTTTGATTAGACTGGCCCCCAGCAGCCAGGTTTGGGCGAAGGCAATTCAGTCGATCGGGGTGACGGGAGCAATCAACGATGAGCGAACCACTCGCTACGATGTGTTTGTACGCTTGCGTCAGGGTAACAAGCCAGGTCCATTACCTAGCGCTTCCAGCAATCCTGGTGTCACTCCTAGCCCCACCTTGCCTCCTTCTCCTACGCCATCTCCTTAGGATTCTAGGTGAACTACCGACGGAACCCAGGAGTGGATAGGATAGGATCAGCCTTATACAGCATCCAGTCTTCAGAACTGTTGGGAGAGCGCCGATGGATTTGGTTGAACTTCAAGGCAAGCTAGACAATGTCTCGTTTGCTGTTTTATTTGCCACCATGCTGATCTACTGGGTAGGAGCAGCATTTCCCAAGATTCCGCTCTTACCCGCTTTAGGCACTGCCGGAATGGCGATCGCCAACCTCTGCATGGCGGCCCTCCTCGCAGCCCGGTGGCTAGAAGCTGGTTACTTTCCCATCAGTAATCTCTACGAATCCTTATTTTTCTTGGCGTGGGGCCTCACTGCCATCCACTTGGTAGCGGAGAACATGAGCCGTAGCCGTTGGGTGGGTACTGTCACCGCTCCAGTGACAATGAGTATTGCTGCATTTGCCGCTCTAACTCTACCGGATGAAATGCAGTCTTCCGCGCCCTTGGTCCCAGCTCTCAAGTCCAACTGGTTGATGATGCATGTCAGCGTCATGATGCTTAGCTATGCGACTTTGATGGTAGGAGCACTGCTGGCGATCGCCTTTCTGATTGCCACGCGGGGTCAAAAGATCGAGCTACATGGTAGTTCTGTGGGTACGGGTGGCTTCCGTGAAGGCGCTTATCGCTTGCGTCGGGCCGGAGAATCAGTGAACTCAGAAGTGAGTCCTGAACCTGCGTTAGCTTATGCCGCTGACAGTAACGGTAGCGGTGGCACCGCAGTCCTGAACGCGGTTGGCACTGAAACAGCTAGCGATCGCCTTTCGCCTCAGCGCCTCAGCTTGGCAGAAACTTTAGACAACATCAGCTATCGGATTATTGGTCTAGGCTTCCCGCTGCTCACGATTGGCATTATCGCAGGTGCGGTGTGGGCTAATGAAGCTTGGGGTTCTTACTGGAGCTGGGACCCGAAAGAAACTTGGGCCTTGATTACCTGGCTGGTATTTGCGGCTTATCTCCACGCTCGGATCACCAAAGGCTGGCAAGGTCGCCGTCCTGCGATTTTGGCAGCTAGTGGCTTTGTAGTGGTTTGGATTTGCTACCTCGGAGTCAACTTGCTTGGTAAAGGACTCCACAGCTACGGCTGGTTCTTCTAAACCGTCAATCATTTAACAGCGGCAGTCAGTTCTTCCTGGAGCTGACTGCTTATTTTTTGCCACGATTCAGCCTACCAGTGCCATGAGTGCCTCTGCTACTTGGACCCCCCTCCATGCCAAAGTTCACCAAACCTTGCGATCGCGGCAACTTCTACCCCGACAGCAGCGGTTATTAATCGCGGTCTCCGGTGGACAAGATTCGCTGTGCTTGGCAAGATTACTCTTGGACTTACAGCCTAAGTGGCAGTGGCAGATCGCGATCGCCCATTGTGACCATCGCTGGCGGGCTGACTCAGAGGCTAACGCAGCCCATGTACAACAGTTAGCGCAAAATTGGCAGGTTGAGTTTTATCAGCAAACCGCTACGCAGGCGCTACTCAGTGAAGCTGCGGCTAGAAACTGGCGCTATCAAGTTTTAACCGAGATTGCTCAAGCTCACAATTATTCCTACCTAGTTACAGGCCATACTGCTAGCGATCGCGCTGAGACATTACTTTACAACTTGATGCGGGGTAGTGGGGCAGATGGGTTGCAAGCTCTAACTTGGCAGCGAATTTTAAGCCCAGGCATTACCTTAGTGCGGCCTCTGCTGAATCTGACACGGACTGAAACAGCTCAGTTTTGCCAAAAATTTGACTTAGCTGTTTGGGAAGACTCAACCAACCAAGATTTGAAGTATGCCCGCAATCGGATTCGGCAAGAATTATTGCCTTACTTGCAGCAGCACTTTAACCCGCAGGTAGAAAAAGCTTTGGCACAGGCAACTGAGTTACTCCAAGCCGACGTGGAATATTTGGAGAAAACCGCCACAGAGCTACGCCAGCAAGCTCAACATCCTTCCCAAGCTGGCTTAAATCGGTTGGTTCTGCGGTCAGCTCCGCTCGCGTTGCAAAGACGGGTAGTGCGGCAGCTTCTTAAATCTGTACTGATGAGCGCAATTGATTTTGAGCAAGTTGAGAAAGTAACTAGCTTAATTACAGCCCCTAACCGATCGCAAACTGACCCTTTTCCCGGAGGCGCGATCGCAATAGTAGAGGGTGAATGGATTTGGCTAAAACAGCTCTAGCACTGCGCTCATCCACTCACCCTCATGTACCGACTTTAGACTCGCTAAGGCGCTGCTAACTCCGGCGTATTCATCAAGCTGATCAGCACTTGTCGCATTTCAGCGATCGCTTGCAATTGGTAGTCGCTGGCCTCTTGTACTTGATTAAACACACCCGCGATCGCCTCTAGCTTTTGTCGCAGCCCATCCACATGGTCTTGTACGGGTTGCATCATCTCTTGGTAAAGATTGACTCTACCCGACAGTTCCGCCAAATTAGTCCGCTGGGTTTGCAGATTTTGCTCTAGCTGCTTCAGCTCGTTTTGTTTCTGGGTTTGCTCATTAGATTGATGCTCGACCATGCTCTGGGCCTGCTGGATAGCACTGCGCATTTGCTCAATTTGGCTCTCAAGCTTTTGCAGTTCTTCCGCTTGCTGCTGCTTAATGTTTTCGATCTGAATTAAGGCAGGCCCCAAGTCAATCTCACTCTCTTGTTTTACCGCTTCTGATTTGCCTTCTCGTCGCAGCAAAACTGCTTGATGTTGAGCCAGAATTTCTTCTCGCTCTTTGAGGTTACGCCGTTGCCCCACCAAGGTCTCATTCAGCATTTGATAACGGTCTTGCTCATCCGCTAGCTCGGTCTCTAGCCTGAGACGGTCATACTCGCTGGCCTTCGGAATCTGAGCTT
Source organism: Trichocoleus desertorum ATA4-8-CV12 (assembly GCA_019358975.1). Taxonomy (NCBI): domain Bacteria; kingdom Bacillati; phylum Cyanobacteriota; class Cyanophyceae; order Leptolyngbyales; family Trichocoleusaceae; genus Trichocoleus; species Trichocoleus desertorum. Next base: position 149,302 of record JAHHIL010000003.1, read on the forward strand.
GCACTTCTTCAATCGTCTGCTGCTGGAACCCTAACTCTTCTTCTTGGTCATTGACGAAACGCAGGATTTTTTCCCAGTCTCGCTGGAGGTCTTGCAGTACTCCTTGCAGCTCTCCCAGAGGCATGGTTTCTAGCGCTTCAACGTCAACTTTAGGACTAATCTTCACTTTGTCTGAAGTTTCCGAAAGCCGATACAGTTGCTGGTGTAGTTCTTCTTGGGTTTGTAGTTGCAGCCCTAGCGTTTGGGCGTAGTCTTGCCGCAGGTGTAGGGCGTTTTGCTGCACCTTCAACTCACCTTTTGCCTGCTCCAAGGACGTTTGGGCTTGCTGCCACTCATCCCAACGACCTTGCAGATCTTGGGCTTGACGATCGACCTCTTGTTGTAGCTGTTGAGCACTGGCCCGTTGTTGTTCTAGCCGTTGCCAATGCTCGCTCAGAACGTTTTGCTGTCCATTAATAATTTCAACTGCTAAATTCAATTGCTCACGAGCCGATTCTGTAGGAGCTACGGAGCCAGATAAGCGATTGAGTAAGTCTTGAATTCTACTAGCTTGTTCATCATCTAATACCGCAGATTGCTGAATCTCGGCTTGGCGTTCCTCCAGACGGCGCATTTCGCCATGTAGATGAGCCCAAGCTCCCTCTAGCTCTTGATTGCGGCGCTCTAGTTCTTCCCGGAGTTGGTTGGCTTCCTCTCGCGATCGCTCAACTTCTTGACGTTGCTGCTCTAGCTGCTCAAAATCTTCTTCTATTTGCTGAAGCTGCTCCCGCCGCGCTTCCATTTCCATTTCACGGCGATTCAGTTCCTGGCTTTGATAAGTCAGAGATTGCTTCCACTGCTCAATCTCCTCTTCCTGCGTCTTAAACTTTTCTTGCAGCCGAGAGAAATTTTGCAGAATGGTCACCAGTTGCCGAGATGCTTCCTGCAATCGCTGCACTTGCTTATTCGCAGTCAAATCAGCTAGCACCAAGGCTCCCGCGTTAAAGCTATTAGCCTCATCTGAGGGAATAACTTCTTCTCCAGGGACAGCAGTCCAACTCTGTTCAGAACGCTGACAAGCCAGCAGCTTTAGCTCTGCCTTACCACTTCCAATAAATCCGGTCTTTTTTTGTACTTCTGCTAGATACAGCACGCCGATCGTCCTCTTCCGTGTCGATGCCCAGTTCCTTGTGTTAGATAAGCCTTCTGCCAGCAGATTGGTTCATTCTGCTAAACCCAGTCTAAGAAGAGAACATCGGTTGAGCAATATTCTTCGTCACTGGGCTTCCTGCTTAGAACGCTACTGAATCCACCTACATAAATACGAGAGGGTCATGATGAGTTCACTGCTCCTACCATCTCTAGTTAATTGGTTACTAGCTGCTGCTTACGACCAGCAATCTAAATTACAAGTGGGATTGCCCTCCTAAGCACTTTTGTCGTCGAAAACTCAACCATCTTAGCGTCATCGTATCCCTAAGACTGCTTCACCCATCACCTTGGGTTGAGCAAAGTCAATCTGTATTGACTTTAAAGGATTCCTACAGCAGATGGCTCTGCTAAAGGTAGAGTGACACAATCAACGGCTGAAAGTACAGGTCTAGCGCACCATACTAACCCTTACAACCCGCGATCCAGTGAGAATTGCAGTAAAAAGGCTATTTAGATCTAAATAATCAAAGTTTTGTCGGAGAAGCAAAAAATGTAATAGTTATAGCCTCAAGCCTTAGAGCCAGCCAAGTAAGGAAGATGCCAATAGCCCTGTCAAAGTCTTAAACTAAACTGAATATATACTTCAGTGACCCTGTACTATTTCCACAATCTAGCATCATTTCTAGCAGAGATGTCGAAGCACCAATTCTTCAAAAAATTTTTCACTGACTAGTCCACGCTGACAGGTTAGTGGCATCTGCCCTGAGAAGGTCTGATGCTGAGTTAGGTTTTAGGATTAAGCTACAAAAAATTACTTTTGTTCCGTTGATCAACCAAATTTTTAATGTTACGAACAAGGGAAAACAGTAAGCACTTAGTCCTTCTGTTAGGCACTCATAGGGCAAAAACTCGTAGGAGGTTTGTAAAATTTTTAACGCAGGTTTGATTTCCTACTGATCGTCATTGTTTTTTGTAGGAATATCTGCGGTGGGCAAGAAACTTAAAACGATTTAGTTTGAGTCAGGTTTCCCCTTGACACGTGTCGAAGCTGTTCTTAGGAGAGCATCATAGCTGCATCATGCAAGGCAAGTTAAACGAGATAGACATCCGCAGCATTCTACAACTGATTGAACTGGGTCAACGAACCGGGGAGCTTTGTGTTGAAGCTTATGGTGCTTTGCCAAGCCTGATGAGCAGTGAGCGTCTAGGGCGATCGCTATCTAGCCAGTCTTGGTTTGTCTTTTTCCTCAACGGCCAAATTGTCTATGCTGCAGAAGGGGATGGCAATTTAGCACGCCTGCGTGACTATCTTCGTCGCTACAAAGTAGAAGCGGCACTCGACACTGTCACTGTCCCTTCGATTGCTGCCATTAATGCCCCTGAGTACGGCTACTTGTGGGCCTTGTTAGAGAACCACCTCCTAACCCCAGCCCAAGGCCGCAGCATCATCCGCAACATGGTGCATGAAACGCTTTTTGACTTACTGAGCTTGCATCAAGGTTTGTTTATTTTTGAAATTGGCTCCGCCCTATCCCCCCAGCTCACCACCTTGGAGATTAACCCGCTGGTAGCCAAAATCATGAAGCAAGTCCAAGAGTGGAAACAATTTCACCCCCACATCCAATCACCTGATCAGTGCCCGATTATTGCTGATGCCAATCAGCTACGGAAAGCGTTGCCCGAAAAGGCCTTCAATAGCCTAGATCGTTGGGCTGATGGCAAAACCTCAGTCCGCCAAATGGCTCGTTATCTCAATCGAGACATCCTTACAGTTGCTAGAGCAATTTATCCGTATGTGCAGCAAGGACTTGTACAACTGCTGTACCCTACCGCCAAAGAAACGGCTGCTCACAAGCGGACATTTACGTTTCAAACTGCCCGGACTCCCAGAGTCCTTTGTATCGACGATGGCACCAGCATCCGCAAAGCAGTGGAGTACATCTTAAGTCAACATGGTTATGAAGCCACATCAATTGGGAATCCTCTAAAGGCACTCAGTTTAGTATTTCAACTCAAGCCAGATTTGATTCTTTGTGATATTGCTATGCCTGAGTTGGATGGTTACGAAATTTGTGCCATGCTACGCAAATCAACGGCTTTCCGGCAAACTCCTATTGTGATGTTGACGGGTAAAGATGGATTTATTGATCGGGTAAAAGCTCGTATGGTCGGGGCAACTGACTACCTCACTAAACCGTTTGGTGAAAATGAGCTGCTCATGCTAGTGGAAAAATACGCTGGCTCAGGTGACCCCAACCATCCCAAACCGGATAGGTTACTGGCTGACGCCCTAGAGGACGAGCTAGAAATTGACATTGCTGGTCCAGCTTCTGCTTCCTCAGCGCCTTTTGGTTAAGCATTGAGGGTATTTTAGTGATTAATGAGTGATTAATCTAAAGATCAAGGATTAAGGTGACTAATACAAACCTAAGGATTAAGTTTAAGGGTGTACAAGGTCGATCTTTCCCGTTAACCTTTGCAGTTAGCAGGTAGGGTAGTTATGAGTACAGTTCTAGTTGTGGAAGATAGTGTCACGCAACGGGAGATGATCACAGACCTTCTCAAAGGGAGTGGCCTAACTGTTACTGTAGCTAGCGATGGGGTTGAGGCATTAGAGCGCATCCAATCACAGTGCCCTGATTTGGTGGTCTTGGATATTGTGATGCCGCGCATGAACGGGTATGAGGTTTGCCGTCGATTGAAAGCAGATCCTAAGACCCAAAATGTCCCAGTCGTCATGTGCTCTTCTAAAGGTGAGGAGTTTGACCGCTACTGGGGCATGAAACAAGGTGCGGATGCTTATATTGCCAAACCTTTTCAACCCACAGAGTTAGTAGGAACAGTCAAACAGCTGCTACGAGGATAGGTAGACGTGAATGGTTGGGAATCCAGATTTTTTAACAGGTAGAGGTCAAGACCAAGCTCCAGAATTTCAGGAATTAGAAAGTCCTGAAGGTGAGTTGCACTTAAGATTCTACGTATCTTCTGGCAATGAGTTTGCTTTACCTGCCACAGGAATTCGGGAAGTGATTTCGCCTTCACCGGATCGGATTACCCCCATTCCCAACGTTTCTCCCTTACTTTTGGGTACGCTGAATGTACGTGGGCGTGTCATTTGGGTGGCTGATTTAGGCCAGTTTCTGGGCGATGCTAATTCTCTCAATACGGATAGACCAGAGATTCCTGTCATTGCAGTAGAAGATCAAGACACCATGTTAGGGTTAGCGGTTGATCGAATTGTGGGGATGGATTGGCTAGACATTGATGAGGTGCAAATGCCAGCAAACGTTCCGGATAGCATGGCTCCGTTTCTACGGGGCGAATGGATGACGGACAGTCAAGATGACAAGCTGCTCCGATTACTCGATCAAATCGCAATTCTTCGATCAGCGCGGTGGGCAGCATGAATCATCTAGGTTTAGGTTTGAGCAAGATGACTGAGGCACCCAGCGCAAAATAATCCATACAAGTAGGGTGAGCTTCGAGCAAATGGGATACGTGCAATGGCAGGAGGAGGCAAATGGCATCCAGCACTGAGTACGCGCAAGAATATCAACAAGCGCAGAAGGCATATTATCAGGGAAGCTATGATGAGGCGGCTGCGATCGTCGATCGCTTGACTCAAGACTTTCCTGATGACCCCAGTGTCCATCTTCTGAGGGGACATATCTACTGCTACGGACTCCAGCAGTATGATGTGGCACGCGAGCAATATCAACGTGTGCTGGGCTTAACCTCTGATCCAGAATTTCTCGATTATGCAAATAGCGGATTGGCTTACACTAACGAACTTGCTGTTGATGAGGGAGTTTCTTCAGCCGCCAATTTGGATGATGGGTCTGCTAATTTTCAAGAGCTGGAGGATTCTTCAAATAGCTCTGACTATGGGGCCGCAGAAAGTTGGCAGTCCTATGAAGAACCCGCTTTTGACTTTAACAACGCTGAGTTAGAAAGCTTCGACGATTTTGACTCTGGCTTGGGTTTGGCAGAAACCCCGATGGCTTTTGATCAGCCGTTTGATGAACCTGTTGATACGCCTGCGACGGAAGCACCCTTTGGTGATCCCTTCTCTAGTGGCACCTCCTACTCCAATGCTGCACCTTTAGAAAATGCTGCCGATCCGTTTGTCTTTGATGAATATCTTGATACTCAAGATTCAGGAATTCAGCAACCATCCGCATCAGCCAGCTCTGACTTTTCGCCCTTTGGAGCTGACGCCGATCTGGGTCAAGGCGAATTTGATGCCTCTCTAGACCAGTTTGACGATGTCTTTCAGCCTCTAGACTTTCCAGAAGACGATGTGAGTGCGGATGCTTCGTTGTATGCGGTGAGCGATCAAGATAGGCCGTATAGCGATCCGTCACCTTCCCCAGGCTTTTCGGTGGGTGGTGACGCTTCTTCAAGTAGTCCCTTTAGTGCGAATTCTCCCTTAAGAGAAGACGAAACGCTCTTCATGGCTGATGAGGAAGCGGACGATTTTAACGCTGATAGTTTTGGCTATGCGGATCCAGATTCAGCAGACTACGGTGCCAGTAACTACGAGCAAGATGAGCAAACCTTTGTCTCATCTTCTAGTTGGAATGGGTTTGACGCTCAGGACAACTTGAACGTCAGTACCTTTGATGATGGTTTTTCGGGCACAGAGCCTGCGACCGAAGGCCCCTCTTCTAGCGAAGGCATTGGCCGCCAGAGTAGCATTGACTTTCTTGATGAGTTCGATGAGTTTGATGACCTAGGAAATCTCCCCGATTTTGATATCTCTGAAAGTTCTGCTGGCTTTACGAGTCCTTCTGTCGGTTCAGCCGCATTTGGCGGTTTGGGTGGGACTTCGGGGTTAAACAGCCGCCGAGGTCAAGAGAATGCTTCGCCAGAAGCTGCTGCGGGGTTGGGCTTTACTTCCAGTATGGGAGATGTCGATTTCAGCGATAGTGGCGATCGCTCCATTATTCGGGATGACGAAGTATTCGGGATTGCTGGCAACTCTGAACAAGTTCCCATCTTTACCCAAAACGACAGCCTGAATGTTGAGCCCACTGTCACGGCTGAGCAGGGTATGTTGTCGTTCCTAGACAATGCCTCCCTGAAAACCAAGCACTTGATCACAGCAGGTGCGGTCGGAGTGATCTCAGCTTTAGCCGTTGCAGCTGTTAGTTGGGCAACCGCTCGGGGTGCCGTAGAGGAAAAGCGGCCCGAAGTCGTTGCTAGCTTGAGACAAACTGGGCTAATTATGGCTCTCGTAGCGGGTGTCAGTAGCGGCGGTGTGGCTTACTTCATGGGGCGCAAAACTGCTAAACAAATTCAGCGAGCGACTGATAATTTGCAAGCTCAATTTCAGTCTGTGTCGCAAGGAAACCTGGATGCTAGAGCGTCCGTTTACTCAGAAGATGAATTTGGCCAGTTAGCCGCTGGGTTTAACCAAATGGCACGAGTCATCCTCACAACAACCAGTGAGGCGCAGCGGAAGGCAGAGGAACAAGAGCAGGCCAAGGAAGACCTACAACGTCAAGTGATTCGCCTCTTAGACGACGTAGAAGGCGCAGCCAGAGGTGACCTCACAGTTCAAGCTGAAGTAACCGCTGACGTACTGGGGGCGGTTGCAGATTCGTTTAACTTAACGATTCAAAACCTGCGCGAAATTGTGCAACAGGTGAAGTTGGCAGCCCGACAGGTGAACAAAGGCGCTTCTGACAGTGAAATGTTCGCTCGCGGCTTATCATCTGACGCTTTACGGCAAGCAGAAGAGTTAGCTGTGACGCTCAATTCTGTCCAGGTCATGACTGACTCGATTCAGCGGGTGGCTGAAAGTGCTCGCCAAGCTGAAGAAGTGGCTCGGTCGGCATCGGCAACGGCCCTCAAAGGGGGTGAGGCAGTAGAAAGCACGGTTTCCGGTATTCTCAAAATCCGCGAAACGGTGGCGGAAACGACTCGAAAGGTAAAGCGGCTGGCCGAATCGTCACAAGAAATTTCAAAAATTGTGGCGTTGATTTCTCAGATTGCTTCTCGTACCAACCTGCTAGCACTTAACGCTAGTATTGAGGCAGCGAGAGCGGGTGAGGCTGGACGTGGGTTCGCGATCGTTGCTGATGAAGTCCGACAGTTAGCTGACCGGGCCGCAAAAGCTTCTAAGGAAATTGAGCAGATCGTGCTACAAATCCAGAGCGAAACAGGCTCCGTGATGACGGCCATGGAAGAAGGGACTCAACAGGTGATTGAGGGGACTCGCTTAGCAGAACAAGCGAAGCGATCGCTGGAAGACATTATTCAAGTGTCTAACCGCATTGATGCCTTGGTTCGTTCCATTACTGCCGATACAGTAGAGCAGACCGAAACCTCAAGAGCCGTAGCTCAGGTCATGCAATCGGTCGAACTGACAGCTCAAGAAACTTCCCAAGAAGCCCAACGAGTTTCGGGATCTCTACAAAACCTAGTAGGTGTAGCCCGTGACCTCTTGACTTCCGTAGAACGATTCCGCGTAGAAACAGGAGATCGGCAGTAGGGAAAACTGTTTTAGTGTTTTGTCGTTACTAGAATTAACTCGAAGTTAATTTGTTTTGATGTCGATTTTGAAAGGATCGGGTACATTAAAACAATCTTAGGCAGAAGCATATCTAAGCTCAGGAAGCAAGCTAGCCACTTGTCAATGCCTTGGCTCTGAAGCCGTCCTCTGCCTTCTAGTTCTATCACCTGCAACCCAAACGCCATCGTTTTGGGTGCTCTTTGGCTTTAGGCTACGCTTGGATACAAAGCATTTAAAAGAAATAACGTTTTCCAAAGGAACGGGGCACTGCTATGCAGTCAGAACAACAGCAGCGAATCATGGGTTACTTCATTGAGGAGGCCAAAGACCACCTCAACACCATTGAGCAAGGTTTGCTGAATCTGCAGAGCACCATCGAAGACTCTGAAATGGTGAATGAAGTCTTCCGAGCGGCTCACTCTGTCAAGGGCGGAGCGGCAATGCTAGGAATTAATAGCATTCAGCAGGTTTCGCACCGTCTAGAGGACTGCTTCAAACTCTTAAAAGAGTGCCCCATCAAAGTTGATCAAAAATTAGAGTCATTATTCCTCAGGGTGTTCGATACTCTGCACGAACTCCTAGAGCAACTCCAAGGGCCATTTGGTCTGACTGAGGATACTGCTAACGGCATTATGTCAGGCATTGAGCCGATTTTTACCGAGCTTACCAATCACTTGGAAGGACTCATCACTCAAGCAGGCGGTGTGATTCCGGTCGAAGAAGGGTCTAGCTTTATACCTGTTGTGGTTGAGGCTACCCCAATCCCGGTTTCAGCCGCTCCTCTGCATCAAGAAGAAAGCGCTCTGCTATTGCTTTTCCAAAGTGATGTGCCGACTCGCTTACGCGAGATGTTGCAGTTGTTTAAGCAGTCCGAAAATTCAGAGAATCGCCAACAACTGCAAGACCTTTGCCGTGGTTTGGGGCAACTGGGTGAACCGTTCGATTTGCCGAGTTGGTGCGATTTGCTTGAGGTGACACGACAGGCGATCGCTTGTCCGGATAATGCTTATCGCACTCTAGCTCCGATTGTCATCAAAGAAATCAAAAAAGCGCAAGAATTGGTTCTATCTAACCAAGCAGCAGCCATTGTAGCGAGTGATGCTCTGAGCGTTTTAGTGCCAATTTCGTCTGCCGCAGCTGAGACAGAGCCCACCTTTGATGACCTGCTGGCTGCGGATATCTTTGAATTTGCTAACGAACCGGAAGAGTCTCTGACGGGAGCCTTCGACCTATTTGAAGCCGCAGAAGATCCCTCTGAAGTTGACATTTTCGCTGTGGATCTGGCTGAGGACAGTCAATCAGCAGATAGTCAGTCAGCTGGGCTGGACGATTGGTTTAGTGGTGCCCCTCTAGAATTAGACGCAACGACCAGTGACGCAGCTCTCGGTCTAGACCTATCCGCTAATCTCAGTGGAGATGCGGCAACGCCTGAGCAGTCTACAGGCGATCGCAACGGTCCAGAAGTAGGGATGGCAGAGCTAAACAGCCTAGCCGACCTCTTTGAAGGTGAAGTTCTGGATTTGGGCGTCACTTGGCAAGAAGAAGAAATTATTAGAGAGGCAGCTGAGTCGATAGAAAGCTCCGCAAACAATGCAGTCAACTCAGATGATTTCGATTTCTCGGATGACTTCTCAGATTTACTCTTTGAGGAGCCAGATGGGAGCGGTTCCTCTGCCAAAGCCAAGGCAGCAGATGATCTAGCCAGCTTGTTTGGCAGTGATGACTTACTCAACGATGAATCTCTCGACTTGCCAGAATTCGAGGAAATCGCTGATACGTCACTGGATGCAGCCGCGATCGCCCCGGAAGCGCAACCGGATGAAGACTTCCTAGGGGAATTGGCAGACGGCTTTGAGTTAGATGTTCTCGTAGTCGAGTCATCTGTGGACAGCTCTACTTTGGAATTCTCTGAATTTGAGACTTCAGAATTTGAGACTTCAGTAGCTAATGCCCCTGCGGAGGAGCTAGAGAGCTTTACGGATTTATTTGTTGATGTAGATGAGACTGAGCTATTTGTTCTAGAAACCTCTACGGAAGAGGCCACTACAGTTAACTCAGGCGATTTAAGCTCAGATGAGCTAGACTCAGACGCTCTAGGCTCAGATGATTTCACTGATTTTCTCAGTGAGTCTACTGCACAAATCTCTTTTGAGGCGCTAGAGAGCGAGCCAGATCTCTTTGCTTCTGAGCCTATGTTGGAGGCTGATGCGGAATTAGAACTCGCTCTAGACAGCCCAGAATCCATCGGGCTATTCGGTGAAGAAGTTGCTCCGGAATTGGTAGCAGATAATCTGGCGGTAGATGAGACAGACCTTGACAATCTCTTTGAAACCCCTGAAGACTCTGCATTCTTAGCGGACACCACCTCCACAGCAATCAGCGACCCCACAGCAATCGACGATGAAGATGATCTATCCAATGACCTTTGGTCAGAGGGAAATACCGACTCCTCAGAGCCAGTTGTTTCGTGGTTAGACACTCCTCTAGATGAGACAGAAGAGGAACCGTTTGATTTGTCCTTAGATCTAGGGGAACTCAGTGCTGAGACAGAAACCGCTGATTTTCTGGGTGATTTCTCTGAAGAAGTAGCAGCCACAGAGGCCGCAGAAACAGATTTAAATGACCTGTTTGCTCCTAGTGAAGACCAAGAATTAATCCTTGATACTAGTGCCACCAATTCCTTAGCAGTAGACCCAACTCCTGAACAGCCTCCAGCGGCGATCGCTGATCCTTGGGAGGAGCAAGGGCTAGCAGACAGTACCTCCGATTCTGAGCCTGCTTGGAATTTAGATCCCCTAGATGAAGATCTTTTAGCAACTCCGGAAGCCATTAGCGATGGTGGAGAAAATCCTTTTGATGCAGTTGGTGAAGAGTTAGAAAGCTTGGACTTTGATCTAGAGGTATCCCAAGATCTTGATGACGCCTTCATTTTTGCCGCAGAAGCTGACGAAGAGTTACTGCTAGAAGAACCAATAGAAGAACCAACGGGCGAAGCAGAAGTGTCTGATTGGACGCTGGCTGACCTGGGAGATTCTAGCGATGAATTGAGTCTAGACTTGCTCGAAGATTCCAGTGCCGAAGATTCCAGTACAGATGCGATGTCAGATCTTTGGGATACAGATGCTTTTGAGCAACAGAGCTTAGATGCTGCTGTTGCTGAAACTGATCTCAGTAGCGAGTTTGACTCGGCGTTATTGCCAGAAGAACCTGGTGAAGAACTCAGTGACGCTGATGAATTTGCCGACTTCTTGCTTGAAACGGAGCTGGTTGAAACAGAACTGGTTGAAACAGAACTGAGCGATCGCGTTGATGATCTTAGCGTTGATGACAGCGCTGGTGATCTTGGCTTTGAACTCAGTCGTGATGAAACGACCGACCTTTGGGGAGACGACTCCGCAGCCACAGATGAGTCAGCCTTGGATGACTTATCTCTAGGTACATCGGTTGCGGCTACTGAGAGCACCGACAACCTAATTTTTGAGGAAACCATTGAAGAATCGGTTGCAGAGCCCGTTACAGAGGCTTTAGATTTAGCCGATATGTTCGCTGAGTCTGCTGAACTTAGCGAGTTAATGGCTGGTGCAGAAGAATTCGATTTTGATCTGGCCAGCGATGAAGCTAGCGATCTAGAGGTTGAAGCGTCTACATCCGAAGCTGATCTAACATCGCTGAGCGCAGAGGATACGGGGGATTGGGGTGGTTCTGCTGATGACCCACTAGCAAACTTTTCTATAGAAGCTGATTTTGCTGATGCCACAGCAGACCCGGATCAGGTGAGTTCCGACACGGATGATTTTGACTTTGACTTCATGACTAGCGATGGAGCTGATGATCGTGAGGTCGGAGAGTCTACAACAGAATTGGATGGGCTCTTCGACGCCACAGCTTCAGACACCGATCTCTTTGATCAAGAATTGTCGTTAGAAGTGGCAGAGCCAAATTCTGATTTGGGCGATCTAGCAGACTTTATGGGTGAGCCTCTAGAAGCTAGAGATGCTAGCTCAGACCTGAGCGAACTTGAAGGTTTATCACTCAGTGATTTGTCGATCGATCAGCCAGAAACTCCTGAAGACCTTAGCTTTGAGCTTGCAGCAAATACATCGGACGAGCTAGACTTTGGCGCTGACTTGACTTCGTCGGCGGACTTAGGAGACTTGTTGGATGACTCGCCATCTGAGCCAGATGCGATCGCTTTCGACTTAGACAACTTTGATGATTTGTCACTCGATCAACCATCGGCTGAGTCACCAGAGACTAGTGAAGACTTTATCTTTGAGCCAGCAGAAACCTCCAACGAACTGGACTTTGGTGCTGAGTTAGACTTCGACCTAGACGCAACTAGCAGCAATACTGAAGCTGATGCTCTGGCTGATATTACCGCCACCGAATCCTTAGACACTGCTGATTTTGCCTTCGACTTAGACAGTTCAGATGCCAGCTTCAATGAAGATGAACTAGAATTTGACAGCTTATTGGCATCTGATCTCGATCTAAGCGAATCTTTGACACCCGTGGAGCCATCCATAGAAACTGAGAGCGAGTTGGACTTTGGGACCGAACTGGCAGCAGAGCCGTCTATAGAGGCGGAGAATGAGCTGGATTTCGGGGACGAACTAGCGTTAGAAGGTTTATTTGATGCAGAACCATCATTAGATAACCTCAGCGAAGCCGATCTGTTTGGGTTATCTGATGAGCCATCTGAAGCGTTAGATAACCTTAGTGAAGCCGCTATTGACGAAGATACAAATAATGAAAACTGGCTTGGTGACTTTGATGCTGGTGTAGCTGACATAGCAACTTCTACAGACGCAGACTCTGCCACTAGCGACGAGTTAGGTGACTTCTTCGCCACAGAGTCGAGTGATTCCACAGCTGACGAACCAGTTGATCTTTTTGCTGATTCCCTAAATACCGAAGCGGTAGCCGAAGATGACTTTGGCTTCGACACGCTCGATTTCTCTGATTTATCTTCTAACGAAACAGATGAATTGAGTGACGCGTCAGCCGAGTTGGATGCACTATCTGCTCTGGTAGAGGATGACTTAACAACTCCTACAGAATCAACCCTAGAACAGCCAACAGAATCCAGCTTTGACTTCGATGAAGTAGACCTTGATCTCTTCGATGTGGCACCAGACACAGCCGCTGCCAGCGTTGCAGATACGGGAGATTTTGATTTCAGCTTAGAAAGCTCTGAAGCAGTAGATGAAAACGATTTTGATTTATTCGCGCTTGACTCAGCCGATGACTTCTCTAGCAGCTTAGATCTTAGTCAACAGACCAATTCAGATGTGACAGATACTAGTGACACTGATTTGGATGACTTCTTAGCCGCAGCGATGGAAGATAGCTCACAGGATAGCTTTGATTTCGCTACAGAGTCAGCTGGGTCTTTAGACAACTTTGATGATTTAGAGGCATTACTCAACGAAGATGACTCTGCCACGTCATCCTCCGCATCTGTTGCTTCAGAAGATGCAGACTTCTCTGGGCTAGAAGCTTTACTAGATGAGGAACCTTCAGGTTGGAATACTGGGTCGGGAGGCGCTGCTGCTTTTGATGGAGTTGCGGGCAATGCTGACTCTGCTAGTGGCCTAGATGGTGAGTTTGATGACCTAGAAAAGCTGCTAGAGGATGCTGATAACACCCTAGGTGGACCCCCGACTGTGAAGACTAGTCGAGGAGCGGCTCCTCAGTCTAGCCGTCGGCCTGGTCGTCGCGGAGCTGCGGGTTTTGCTGAGCAGACCATGCGAGTCCCCGTAAAACACCTGGATAACCTGAGTAACCTGGTTGGGGAACTGGTGGTTAACCGGAATAGCTTGGAGCAAGACCAAGAACGGTTACGGCAGTTCCTAGATAATTTGCTTTATCAAGTGCAGCAACTCAGCGATGTGGGGCAGCGAATGCGTGACTTATACGAGCGATCGCTATTGGAAAGCTCACTCTTAGCGAGTCGCCAAAGTCATCAGTCTCCCCTACATAACACTAATGCTAATGGTGGGGCTCAGAACAGCCATTCTACAGGAGCTAGCTTCGATGCCTTGGAGATGGACCGCTTTACGGGGTTCCATACTTTATCCCAAGAGATGATCGAGTTAATTGTCCGAGTGCGGGAGTCTGCGTCTGACATTGAGTTCATCGTGGATGAAACCGATCAGGTGACTCGGATGTTCCGGCAAGTCACGACGCAACTGCAAGAAGGTCTGACTCGTTCCCGAATGGTGCCTTTCGCCCAGATTGCCGATCGCTTGCCACGAGCGGTACGCGATATTGCTCTCAAGTGCGGGAAGCAGGCAGAATTGCATGTCGAAGGTCGCGAAACCTTGATTGACAAGATGATTCTGGAACAGCTTTATGATCCCATGACTCACTTGGTCAACAACGCGATCGCCCACGGCATTGAGACTCCAGAAGTGCGACAAGCAGCCGGGAAGCCACCTACTGGTCGCATCACGATTCGGGCCTTCCATCAAGGGAACCAAACGGTAATCTCCGTCTCTGATGATGGAGCGGGAATTGAGCCAGAGCGCGTTAAAACAAAAGCGATTGAAAAACGCTTGATTACATCAGCCGAGGCCAGAACGCTCTCTCGGTTGGACATTTATGACCTGCTGTTCCATCCTGGATTCACCACTCAGGATCAAGTCACTGACTATGCAGGCCGTGGCGTTGGCATGGATGTAGTTCGCACTAGCTTAGGCGAAATTCGCGGTGCGATCACCACTGATTCTGCGGTGGCCAAGGGAACGACGTTTACCATTCGCTTACCGCTCACGTTGAGCATTTCTAAGGCCCTCTGCTGTATCAGTAATCGGGCGCGCATTGCCTTCCCGATGGATGGGGTAGAGGACATGCTAGATGTGCCAAAGGAGCGAATTCAAGCCAATCCAGACGGTCAACCTTGCATTCTGTGGCGAGATTTGCTATTGCCCTTCCGACCGTTATCCGAAATCCTCAAATACAACCGTTATCTGGGCCGTGGTAGCGTCTACGGGGGTAATCAGGAAGATGATATTGTCTCCATCGTCGTGCTGCGGAGCGCTGGCAACTTTATTGCTTTGCAGGTAGACCAAGTACTAGGCGAGCAAGAAATTGTAATTAAGCAACTAGAAGGCCCAGTACCCAAACCCATTGGGGTAGCGGGTGCCACAGTTCTAGGAGACGGTCGGATTATGCCGATCGCGGATGTGTTAGAGCTGATCGACCTATCTATGGGTCGGATTCGCCGAGAAGCTAGCACCACTCTGTGGGATCAAAGTGCTGAACCCCCTGTAGCTGAACCCGTTGCTAAAACTGACCCGACGGTTCTGATTGTGGATGACTCGATTACGGTACGTGAGCTGTTGTCCATGACGTTCAACAAGATCGGCTACCGAGTTGAACAAGCGCGTGACGGTCAGGAAGCTTGGGAAAAACTACGCTCTGGCTTGCCCTGCGATATGGTGTTCTGTGACATTGAGATGCCTAGGATGGATGGACTAGAGCTGCTATCGCGGATTCAGAAGGACTCTACGCTCAACCATATCCCGATCGCGATGCTGACCTCACGGGGTGCCGATCGCCATAGACAGATGGCTGTCCAACTCGGTGCAAAGGGTTACTTCACCAAGCCGTATCTAGAAGAAGCTTTGCTAGATGCAGCTCAACGCATGCTCAAAGGCGAAGTCTTGATTGCTGGTAGTGGTAGCCACGCCTAAGTTCTAGCTCACCTACTAAAACCTGGTGAGCGATCGCGCCATTTTAAGAAAGGAGGGGATCACGCTTTTGACGGGTTCCCTCCTTTTCAGTCTCACAGAGAATATCTTTTTGCCCCTATTTTCTTTTACTTACACCTATGTCCTATTCCGACGAATCCTTTGTTTACCCTTCCAGCCCTCAAGGTACTCAAGTTGATAGCTATCACGGCGTTGAAGTCCCCGATCCTTATCGCTGGTTAGAAGACCCAGATTCGGACGAAACTCAGGCATGGGTGGCAGCGCAAAATCAGGTTACCTTTCAGTTCCTCAAGCAGATTGCGATTCGAGAGCGCCTACAACAACGCTTAACCCAACTCTGGGACTACGAAAAATATGGCATTCCGTTTCGGGGGGGCGATGCCCAAAAATATGGTGTTCCAGAGCGCTATTTTTACTTCAAGAATGATGGTCTGCAAAATCAGAGCGTCCTCTACACATTGACCTCACTTGAGGCCGAACCAAGAGTTTTACTAGACCCTAATAAGCTCTCTGAGGATGGTACAGTTGCCCTCTCTGGGCTGGTTATTAGTGAAGACGCTAGACTCATGGCCTATGGTCTCTCTACCTCTGGGTCAGATTGGCAGACGTGGCAAGTTCGAGAGATTGAAACGGGTCAAGACTTGAGCGATCGCCTAGAGTGGATTAAATTCTCTGGAGCTGCTTGGATCCATGACAGCCAAGGGTTTTTCTACAGTCGCTACGACGAACCCAACGCAGCAAGCAAGCTAGAAGAAATCAACTATTTTCAGAAGCTTTACTACCATCGTTTAGGCACCCCTCAAGCTGAAGATGTACTGATTTATCAGCGCTCTGATCAACCGGAGTGGGGCTTTAATGGCGGTGTTACCGAAGATGGTCGTTATTTAATCATCTCGGTGTGGCGTGGTACCGATCCGAAGAATCTAGTCTTCTACAAGGATTTGGCTGACCCTAATGCTGCTGTGGTTGAACTAATCTCTGAGTTTGAGGCTAGCTATAGCTTTGTGGATAATGAGGGGTCAACGTTTTGGTTCCAGACTGATTTAGAGGCCCCCCGTGGTCGTGTAATTGCGATCGATATTAATGCTCCAGAGCGAAACAATTGGCGGGAACTGATTCCCCAAGCGGCTGAAACCTTAGAAGGTGTGGGCCTACTCAACCATCAGTTTGTGGCTTCCTACCTCAAAGACGCTCGCAGCCAAGTCAAAATCTTTGATTTAAATGGTAGTTTCGTGCGGGAAGTTGTTTTGCCCGGAATTGGTTCGGCAGGTGGCTTTGGCGGGCGACGAGAGGATACAGAAACGTTTTATAGCTTCACGAGTTTCACCACTCCGCCGACCATCTATCGCTACGACATGGTAAGTGGTGAGAGCAGCCTTTTTCGGCAGCCAACTGTCGCCTTTAACCCTGACGAATACGAAACCAAACAGGTTTTTTACGCCAGTAAAGATGGGACTCAGGTGCCCATGTTTATTACTTACAAAAAAGGCTTGCAGCTAAACGGCAATAACCCCACTTACCTCTATGGCTATGGTGGCTTTAATGTTTCGCTGACGCCTAGCTTCTCGGTCAGCAACTTGGTGTGGATGGAACTCGGCGGTGTGTATGCCATGCCAAATCTACGGGGAGGCGGTGAGTATGGGGAGGAGTGGCACCAAGCGGGGACAAAGCTCAACAAACAAAATGTATTTGACGATTTTATTGCCGCAGCCGAGTGGTTGATTGCTAACCAATACACCTCTGCGAGCAAGTTAGCGATCGGGGGCGGCAGTAATGGTGGTTTGCTGGTGGGGGCTTGCATGACCCAGCGTCCAGATTTATTTACCGCAGCGTTACCCGCAGTCGGCGTGATGGATATGCTGCGGTTTCACAAGTTCACCATTGGCTGGGCTTGGACTTCGGATTATGGGTCTCCTGAAGAGCCAGAGGAGTTTAAGGCGCTCTCTGCCTACTCACCCTTACACAACCTCAAGCCAAAAACTGCTTATCCTGCCACTCTGATTACTACGGCGGACCATGACGATCGCGTGGTGCCTGCCCATAGCTTTAAGTTTGCCGCAGCCCTGCAAGCCGCTCATACAGGCGTAGCTCCCGTATTAATTCGGATTGAAACTAAAGCAGGCCACGGAGCAGGCAAACCGACTGCCAAAGTGATCGAGGAAGTCAGCGATCGCTGGGCCTTCTTAGTGCAAACCCTCCACATCTCGACTCCTGCTGAAGCTTAAAATCTCATCTTAAGGAAGAGTGACAAGCTCTCTCTAACGTGCGATCGCGGTTCTTCCCATTTACAGAACTCACTCAATAGACACTCTCGTTAACATGTTTACAAAAGTTAAATATTTTAATGAGAGTGCCTTTATCATGCCTAATTTACTCGCAGCGACTCAAGATTATTGGCGTAAGTTAAATGAGCTAGAAGCTGCTTACCAACGGGGAGAGGTATCGCTGCCAGAAGTCGATGCCAGAGTTGCAGAGCTAATGAGTGAGCTAGGGCAAGAGCGTCGAGCTGCGATCGACTTCACGGTTGCTAGTATTGGCCATTTATGGAATCAGCAGAGGGAGACTGTTGTTGGTGTGAGTTTGTTAGGGATGCTCACCTATGCTTGGGCAGTCATGAGCTAAGTGAGGCAAAATGCTACAGCAAAAAATCCCGTTTACCGGAACTTTTAGGGTCGAATTACGTCATCGTTTGGTAACGTCATAGCGAATCGCTACTTTGCTGGGCTGTCATTAACCGTTATGCTCCGAAACGGTTTTGCCTGTTATAGTTGGTGCGATCGCTCACCCAAGCGCGAGACAATTATGAAACGAGTTCTAGCTGCCCTTGCCTGCATTCCTCTCACTCTAACGGGTTCAATTGTTGGACTAACACCTGCTAGCGCTGCCCCTACAGCCGCCGCTCAACAGGCGCAACAGCAACAACGGGCCAAGGCTGCCAGCTATCGTCGCTATATGCAACTAGGGTACGCTGCGAATAAACAGCGAGACTACCAAACTGCCCAGTCGAGTTTTCAAGCAGCGCTAAAAATTCGTCCTGGCGATCCTTATGCCACAAAGGCACTACGTAATGTCAGAGGGTTTGTACGACGCAACGAGTTGATTAGAGCGGCTAACGTAGCGCGGCAAAAACGAGCGGATGCTTTGGGGCAAACGTTACAACAAGCAACCGCAGGGCAAGATTGGCAATGTGCAGTGGCGGTGATCGATAATTTAACTCCCTTGCTCCCAGCCAATTCTTTGAAACGAGCTGAGCTGCTAACTTATCGGAGTCGGCTCCAAGGACTGATTGGGGCAGAAGCAGATATTACCCGCTGGTCTAGTGTTTGTAGTCAGGCTAGTCTTACTGCTCAAAATCGATAATGTTTTTAGCAGCGATCGCCTCTTATCAGGCGGAGAAAACACAGGAAGCGATCGCGCAATTTAGCAAAATTTTGGTTCAGGCAAATTAGCGATACAAACTCCCGTCTGGCATTGTAGCCCCTGCTAGAATTGCTTCTCCTGAGTTGGTAGCGGCAATGTCGGCTCCCCGGAGGCTAGCTTCTGCTAGGTTGGTTTGCCATAGGTTTGCTTGGGTTAGTTTTGCCCCCCACAAGTAAGCACGGTAGAAACTAGCGGCGGTTAAGTTAGCCTCGCAGAGCGTTGCCGCATTCAAGTTTGCGCCTGTTAAATCCGCTTCAGTTAAATCGGCAGCAGTCAAGTCAGCCTTACTCAGAGTTGCTTCACTCAAATTGGCTCTGCGTAAATCGGCTTCGCTCAAATTTGCAGCGTGTAGATTGACTCGAATTAAGCTTGCTACTCGCAGTTGAGTGGCACTCAAATTTGCAGCGGTGAGGGTCGCGCCATTGAGATTGGCTCCCCCTAGTTTGGCCGCACTAAGATTAACTCCATCTAAGTCAATCCCATTTAGATCAACGCCGTTCAAAAAGGCGGCACTAAGCTTAACACCGTTGAGTAAAGCACCACTGAGAGAAGCACCACTCAGTCTTGCCCCGGTCAAGTTGGCCCAGTTGAGATTCGCCTTAGTGAGGTTGGCAGAGCGCAGATTGATATTGTGCAGATCAGCGCCACAGAAGTTAACTTCTTGCAGGTTAGCAGCTCGTAAGTTGACTGCCGTGAGAATGGCTCCACTCACTTTAGCGCCAGTTAAATCAGCTTTAACCAGAAATGCCCCCTTGAGATTGGCTTTAGTTAAGTCTGCATGGGCTAATCGGGCGTACCCCAGTTTGGCAAAACTCAGATCAGCAGAGTAAAAAAATGCTCCATTTAAGTTGGCACCTGTGAATGAAGCCCGACTCAAGTTAGCAGACGCAAACGAAGCACCCGTAAAGTTAGCGCCTGCTAGATCTGCTCGTTCTAGATTGACCCCGATCAGATTAATGCCACTAAAGTCTCTTTCCCCTGCTGCATACCGTTTCAGTAACTCGTCCGCATTCATATACTATGGCCTCGCGATCGCTCTAGGCAGGTAATTAGGTTTAGGTTGCCCAGGCTAGGATGCAAGTTCAGAAGATATGTGCTATTTGATACAAAGCGTTATACAGTTTCAGAGGCTCAGAGTCCTAGAAGACCTGTATTTTTTATCTTCATGACGTCAGTGCAACCAGTCGCAGAAGTTACTCGATCGCGTAAGTCACACTAATCTGACTGATCACTCTAACTTCTGTAGGTGCTGCTGGATCATAGGGAGGCGCACCCGTTCTGGCAGGAGTAAGCAGGTTCGCCGGACTCCCTACTTTGGAGCCACACTGAGAGAAAGCCGAAGGTGAACCCGCTACTGGGAGTTCTGTAATCTGCAACACAGAGCCTAGACGGACCTGCACGGTTGTTGCCAAAGCTTGCAGCCGTTGTTGAGCATCATTCAAAGCAGCTCGTCGTGAGGCATTTTCTAACGGTCTACAGTTTCTAACGGCATACTCAGCTCCGACACTTTGGACATCGAAGCGATTGGTTTTCTGAGCCGCAGTATTTGCGGTCAGGACTACTTGTTGGACGCGAGGACGAGTGGGTTTCTCTAGCAACACAATCACGTCAGCGCTTTCACTAGAGGTTACTTGAACCGTAATCGCTTCTGCGGGAACTCCAATGGCTTCTAGGGCTGTGACGACAGGTTGCAGAGCTGAAGGTTGCAGCGATTGATTACCGATGTTCAGCTGGCTAGGTATGTCAGCAGCAGACTCAAACGGATTACGACTGATCATCTGAATTTCCAGACGAGCACTATCCGCTGGAGCGGCCACTTGGCCTTGGCCCAAAACTGTAATGTTGCGTGGAGTATCCCCTAAAGGACTGGCAGGATAGGCAAGCTGGGCCACGGAGGCGGAGCCTGCAAGTGGAGAACCTAAAGCTTTTACCTCAATTGCGTTCACCTGGGGGGTGGGTAAGAGGAACGCTGATGAAAAAAGCGCTGCGATCGCGATCCCTTTCATGGGGGCAAGACTCCTACTTCAAGCGTTTCACTTCTGGCGTCTGCTAGGTTTAACAGATTACTGCTGTGTTGCCAGCACACGACCCCCACTGTTATAACCTTTCCAGCCCCAGAAACGCCCAATTTGCCGCTGCTGTCACGAGAGGATCGCTCATGAAGAGGCCAGCAGGGCAACCTGATGAATGTTTATACCTCCTACAGCTCTACTGAGTTGTGTACGGTTTAGTTGTGCACAGTGCCATCGGGCATAATGGCTCCACTCAAATTGGCATTCTTCAGGTCAGTGTCAATCAATGTTGCCCGTCTTAGGTTGGCATCCATCAACATAGCTTCTACCAAACTGACCTCTGTTAGATTCGTCCAAGTCAGGTTGGCTCGATACAAGTTGGTGTTGCTTAAGTCGGCCCCCCGGAGGCTAGCCCAGCTCAAATTAGCGTTTCTGAGATTTGCCTGCTTCAACTGAGCAACTCTGAAGTTGGCTCCACTCAAATTGGCTTTGCTCAAATTCGCTTCATTGAGCTTGGCTCCGTCTAAAACGGCACCTGCCAAAATACTATGAGTTAGATTCGCTCGGTCTAAGCAAGCGCGACTGAGGTTGGTATGAGTCAAGTTGGCATTACTTAAGTTGGAGCCGTTGAGAGATGCTTCTACGAGTTTGGCTTTGCTCAAATTCGCTTCATGCAAATCTGCTTCAATCAAGCTAGCCCCACCCATATTGGCCTCACTCAAATTGGTGTCTTGCAAGATAGCACCTCGAAAATTCGCCTCACCGGATTGGACTCCTTTCAAGCTAGCTTCGCGAAAATTGACCCGAATTAGGTTGGCTCCAATGAGAGTCGCATTCGTCAAGTTGGCTTGACTTAAATTCGCTCCTCCTAAGTTGGCACCACTTAAATTGGCTTCTGATAAATTTGCTCCTGTGAAGTCTGCACCACAAAGGTTGACCTCGCTCAAAGATGCTCGCACCAAACTGACATCTTGAAAATTTCTTTCCCCTGCTGCATACCGTTTCAGCAGTTCAGCAGCATCCATAGGATTTCCTCTCGCAATTCTGTAAGTAAGCTAGTTAGCTGAGCATGTTCATCTATCAGCCTCTGAATCCACTCTGAACCCAAGTGGCTTAGCTGGGATGCAGGGTTTCATTCTATTCAGACTGAAGCGCAGCTGGCGATCGCTGCTTACTGATATAGCAGCTATTTACACTAGGTTGCCTCTTTAATCAGTAGAGTCTGACAAACTTTTATTCGTCTTAATAGTAACAAAACTATCTAGTCCTACCTTTTGATTTGTAGTTATACACTTGGTTCTAGTTAGGCAGGGGTCACATTTTGCAATGGCAAGAGCTAGCTTGAAATGAGATGAGTCTACTCTAAATTCGCGCAATTAGCATAACTCCTGCACTAATTTTTTTTCAAGCGGAATGTTGATCTAAAGGTTTTTAGAAGATTAGTGAGGCGATCGCATCTTGCCGTCCTACCTAAGACGCAACTTGGCAAACAGTTATTTGATCTACATT
Organism: Trichocoleus desertorum ATA4-8-CV12; assembly: GCA_019358975.1. NCBI lineage: Bacteria > Bacillati > Cyanobacteriota > Cyanophyceae > Leptolyngbyales > Trichocoleusaceae > Trichocoleus > Trichocoleus desertorum. The sequence goes on from JAHHIL010000003.1 coordinate 171,606, forward strand.
CCGACAGAGTTATTTGTTGATAAATTTACATAGTGTAACAAATAGTTGAAAAGCTGTTAGTTCCCTTGAATAAGCTGAACTACGGCTCAAACATTACTCAGCTCAATAACTTGTGAAGTGAGGTAACTGCAATGACTGAACAGTTCAAGAAAGGTGATTCAGTAGAGTGGAATACAGCTCAGGGTAAAACCCAAGGCGAAGTCAAGAAAAAACTAACTTCCCCGACTGAAGTTAAAGGGCATTCTGTCGCAGCATCCCAAGAGAATCCTGAGTATTTGGTTGAAAGTGAGAAAACTGGCAAACAAGCGGCCCATAAACCCGCAGCCCTCAAAAAAGTGGAGGACTAGATCATGACTGCCGATGCCAAATCAGTGGTTGGGGAGTTTAAGCAAACGGTCAACATGACGGCCCATGAACTCAGCTCTTGGCTAGAGACTGAAGAATCGCAAGCCGTGGGGCAGAAGGAGTCAGGACACGAATCTATTGGTCATCAATCTGGCAAACACATTATTGAGCTACTTAGCAAATCTAAAGCAGAGTACACTGAGGACGATTTATCCCAGATGAAACGGGTTATCAGTTATGTACACCGTCACCTAGCTCAGCACCCATCTGGTAATACTGAGCATACTCGCTGGCGTTATTCCCTCATGAACTGGGGCCACGATCCGCTCAAGTAAAGGCGATCGCTTAGATTGAGCTGGCTAAACTATTCAAAACTATTCATAAGTTCTGCCATTGGGCATGATGGCTCCACTTAAGTCTGCGTTACGCAAGTTGGCCTGGTTGAGTTTGGCGTCGATTAAAATGGCTTCTTGTAAATTTCCTTCACTCAAGTTGGCCCAACTTAAATTGGCTCGGTAAAGATTGGCTCGGCTAAGGTTAGCACCCCGCAAGGTCGTCCAACTCAAATTTGCGCCTCTCAGATTCGCACCTGACAAGTTGGCTTTGGTCAAAGTGGCACCGCTCAAGCGAGCACGGCTGAGGTATGCTCCTTGAAAGTTAGCCGCTTCTAAAATGGCTCCGTTCAGGATGGCATTGGTGAGGTTGGCCAACTCCAAAGTGGCTCCATGCAAGATAGCGTTCGTCAGATTCGCCGCCTCTAAAATGGCACCATTCAGCATAGCCTCGGTCAAATTAGCTCGGTTCAAAGCTACCTCGGCCAGTTTGGCTCGACTTAAGTCAGCTCCGCGCAGGTTTGCTTCACTTAAGCTAGCTTCACTGAAATTAGCTGCTACACAAATCGCGTTAGTGAGATTGGCCCCTCGTAGATTGGCAGTTTGCAACTTAGCTTCTCGCAAATCTACACCTGTGAGGTCAGCGCCTGTGAGATTTGCTTCTTGCAAGTTCGCTTGTAAATTGGCATTGCGAAGATTGGCTTCTCTTAGGTTTGCGCCCACTAAGGAAGCACCCAACAGCTGAGCACCGCTCAAATTAGCACCTCTCAGATTCGCCTCACTCAAATCGACTGCGGTCAAATCTGCACCTGCTAAGTTGGCACTGCGAAAATCTCGCTCGCCCGCTGCATACCGCTTGAGTAAATCCATAGGCACCCAGGTCATCTCAGTCTGCTCTTGATGTCACTATTCTCAGGGTGCCTCAATGGATACAAGGTGCATCATTCCTTTTAATTCTTAAGAGTTTAATTGTCAGGGTGAGTGGGGCGATCGCTTCACTACTGCTTCACTACTCCTAATAATCGCACCTGGCAATCTCAGAGAAAATCAACTCAGCAATTTGGACGCTACTCTGGCGATAAACACCATCGCCAATAATCCTGCATTCTGACAGAATCAGAGAAAGCAGTTAACCTAATCCTCACATCTTTCACGGAAAGAAGAATGCCTGACAACGTTAGAAGCCAAGTCGTAACTCAAGGTGTCCAGCGATCGCCCAACCGTGCCATGCTTCGGGCAGTCGGCTTTGGCGATGATGACTTTACCAAACCTATTGTAGGGGTCGCTAACGGTTATAGCACGATTACTCCCTGTAATATGGGGCTGAACGATTTGGCGAAGCGGGCAGAAACAGGCATTAAAATGGCTGGAGCCATGCCCCAGATGTTTGGCACCATCACCATCAGTGATGGGATTTCGATGGGAACCGAAGGGATGAAGTATTCCCTGGTTTCCCGTGAAGTGATTGCCGACTCAATTGAGACAGCTTGCATGGGCCAAAGCATGGACGGCGTGTTAGCCGTGGGTGGCTGCGACAAAAACATGCCTGGAGCCATGATTGCGATCGCCCGGATGAATATTCCGGCGGTTTTTGTTTATGGTGGCACGATTAAGCCCGGACATCACAACGGCAAAGATCTAACCGTAGTGAGCGCTTTTGAAGCGGTAGGTGAATATAGTGCTGGCAAAATCAGCCAAGACGAGCTTCTGGAAGTAGAACGCAAAGCTTGCCCTGGGGCTGGTTCTTGCGGCGGCATGTACACAGCCAACACCATGTCGTCCGCGATCGAAGCGATGGGCATGAGCTTGATGTACTCTTCCACAATGGCGGCTGAAGATGCTGAGAAAGCTGAGAGCGCTGAAAAATCAGCGTTTGTCTTGGTCGAGGCCATTCGCCAGCAAATTCTGCCGAAGCAAATTCTGACTCGCAAAGCGTTTGAAAACGCAATTTCGGTCATTATGGCTGTGGGTGGTTCTACGAATGCAGTGCTGCATTTACTCGCGATCGCCCATGCTATTGGGGTTGAACTCACGATTGATGACTTTGAAACCATTCGAGGTCGCGTCCCTGTCTTGTGTGACCTCAAGCCTTCAGGTCGCTACGTCGCAACGGATCTGCACCAGGCAGGTGGGATTCCCCAAGTCATGAAGATGCTATTGGAGCATGGCTTGCTGCATGGTGATGCGCTGACCGTGACAGGACAAACCCTAGCAGAAGTGCTGGCAGATGTCTCGGCTGAACCTCGTGCCGACCAAGATGTGATTCGTCCTTGGAACAAACCCATGTATCCTCAAGGACACTTGGGCATTCTCAAGGGCAACTTAGCGCTTGAAGGTTCTGTCGCAAAGCTAACCGGAGTCAAGAACCGTCGCATCACTGGCCCCGCTCGCGTATTTGAGTCAGAAGAAGAATGCTTAAAGGCCATTCTGGCGAAGCAAATCCAAGCGGGAGATGTGATTGTCATTCGCTATGAAGGCCCCAAGGGTGGTCCTGGCATGCGAGAAATGCTGGCTCCTACTTCGGCCATTATTGGCGCAGGCTTAGGAGATTCCGTTGGCCTGATCACCGATGGTCGTTTCTCTGGCGGTACTTACGGTATGGTCGTGGGTCACGTTGCACCAGAAGCGGCTGTGGGAGGTGCGATCGCCTTAGTTCAAGAAGGCGATACCATTACCATTGATGCCGATGCTCGGCTGTTGCAGTTGAATGTGTCGGATGAGGAGTTGGCAAGCCGTCGAGCTAACTGGCAACCGCGTCCGCCTCGCTATACCAAGGGAGTTTTGGCGAAGTATGCGAAGTTGGTCGCCTCGAGTAGTGTGGGCGCGGTGACTGACCTGAGTTTATAACTCTAAAACCTCCTAGTAGCAATCAAGTTCTTTTCTAATTGCTCTGACAGAATTGAATCGCACCTAAAAAATGGAAAAGGCTAGAAGTACTTGCCTATGTTTCGATTAGGTTGCGTTTAAGCCAATTTTAAGTAGTCAGTTGGGAGAGTATTTCTGAGACTCTCCCAACTTTTTTAGTTGGAGTTGAAACTTACTCTCGGGGCAATATGAACTTGTAGTAAAAACTATGGCATTGTTTGATGGGGAGTTCCTAGTTTATAGGCTTTTGTTGTTTCTACATCAAATGCCCAAGCCTCAATTTTGGTATTTGGGGGTAAAGGCTTATCCATAGAAAATGTATCGCTCCATCCAGAACGTAAGTAAGTTTGAACTCCTAACAGCTTTACTACGTCAGGTCTTGCATCTCCTACTTTGATAACTTTAAACACAGTTGCCCCCTGACCCAGATCATAAGTTAACAAAACCGTATCGGCAGGGCGGTTTAATTGTGGTAAAACTGCCCAACCGCTAGCTACATATTCTTTATTGCCTTGTAAAGAAAAAGCGTCAAAATAGCCGTAAATATTGCTGTTTGTGGAACTATTTATTAGACGGTTAGTAGATAGTAATGGTGGATTGAGAAGGCCTAAACGATTGGCGGAATTAGCGACTGGCTGTAAGTAATTGATTCCACCAAAACTGAAACCATAAAAATAAGCTCCCCAGTAAAGGCTACGTTCAACGCAGCTAGCATCAGGTACAGAATTAATAAATAACAAGCAGGTTTTAGCAAACAATCTTTCTTGTCGCATCTGCTGCATTTGGCTTATTGAATAAATAAAAGTAAAGCCATGTAACAAAATAAACGTTGTTACTAGGATAGTGATTCCGTGGTTGAGTATTGTAGAATAACTCGGTACTCTCAAATTTTTCTGACTAATGAAAAGAGCTATTAAATGTATGACAGATATAAATAAATAAATTGCGAAAGTAGAGTATCTAGAGGCAAGAGCTTGCTCAGTACTGAATCCAACTCTGCCAACAGTTGTGATAGCAGCGCTGACAATTCCGTAAGCACCCAACGATAGCCAAATGATTTCCTGTTGCCGTGTCCCTAGTTTTGAGCATGACCTTAACCAATTCAAGCCAAGGAGGCAATATAAAACCAACAATACTAATCCAACAATAGTTGCCTGATTGGGTGTTTGCACCACTGTTCCCCAGGCTAGGGGATTTCCCAAAAAAGAAAGAAAGTAAACAATCGCTTTTCCTGGACTCCATACAGCAGTTAGTAAACTTGGATGGTAGCCAGGCTTATGATAGTCATAGAAATATACAACTAAATTAAGCGCTGCAATAAGAAACCATCCTAAGACTAACCAAATTTTTTCTAAGAACTTAGAACTGCCTGTAAAGCTGTATAACGCTGGAAAAATAATTATCCAAGCAAGAATACCGTTAGCAAAAGAGAACGTACTAATTGTTGCTAGTACAGCACAGATACCTAGCTTAATTCCTGGATGTAAAGAAGTAGTAGCGATAACTAGACCACTGGTAATACAAGCTAAGGAAAGATAGACAACGTTGGAGAGACCGTTTAACCACGCTTCATATTGAATTGGACTAAATAGCAATAAGTTGGTAATTAATGCCAAAGCACATATCACAATCCTTCGTTGAGATATAGTCACATAGCTTAGCCAGATGAGACTAAGCGATATGACGCAACTGAGAAGAATTGATAGAAACATCTCCGCTCTAACATCATATTTAGTTAGATAGGCTAGAGCAATATCAACTAAACGAGGAAAAAATTTTCTGCTTTCATTATGTTGTGCTAATAGATCACCAAAGGTTATAGTTCCATTCATTGCTTTGATGATCGTTTGTGTTGTCCACCATTGGTCCCCGACGGGTACATCAACACTATAATTTAGAACCAAAGCTGCCAAAGTGAGGGCAGGAAGAAGGACGAAGAAGCATAACAAAGCAAGCCTAAATCTGCCTGGCCAGTGGAAAAAGTAGGGCATGAGAATAATGTATTAACAACTAACAAGATATTGTATCGCTGTAGTTTATCTAATATTATTTTTTAGGTATAGTCTTGCCTTTTGATCTCTTAAAGAGATGATTAACATAAATTACTTTCAAGTGCAAGTTTGCTTGTATCAAATATTATTTATATAGCTTGGTTGACTGTTTTTTATCAAATATTTCAGAGTATATTGTTGCACAGTTGTCAATAATGTTGCTGCTAACTCCAAGTTGTGTACTAACGCAATATGAACTCAAATGTCGGCATATATTCACCTCTAGCAGCTATAGCGGTTCCTAATCTGGTGAGGTACAAGTCACAAGCTGAAATCCTTACCCAGCCTGGATATGTGTACCTCATTTCGAGGAGAAACGCTATATAGCTTGTTACTTAGCTAGTTAAGGCATCGTAATTAAGTCATGGCGATCGCGTTTGATGATCTCAATTCTCTTTCCAGCACTTTGTCCCACAAGGCAGGTCAGGCTCTGACGCAGGTGCAGCAGAGTACAGTGGCTGACGCGATGCAAAATGCTCTTGGTGGGGCAATGCAGCAGTGGATGGCGGAGCATCAGTTTTGGGCTTGGGTTCTTCAGCATCCTTTCTGGTCGGTTGGATTGTTGCTGGTGCTGCTGGTGTTGCTACAAGGGCTTTTGAGTACGATCGCTCAACTCATTCAACAGGCAGGAATTGGTCTGCTGCGATCGCCTTGGAAGCTGAGTCAATGGTTGTTTGGTTTTAGTGCTAGGTCGTTTCAGTCGGCCCTAACGGCGGGTGATGCAAAGCAAGGCACTGACTCGAAACAGCAAAGGCTGAGCGAGATTGTGGATCGATTAGAAGCCCTTAAGCAGGAGCAGGATGCCCTGTTGCAGGAAGTTAAAGCAATTGTGGCATCGGAGGAACCTAAGGCTAATGGTTAAGGGTTCTGGCGATCGCTGCAACTACCCGCATTGACTCTGACGCTCGTACGCTTCACCTTTACGGATGTCGGCGGGAACGTAGACTGAGCCACCCCCAGAACGACTGTTGATGTAATTGCCACGGGCGTCGCTGTTGCAGTTGAAGGCAATTACAGTCGTGCTTGGTAGTTGTTGCCCACACAAGTTTTCTAAATTGATCAGCTGGTTGCCCTCAGTTTGCATGTAGCAGATGGGAGGATCAAGGTTGGGTTTGACTTGGGTTGCTGGCCGAGGAACATTGACTTGAGCGATCGCTGGAACAGTGAGCAGTAAGGCAGTTGTGGTGCTACTCAACCCGGAAAGCAATTTCAGCATGGTTCAAAAATGGAGACAGCGGGAAATGTAGGGGCGATCGCGTAGCCTTAGCGTAGTCTTAGCGTAGCCATGCCGAAGGTTATTGCTGAAGGCTATTGCCGAAGGCTTTACGGTGGCTCGCCCTCCTAAGCTCTATATAGTTACGGGATAGTTACGGGTAAATCAAAATCTTGTAGGTTTCTGGGCCTGGTGAAACAGCTTGATCGACCGCTTTGGATAAGTCCTCCAAGGGATAGCGATCGCTAATCAGGGCTTCCACATCAATGCGACGATTAAACACAATATCAGCCGCTAAGTTTTGCACCCGGAAAGAAGAGCTGTAGCTTCCCATTAGGTCAATTTCTCGCCGATAGAGCACATTGGGATTGAGCGGAATTTCAACTTCATCCGGAAACTCTGCAAAGAACAGAATTTTGCCACCTTTGCGGGTACAGTCTAATGCCTGGAAAAAAGCTTTGTCACTAGGCACAGCTAGCAAACTCACATCCACACCCATGCCCTGGGTTAATTCTTGAACTTTTTGAGCAATTTCAGGATCGCGGGCATCAAAAGCGGCATCGGCTCCCACACTCAGAGCCTTTTCAATCCGCGAAGGAATTAGATCTGTCGCGATCGCTCTAGCCCCAAAGTACTTCACCAACATGATAAACATCAGCCCAATTGGGCCTGCGCCAGTGATCAGCACAGTTTGACCAGGGGCGATTTGAGCTTTTTTAACCGCTTTGAGGCAGCAATTGGTGGGCTCGACAAAGCTGGCTTGCTCAAAACTAATGTCATTGGGGATAGGAATCAGACCACCATTGCGAACAATGTGCCCCGGTACTTTGACGTATTCTGCAAACCCGCCACCACTAGGCGAAAATCCTGCGGTTGTCGTGACGTTTTTGTATACGTCGCACATGGAGAAGTTGTCGTTGAGGCAATAGTTGCAATGCATACAGGGAATGTGATGCATCACGACCACGCGATCGCCTACTTGCCAATTTCTGACTTCATCTCCGATAGCTGCAATTGTTCCGGCAGTTTCGTGACCAAAAATTCTGGGTGGTTCGTAGAGCGGATACAGAATTTTTTTGATGTCAGATTGACACAGGCCCACAACTTTGACTTGTACGAGCACTTCATCTGCACCTAGTTCGGGCACAGGCAGTTCCTCGTAACTCAACTGCTTCACTCCACGAAATACTTGTGCTTTCATACTCCCCTCTAATGCTGATAATCTACAGCCACTAAACTGCCCAAAAACCTGGATTTTTGTAGGCTCAATGATCATAGACTTTATCAAGATCTGTTATTCGACACGTCAACAAAGTCATTCCCATGCCACTCACCTTAGAAGAATTAGCCGCTGATGTTTTAGTTGTGGGTGGAGGGACAGGCGGCACAGTTGCAGCGCTACAAGCAGCCCGTCGAGGAGCCAAAACTATTCTGGTCAGCGAGTTTCCTTGGTTGGGTGGCATGCTGACGAGTGCAGGAGTCTGTGCCCCAGATGGCAATGAGTTGGCTGCATTTCAGACCGGGATTTGGGGCGCTTTTTTGCGGGAATTGCAACGACGGCAACCCGGTGGCTTAGACCATGCCTGGGTCAGCTTCTTTACCTATGACCCTCGCGTGGGTGCCCAGATTTTTGCCGATTGGGTGCGATCGCTGCCTAACTTGCATTGGATTAGCGGTCAAACGCCTGTAGAAGTTCTCCGCCAAGGCGATCGCATTACCGGAGTTCGCTTTCCAGACTTGACAGTCAAGGCTAAAGTCACGCTAGACGCCACTGAGCTAGGAGATCTGCTGGCTCTAGCTGAAGTGCCTTACCGCTGGGGGTGGGAACTGCAATCTGCATGGCAGGAACCGAGCGCTCCACCTACTACGAATGCTTTAACTCAGCGCTGCTCGGTGCAGTCACCTACTTGGGTTGTCATCCTCCAAGACTTTGGCGTAGGCAATCGGGCCCCCGCGATCGCCCCTCCACCGAATTACGATCCAGCCCAATTTGCTGGGGCTTGGGAGGGTTATGACCCAGAGCAGTTTCTCAACTATGGCCGCTTACCTGGCGATCGCTTTATGCTCAACTGGCCCCAGTGCGGTAATGATTACGGCTTAGGGGTCGATCGTCTAGTTCAATTACCTGAAGCGCAGCAAGAGTTTTTGCAAGAAGCGCGCTGGCACACTCAAGGTTTTGCTCATTTTATCCAAACGCAGCTGGGCGATCGCTATGGCTTAGCGTCTGATATCTTTCCCCACTTGCCTGGAAATTTAGGCGGAGGCGCTTTTGCCTTGCATCCCTACTATCGAGAATCTCGTCGCTTGCAAGGACTCACGACCGTCTGTGAGCGGGACATTTTGCCTGTGCCTGGAGGCCACGTAGCCGCTCTACCTGTAGATCACCAAGGCCAAGTTACGGCGATCGCGAGCGGTAACTACGCCAATGACCATCACTACCCCACGCACTTTCAAGATCAAGCGTTACCGAGCTTAAATCTCAAGCCCAAATCGATTCGTTGGGGCGGACGCTGGACAGGCACTCCTTTCACCATTCCTTATGGCTGTCTAGTGCCACTAGCTCTAGATGGTTTGTTAGTTTGCGAAAAGAATATTTCTGTGTCCCATATCGCCAACGGGGCAACCCGCCTACAACCCGTTGTGATGAATATTGGTCAAGCCGCAGGAATGGCTGCTGCTTTGTGTGTAGAACAAAACTGTCAGCCTAAAGAACTCAGAGTGCGATCGCTGCAAATCGCTTTACTAGAAGAGCCTACTGCTCCTGCTGCGATCGTCCCACTCTTCAATTCCTTGCCCCAGCATTCTGACTGGCTCCATTGGCAGTCTTATTATCTAGCTCATCCAGAGACTTACTCTGTCTATGGTCAATGCGCTAGAACAGAACACCAAAGCGAACTGGAAATTGCAGCGAGCGCAGCGAGTGCAACGAGCCCCCATCCTGAATCAACGAACTCTCCCTCAATCGTATTGAGCGGTATTTTTTCCCGCGATCGCGATCAAACCTATACCTTAAACTCGCTCAGTTCAACTACGTCATTGGCTGCGGGTTCGCCTGCCAGTGTTAGCCTCGTGACCTTGTGTCCACAAGTTAATCAACAGCTAGAACAGTATCCCGATCAGCAACCGTTGCAAGTGCTAGGACGCCTCAATCGAGCAGGAAACTGGCTATTAATTGAGCAAATTCTCCATTTCATCCCTAGTACTTCACCACACTAGCTTGCAGGTTGAAAGTTGGAATAAAATGACAGCCAAGTAATTTAAAAGGCAGATCTTTGATTTGGTCATCTTGTATTAAAAATCCAGAGATTCTAATATAGCGATTCCTAATCTGGTGAGGTACAAGTCACAAGCTGAAATCCTTACCCAGCCTGGATATGTGTACCTCATTTCGAGGAGAAACGCTATAGCTTCACCTGGTTACTGGCTCATAGTCAATCCTCCCCTTAGCTTGATACTCTCAAATGGATTCTAAAAAATGGATTCTGAAAATTTTATCCAGCAAGTACCTACGAAATCAAGAATAGGCTCTACAAACTTAGGAGCAGCTCCTACCTGGTTAAGATTTTTGTGTATTTTTTTACTGGTACTAGGCGTTTGCTTTCGGTTTGCAAATTTAGGGCAAAAAGTCTATTGGAAGGATGAGGCTTATACTTCTCTTTGGCTTTCAGGTCACTCTCAAAGCGAAGTAGTCGAAAATATTTTTAACGGCCAAATTCTTAGTGCTAGCGATATTTCTAGATATCAATTTCTTAGCCCTGACAGAACAGTTTTAGATACTGTCAAACAACTTGCAGAGAATGATCCTCAGCATCCACCCCTTTACTATTTCTTAACTTGGTTTTGGGCCAAATCGTTTGGCAATTCTACTGCAATCTTAAGAAGTTTGGCAGCAGTTCTAAGTTTATTGATCTTTCCCAGTCTTTATTGGCTTTGTCGAGAACTCTTTGGCGGGACCACTCCAAGTTGGATCGCGATCGCATTATTTTCAGTATCTCCCTTTCATGTTCTTTACGCCCAAGAAGCACGGGAGTATAGCTTGTGGGCTGCAATAGTTGTGCTATCTAGTGCAGCTTTGCTCAGCGCCTTAAGACAGCAAACTAAATTAAGCTGGGGAGTCTATAGCCTCACCATTCTGTTAGGGTTTTACTCGTGCATCTTACAAGGATTAGTTGTTGTGAGTCATGGACTCTACATCTTGTTTACAGAAGGTTGGCGACTAAACAAAACTTGGAAAGCCTACTTGGCTAGTTCTCTAATAGCCGTTATCGGTTTCTTACCTTGGTTGAAATACCTTACTGAAATTGATGCCGCAGGATGGACTGCTACCCCTATACCCTTGTTAGCTTTTATCAAAATTTGGATCTTGAATATCAGCCGTTTGTTCTTAGATGTGCGGTTTAGCTTGAGTAATCCACTCACCTACTTAATACTGCCAATCTTGCTACTAGTGGCCTACTCACTTTACTTTGTGATTCATAATGCTCCCAAGCCCACTTGGTTGTTTATTGTCACGTTACTGGGTGTCACCTTATTAGTTTTTACAGCACCAGATTTGATTGTTGGAGGACGGCGATCGCTGATCAATCGCTATTTAATTCCTTGCTACATAGCAATTCAACTTGCCGTCACCTACCTATTAACCGTCAAAATTTCCGGACATAAACATCTCTTCCCCTATTTTTGGCGATCGGTACTCGCTATTCTCATAGGCATTGGCATTATTTCCTGCGCTGCTAGCACGTCTGCAACTACTTGGTGGAACAAATACAGCAGCAATGAAAACCCAGCGATCGCGCAAGTTATTAATCAGTCGCCTCGCCCCCTCGTTATTAGCGATTCTAGTTTTGGTGAGATGCTTGCTTTAAGCCACCTCTTAAAACCAGATGTGAAACTGCAGCTAACCTTGAAACCTCAACAACCGATCATTTCTCGATCCGTGAATCAAGCATTCAGTGATGTATTTCTGATAGAGCCTTCACGCAACCTGCGCAAAACATTAACACAGCAAGCATTTAATCCTCAGCCAGTGCCTCAAGTTAAACATCTTTGGCGCTTAAAACCATGAAGCAAGTATTTAGAAGAGATCTAGGCTGTTAGCCGTCGTGAGTTGGCTTCATTAAGATTCTGTGTTCTGCTTACCTGCCAAATCTGGGCAAAGTGGTTAGATTGGATTTAGAGGTAGCGTGATTTCAATTGAGTCAGCCATCAGAGTTAATTAGCCTTATCTGATCTGGAGACCTGTTATGAATCCTGAACCAATGGATGCAGAAACATCTGTCGTTGTAGAAATCCATCCTCCATCCACTTCTAGCGAAAATACGGCGCTGGTCAGCTCCCAAACCGATGCGATCGTGACGGTTGAGCCGACGGAGGAAGATGACGAAATTAAACGAGAAACTCAAGCTTTAATTGCAGCCATTCGCAAACGCGCCCAAGCCGAAGTTCAGTCTGCGGGTGATTTTAGCCGCGATGCCTACCTCAACGCCATCCGACAAGCAAGGGCAACTGTTGAACAAAGCCAATTGGTGATTGATCCTCAGCGGTTAGAGCAGACGATTCAAACCTTACAGAATGAAGCTGATAAAAGCTGGCATGTGATTGTGGGTGAAATTGAGTCGGTTGGTTTTCAACTAGCAGATGCAGCTAGATTGGCTTGGCAGAACTTGATGGCGACTCGCCCTAAGTAAGACGCACCGCGTAGCCTGTGTTCACAACCCAGAAGTAGCTTTTCGTTTGATGCAACTCTGACTCAGTTACAGTAGCGCAAGCAAAATGCTGGATAATGGGAAGGTTTCACTGGATGTTGTTAGGATGCACTGCGATTTTGGCAGCTTCTCCTGAGCCTCAACCCCAATCTGATCAATTCTGAAAAGCAAGAACTCTGAATCATTAGCTATGCGAACCCATTATTGCGGCCAACTCCGAGCAGAAAATATTGGAGAGACTGTCACGCTGTGTGGATGGGTAGACCGTCGCCGCGATCACGGGGGTGTGATCTTTCTAGACCTACGCGATCGCACTGGCATTATCCAAATTGTCAGCGATCCGGAACGCACCCCCAATTCTTACGAGCCAGCAGGTGATCTACGCAATGAGTATGTCATCCAAGTCACGGGTCGGGTGACTCGCCGTCCTGATGACTCGCTCAATCCTCGACTGCCGACGGGAGAAATCGAAATCTATGCCGATCAGGTCGAGCTGTTGAATGCGGTTCGCAAGCAACTTCCCTTTCAAGTTTCTACAGCAGATAATGAGGCTGTCCGAGAAGACTTGCGCCTGAAATATCGCTACTTGGATTTGCGGCGCGATCGCATGCATCAGAATCTGCGGTTGCGTCACGAAATCATCAAGACCTTGCGGCGTTATCTAGAAGATGCCAAAGGCTTTATCGAAATCGAAACACCAATTCTGACTCGCTCCACTCCAGAGGGCGCACGAGATTACTTAGTGCCCAGCCGAGTCAACCCTGGAGATTGGTTTGCACTGCCGCAGTCGCCGCAGTTGTTCAAGCAATTGCTGATGGTGTCAGGGTTCGATCGCTACTACCAAGTAGCTCGTTGCTTCCGAGATGAAGACTTACGGGCCGATCGTCAACCAGAATTTACCCAACTCGACATGGAAATGAGTTTCATGTCTCAAGAGGAAATTCTGACCCTGAACGAAGATCTAGTTTGCCATCTCTTCAAGACCATCAAAGGGATTGACCTACCCAGACCCTTCCCCCGTCTGACCTACAAAGAGGCGATGGACCGCTATGGTTCTGACAAGCCTGACACCCGCTACGGACTAGAACTAGTAGAAGTCTCCGATTTAGTTAAGGACTCTGGCTTCAAAGTCTTCTCTGGTGCAGTCGCAAGCGGAGGTGTTGTCAAAGTGCTGCCCATTCCTAGCGGTAACGATGCCATCTCTAATGTGCGGATTAAACCCGGTGGCGACTTATTCCAAGAAGCTTGCAACGCTGGGGCCAAAGGTCTCGCTTACATCCGTGTGCGCGAAGATGGCGAAATTGACACCATTGGAGCCATCAAGGACAACCTGACTGATGGGCAGAAGCAAGAACTACTAGCTCGCACTGGCGCTAAAGCAGGTGATTTGTTGCTGTTCGGCGCTGGGCCAACCGATTTGGTGAACAAAACCCTTGATCGCCTCCGCCAGGTGATTGCCCAAGAACTCAATCTGATTGATCCAGAAAAAATCAACCTGCTCTGGATCGTCGATTTTCCCATGTTTGAGTGGAACGCTGACGAGAAGCGCCTCGAAGCCCTACACCACCCCTTCACTGCCCCCCACCCCGACGATCGCGACGACCTGAAAACCGCTCGCGCTCAAGCTTACGACTTAGTGTTCAATGGCTTTGAAGTTGGAGGCGGTAGCTTGCGGATTTATCAACCCGATTTACAAGCTCAAGTCTTCGAGACCATTGGCTTAGCTGAGGAGGAAGCTCGGAGTAAGTTTGGTTTCTTAATAGAAGCGTTTGAGTACGGCACTCCTCCCCACGGTGGTATTGCCTATGGTTTGGATCGCTTGGTGATGTTGTTGGCGGGTGAAGAGTCGATCCGAGACGCGATCGCTTTCCCCAAAACTCAACAAGCCCGTTGCCTCCTCACCAGCGCCCCTTCCAGTGTGGATGATAAGCAACTCAAGGAGCTACACGTCGCCTCTACTCACAAACCAAAACCCCAAAACGCCTAAAACTCTTGTAAGGTCGAAGCATTTTCTCAGATATCAGTGTGCTCAGTGAAAATGCTTCACCCTTGCAGAATGTATGGATCTTTATACCATCACTTTTTGGGCGATCGCACCGCCGCTCTTAGCTCTCGCTTACTATTGCTGCCAAGTTCGCCAAGTCCCTGTCCCTCAACTACTCCTCGGTTTTCTGTCGGGAGGGCTAGCTGGGCTAGCGGCTTTAGGGCTGGAGTGGAGTTTTGAGTTCTTAGCTCAAAGCCTACTGCCTTGGCAACAGATCACGCGATCGCTCTTAGGTGCAAGCTTTACGACAACTACTAGAAATTGGCCCCATTGAAGAAGGCTGCAAACTTATAGGGGTGTTGTTGCTCGTAGTTGGCCTTCGTAGGTGGCAGTCGCGATCGCCCTCAAGCAGTACCGTTCTGCTTTACACCATTGCTGTAGCCCTAGGGTTCACCGCCGAAGAAAACCTGTTGTATCTCTTCAATGGTGTGGCTTCGATTTTCGATCGCACCATCGGCGTTGCAGTTCACGCTTGGTTTGCCGCCCCCTGGGGCTATGCGCTAGGACTGGCACTGAATCGAAAATACTCTTTAGCCTCCCTTTTTAAGGCGGGTTGGGGAGATCTCTTAATAGCTTGGCTAAACGCAGTTGGCTGTCACGCCCTCGTCAACAGCCTCTCCCTCGCTTGGCGCTATGAACCACCCATTCAGCTCTTAAGCTACGGCCTCTTTCCGTTTTTTCTCTGGATGGCATGGCGGTTGAATAGCTTGCTCAAGCGATCGCAACACCAATCCCCATCCACACTCATTTCTGGCAATACTCCACAGGAATGTTACTGGCAGCGTGGCTTGGTTCTATTTGCGCTGATGTTAGGAGGTAACGCAATTTTTGGCTGGTTTCTGTTAGGCAGAAGCTTAAGTAGCGTCAGTTGGGCGCAACTCGTTGCCACACCAAATTTAGTCCAGTTTGCTCTCAGTCATTTTGTGCTGAATTTGATTCCAGGAGCGATCGCCTGGGGTATTTACCGCTATTTAAGGCGCAGAGGCGATCGTCATTTGGGGTAGGGCGGGTTGATTGAAACATATCTCGCTCAAACCACCAATCTTTACGAAAAACCCGCCCCTACGTTGGCCCTTTGGAAACCCTTTTCTAGGCTACGCTAGAGCCGCTTCGCGTTGTTGACCTGCTACTTGATTGAAATCAGCTTCAGTGCAGAAGACTTCGCAGGAGTTATTGGGGCTTTCGATTAACTTGATCTTGTACAACTGGGCACCAATCTCACGAATGGGCTGTTGCAACAGGTCACGAATGTGAACGGCAATATTTTCAGCCGTGGGCACAACCTCAGCAAAGTAAGGAATATCCTTGTTGAGAAAGGTGTGGTCAAACGGTTCCACCACATAATCATCCACGGCTTTTTGGAAAGCTACCAAGTCAGCAATCATGCCTGTGCGGGGGTCCATCTCGCCTTTGATTGTGACTTCTAGGTGATAGTTGTGGCCGTGACCATTGACCCGTGCACATTTCCCGTAGATTTCAGAGTTCTGTTCTAAGGTGAGGTGAGGTAGAGCCAGACGGTGAGCGGCGCTGAAGTGAGTGCTGATGGTGAGGTAAGCTTCCATTCCGTTTCCTTTATAGTCGGCCCAGAGTTCAGGATGTTCAAACAGTTGAATATTGGTGATTGGCAGATGAGGTGCGAGACGTTGCCAAATCACCCGCGCGATATTTTCCGTCGTCGGCAGCGTTTGCTGAAACTCTGGCAAAGCGTCATTTAGGTACGAGAAGTTAAGATGATTGGTCACTTCTCGCTTGATCACATGCTTCACATCCGACAGGTTTAGCACCATGCCATATTCATCGAGTTCGCCCGCCATCGCGACATAAAAGACATAGTTATGTCCATGTCCAGGTGCACGAGCGCAGAGACCAAACTGCTCTGTGTTTTCCGCTTCGCTCAGTTCAGGCAGCCAGTAACGATGGCTTGCTGAAAACTCAGCTCGACGATTGATAATGCATTTCATGGGCACAGGGGAGGGAGATGGTGTGTTAAGTTCCGTAAACCAGCCTCCTTTCAGAATAAACCAATTTTCTTAAGGATTTTGGGCATTTACTGCTTCTGGAATAGCTTTACTGCTCTAACATTCCCTTGGAAAGAGAGAAAAACGATCGCGAAATTTCCTGGGCAATTGGGCAGGCTTCTGAGAGATTAAGGGGCGATCGCAGATGCTTCCCCGCCACTAAACTAGTGTGAACTGGTTCAACTAAATCCAGGTTACTTAAGACGCACGATCGCAGTGAGCTATGGTCAACAATCGGTTCCTTGTTGGGTCTGTTGCATTTGGTGTCAGCTTTGGCCTCAGCTTCTTGACCAACCGAGACATGGGAAAAGCTTTTTCCAGTGGGTTGATCACCCTGCCTGCTGCCTTGTTCGCAATGGTCGTGGTGGAAAATCGTCGCAGCTCTCAAGCAAAGAGCACTTTAGCGTTTCTCAACACTCAGGTTCGAGCCTTGCAACGGCAGGGTGAAGATTTACAAGACGTATTGCTGGATTTGACTGACGAACGACAAGAGGTCGCGGCCCACCTCAGCTCATTGCAAGCTCAAGCGCAGCAAGCTAAACTCCAACTTGCGGATTATTGGAACCACAAAGAAGAACTGGTTTGGAAGTTAAATGCTCTGAACGCTCAAGAACAACACCAGCTAGAGCAAATTAACCAGAGGCAATCGCAAGTTAAAGCCCTAGAGCGACAAGAACTAGAGCTGAAGCGATCGCTCTCCAGTATCGACACGCTCAAAGAACAAACTGAAGCAAACTTGGCGACTTGGCGGGCAGAACTTGTCCAGCTAGAAACGCGAGTGATGGAGCAACGCCAGCAAGAAGCATCACTCGACCAGGCTTTGATGATTCTGCGGCAACAAAAACAGCAGTTAGAACCAGAAGTTTACGGCTTACACACTCAAATCCAACAGCTAGAACAGCGCAAGCTGGAGGTTAGCCAATCTCTCTCGGTTTTGCAAGCCGAGAAACAGCAGGAAGATGCCAGTTCTCATCCCCTCCAAGCGGCTATGCAACAGTTGCAGACACAAGTTATTTCGCTGCACAAAGAACTGGAGCAGTTAGAAACTCAAATCTTAGACCGACGCAATCAAAAAGAAAGCTTAGAAGAAGAACTCGCCACACTCAATCTGCTGAAACTGCAAGCGGAAACCTACGAAGTTCAACCAGTTCAACCAGTTCAACCAGTTCAACCTCAGACTTCTAACCGCAAACGCAAAAGTGCTAGCAAAAAGGGAGCCATTCTACCCTTCCGCCCGCCCCGTGAGGAGACTTTACCCTCTGAGTGGACAGAATTTCTCTTGCAACTGCCGATGGCTGAGTTTCAGGTACTCAAGGCGATCGCAGAACAAGAAAACGCCAGCGCCGCCATCAAACAAATTGCTGAAGCCAACATCATGATGCCAGAGCTATTAATTGACTCAATCAACGAACGAGCCTTGGATACCGTCGGCGATGTGGTAGTGGAGCCAAGTTCTAATCCTCCGGCGATCGCCTCTGAATACTTACCAGCAGTCAAGCAACTGATCAAAGCCTACGAAGACCTACTAGCCGAATAGCAGAGCTTGCTTCAAGACTTGCTTAAAGTTTCATGACCATCCTTTAACTGGAACCACAGGAAAGCATTAAGCTACCTTAAGCAGACTTTGCGCTTGTGACTCATTTAGCTGCCATAACATGATTGCCTCTGTCCGTCCTCACCAAAAAGCTAAAGCCCTCAAACCTTCTAGCCGTCGTCCTGCCAAGGAACTCTGTAGTGAGTGCGGCCTGTGCGATACCTACTACATTCATTACGTCAAAGAAGCTTGCGCCTTTATCAATCAACAGATTGCTGAGCTGGAGGCTGAAATCCACGGACGCAGCCGCGACTTGGATAACCAAGACGAGTGGTATTTCGGCGTCAACCAAGACATGATGGCCGCCCGCAAAACTGAGCCGATCGAGGGGGCCCAGTGGACAGGTATTGTCAGCACGATCGCGATCGAAATGCTGAATCGTGGTTTAGTAGAGGGCGTGGTCTGTGTGCAAAACACGGAAGAAGACCGCTTTCAACCCAAACCTGTGATCGCTCGCACCCCAGAGGAAATCTTGGCCGCACGGGTCAACAAACCGACGCTCTCGCCTAATCTGTCGGTGTTGGAGCAGATTGAGCAGTCGGGGATGAAGCGGCTGCTGGTAATCGGTGTGGGTTGTCAAATCCAAGCTCTACGCGCAGTCGAAAAGCAACTCGGCTTAGAAAAGCTCTATGTGCTGGGAACGCCCTGCGTGGATAATGTCACCCGGGCAGGATTGCAAAAGTTTTTAGAAACCACCAGCCGATCGCCGGAAACCGTCGTGCATTACGAGTTCATGCAAGACTTTCGGGTGCATTTCAAGCACGAAGATGGCTCAATTGAAAAAGTCCCCTTCTTTGGCCTGAAAACTAATCAGCTTAAAGATGTCTTTGCGCCTTCCTGCATGAGCTGCTTCGACTACGTCAACTCCCTGGCCGATTTGGTCGTGGGCTATATGGGCGCTCCCTTCGGTTGGCAATGGATTGTGGTACGGAACGATCGCGGTCAGGAAATGCTGGATTTGGTGGGCGATCAGCTGGAAACGCAGCCTGTAATGTCCCAAGGCGATCGCCATAACGCAGTACAGCAAAGCATTCCTGCATACGACAAGGGCGTTACTTTACCCATGTGGGCCGCTCAACTCATGGGTGTAGTCATCGAAAGAATCGGCCCCAAAGGCTTGGAATACGCCCGTTTCTCCATCGATTCGCACTTTACTCGTAACTATCTCTACCTCAAGCGCCAGCATCCGGAAAAGCTGGAAGCTCATGTGCCTGAGTACGCTAAGCGCATCGTTGGACAGTACAAGCTGCCAGAATGAGGGGAATTTTGTAGATAGGAGCCAAAAGCCAGGAGTCAGAAGCCAGGAGTTAGAGCGATCGCTACTCTTGGCTTTGTATTTCATGCTGCATTGCGGTTTTCTGCTTTAACCCAGGGATTTTAAGGATAGGTTAAAAGATTACATTTAATTCATATAAATTGATAAATTCGTTACAGAAATGTTAACTCTGTAACTTCGTATCCAGTCATACTAAGTACACTACGAAATAAATGATTTTAGTTACCAAACATTAGCAATTGTTAAGAAATGAAACTTCAGACTGGTGAGCTTTTAGTGTCTAGAAATGGCAAGCAGTATCGAGTGGTGGAGTGTTATGAAGACAGCGTTTCTTTAATGCCAGTGAATGGCTACACGCTGTTTTCCTGTCGCCGCTTGTTTGTAGAGTCTTCTTTTCGTCTTGCTACTGCTGGTGTAGCCTAGGCTGGGCCTACTGCCTCAATCGCAGCTTCGAGGGCGATCGCTACATGTGTCCAATGAGTCCCGCCCTGACAAAACACGACATAAGGCTCACGCAGCGGCCCATCTGCTGAGAATTCCGAAGTACTGCCATCAATAAACGTGCCACCTGCCATTACCAATTGGCTTTCGTAACCTGGCATGCCTGAGGGGATGGGGTCTAGATAGGAACCAATAGGCGAATGTTTTTGGATGGCGCGACAAAAAGCAATTAGTTTTTCGGGTGAGCCGAGTTGAATGGCTTGAATTACGTCCCGTCGCGGCGCTTCTGGCAAAGGATTTACTGGATAACCGAGTTGCTGGAAGACATGCGCGGTTAAGTGGTTGCCTTTCACCGCTTCCCCAACCATCTGCGGAGCCAGAAATAAGCCTTGAAATAGCAAACGATTTTGATCAAAAGTAGCTCCACCTGAACTGCCTACTCCAGGCGCAGTCAGGCGGCAAGTAGCTGCTTCTACCAAATCAGCTCGGCCTGCCACATATCCTCCAGCTGTGACAATTGTGCCACCGGGATTTTTGATCAAAGACCCAGCCATTAAATCCGCCCCAACGGCAGTGGGTTCTTGGGTTTCAATAAACTCGCCGTAGCAGTTATCCACAAAGCAAACCGTGTTGGGATTTTGCTGCTTGACCAAATGCACGATTTTTTCGATGTCAGCGATCGCCAAGCTAGATCGCCAAGAGTAACCACAGGAGCGCTGAATTAGAACTAAGCGAGTGTGATCGCTCACCGCCTCAGTCAAAGCTTGCCAATCGATCGCGCCCTCTGGGGTTAATTCCAATTGGCGGTAATCCACACCAAACTCGCGCAACGAGCCTTGACCGTGACCGCGTAGGCCAATTACTTCTTCTAAAGTGTCGTAAGGCGCACCTGCCACAGCTAGCATTTCGTCGCCGGGACGCAGCACCCCGTATAAGGCACAGGCGATCGCGTGGGTACCCGAAACAAACTGTACCCGCACCGCTGCGGCTTCTGCTCCCATGACTTCGGCAAACACCTGATCTAACGTCTGCCGCCCCAAATCATCATGCCCATAACCAGAAACACTCGCAAAGTGATGCGTTCCTACGCGATGATGGTAGAACGATGTTAAGACTCGTTTCAGATTTTTCTTGACCTGAGAGTCAATTCCAGAAAAAATCTGGAGTAGTGCTTGCTCTGCTTTCTGTAACAGTTCAACACTGCTGGTCACTCTTTGGTTCTCCTCCGGAGACGCACATTTAGGATCTGGTAGCCCTCCAGGCTGATGATTTTTCGCTGTCAGCTGGTTAACATTTATCAGATGTAAAGTTTATTGTCGCGCAGATTGGGCATCAAAGTTCGTTTTGAGATTACCGCATGACTATTGCACAAGCAACCAAACCTCCTTTAGCCTGGCCGATTATTCTGTTCATGGGAGCAATTCACATTGGCGCACTCTTTGCCTTTGTACCTGGCACCTTTAGCTGGGGTGCCGTGGGTGTTGCTCTGTTTCTCCACTGGGTGACTGGTGGGTTGGGAATTACTTTAGGATGGCATCGTTTAGTCACGCACCGGAGCTTCCAAACTCCTAAATGGTTGGAATACTTCTTCGTATTTTGTGGCAGCTTAGCCTGTGAAGGCGGTGTAATTGAGTGGGTTGGCCTGCACCGTCATCACCATGCACACTCAGACGAAGCGGTGGATCACCACAACTCAAATGAGGGGTTTTGGTGGAGCCACATGGGTTGGATGCTGCATAAAGTTCCTGCCAAGAGTGAAGTGGAGCGTTTCACCAAAGATATTTCTAGCGATCCAGTTTATAAGTTTTTAGACGACTACTTTCTGCTGGTGCAGTTTGCCTTGGGAGTTGTACTTTATCTCCTCGGTGGCTGGCCTTTTGTTGTCTGGGGTATTTTTGTTCGCTTGGTGTTGGTTTACCACTGTACTTGGTTTGTGAACAGTGCCACGCACAAATTTGGCTATCGGAGTCATGAATCTGGCGATCGCTCTACCAACTGCTGGTGGGTAGCTCTCCTAACTTATGGCGAAGGCTGGCACAACAATCACCACGCTTACCAGTACTCCGCTCGTCACGGTTTACAGTGGTGGGAAATTGACATGACTTGGATGACCATTCGGCTTCTACAATTACTAGGGCTGGCTTCTAAGGTGAAGTTACCTCCCAAAGAGGCTCAAGCCGCTTAGGCTTAACGCCGGCGGGCAAAATTGCTACCGTTAAAACTGCGAATTGAATGGGGTGGCTCTAAAGGGCGGCCCCATTTTAGTTTTAAATTCGTGACGCTAAAGCTGCCCATTGCCTTGGACGATGTGCTTGACTGTCGTCAGCGTATCTAGGCCAATTAAGCCACGACGGTGGCCTTTTTGGTTAGACATGCCTAAGAAAACAGCGTCTCCTTGCTTGGGATTCCGCGAGAAGCGAGGGGAAGCATTGATGTAGGTTGAGGCGCTATTCACACCTAAAGCAAACTGTCGGCTCTCCTGGTAAGACTCAGTAACCAAACAATCTGCATGGCCACTACTGTATTGGTTAATCCAGGCGATCGCTGCATCAATGCTACTAACTGGCTTAAACGCCACTACTTTGTCCAGATAAGCCTGACCCCACTCCCGATCCTCTGCCAGCAGTAAGTCTGGATATTCTGCCACTAGCTCGGCACTACCTCTCAAAGTAAAGCCTTTTTCTCGCAGACTATTCCACAGCATGATTAAAGACGAACGATTTTGGTCCTGATGAATCAATACCTTCTCGATCGCATTGACTGCATCTGGCTCACTCTGATGGCTGTCTAAAATCATCCAGCGAGCGGCCTCTAGGCTACCAGAGGGCGACCAGTAAAGATAACAATTACCCATTGCAGAGCGCAACACGGGGGCTGTGGCTTGTCTGACCACCTGTTGCACCAAACTAGGGCGACCATAGGGAATGATTAAGTTGAGATATTGATCTTGAGTGATTAGATCTCGCACCGATGCCCCTTGGTCAGCAGGCAATAGCTCTAAGCACCCTTCCGGTAAGCCAGCATCATAGATGGCTGATTGTAAAGCTTGGGCAATCACAATATTGGTGTGGCTAGCTTCACTGCCCCCCTTCAGGACTAAGCAGTTCCCAGTTTTAATACAAAGCCCAGCGGCGATCGCAGCTAAATCTGGAAAGGCTTCATACACCAGCGCAATCACGCCTAGAGGCACCAACTGGCTATAAGTCTGGCAATGAGGAATTTGGTAAGCCGCACTCATGACTCGCCGGATCGGATCCGAAAGTTCTGCCAGCTTTTGCAAGGTTTGAATCGTCGCTTGCAAGCGCTCTGGCGTCAGTTTGAGCCATTCCAAAATCAACTCTGGGACTGCCATTTCGCGGCTGGCTTCTAGATCCAGAGTGTTGGCCTCTAGAATGTCGTCCTGATAACGCTTCAAGGCTTGAACCATTGCCTGCACCGCTCGGCTGCGATCGGCTCCTTGAGTCGTAGTTAAGTCGAGAGAGGCTTGGTAAGCCCGATGAACTCCGACTAATGGGTCAACGAGGGAACTAGGAGAATCAAGTGACATTGAGCTAACGTCTATAAGCTAGCCATAGAATAAATGCTGGCAACATTGCGGCTAACACCATTACTACTGCCCAGAGAACAATATTACTGGGGTTTGAGGGAGAATGGAGTGCCATCGGTAGGCAAAGCACCAGCAAAACAACCACAATGCCTAGCGCTAGTGGTAAATAGCTTTCGCGTAAGCCAGAGTGGGCAGTATTCCACTGGTGACCACTCCAACGCCAAGCTCGCTTGTAGGGATAGGTGGTTGAAAGTTGCTCAATCACGTACCCGCTTTCCTCAACCACAAAGATCTGCTGGCAGCGGTCACAGCCAAAGGCTTCTGTCAACGTAATGGGTAAGAGACGACCCCGGCGGCGGCAAGGGCAAGGGTAATCAGTATTTAACTCAATTTTTTGGGCTTTTTGGGATTGCACAAGCAGCTATAGAGTTAAAGATAGTTAAGACAAAAGTTACTTAAAGTTTCAAACTACTTAGCCATTACTCAGCAGTTCTAGTTGCGTAATGGTAATAAGAGGTACCTGTGCTAGTCTGAAAGCGACCGAACTGGGCAGTTTATGCCAAGGCCACCTCTTGACTAGGCGACTAAACAAATCCTACCACCCTAATATTCAACGCAAATCTTACTAGAGTTATACCTAGCGGGGTAACTCATTCGATGTATCTACGAGTACAAGTTCTAGAGAAGCAAACCAAGAAGATCTCTTGAAGCAAACCAAGAAGATCTCTTGAGAACCTAAACACCATAATCATAGATCCAGATAGATCTAGTAAGTTTAGAATCTAAGGCTTCTCTTGCTTATATTTTTTGTTTACATTTTTTGTTTTCAAAGCGGGCAACGCGATTCGAACGCGCGACATTCACCTTGGCAAGGTGACGCTCTACCACTGAGCTATGCCCGCAAGCCGCACTGATAATAATATGTCAGACTTGAATGTGTTTGTCAACACCTTTTTGAAAGAAATGTTGAGAAAGTTAGCGGCTGTTGTCACAATCCAATGCGATCGGATGGGATTGGATGCGATCGCATTCCTCCTAGCCTCACCCCTAATTAACCCAAACGCTCTTGGTCTTTAGACCAACTGGGAGTGAGGGTATTGCTTGGAGCCGCAGGTAATGCCTGAGTCGAAGTGGGACTAGAAACCTGGGAATTCTGGGGATCGATTCCGCCTCCAGAGCGAAGTTGGCGCATTAAGCTAGCCATCTCCAGCGCATTCATAGCGTAATCCCAACCCTTATTACTCTTAATTCCTGCCCGCTCCAAGGCTTGCTGCATGGTATCTGTGGTGACGATGCCAAAAATGATTGGAACCCCTGTCTGCAACCCAACGGTAGCGATGCCCTTAGAAACCTCAGCAGCCACGTAGTCAAAATGAGGGGTTTGGCCCCGAATGACTGCTCCTAGACAGATAATTGCATCGTAGCGATTAGCCAGCGCTAACTGCCGAGCAACCAAAGGAACCTCAAAGCTACCTGGTACCCAAACATGGTCCACTTGAGTGCCGTGGGGGTTTGGGTCAACCCCGTGACGCTTCAAGCAATCTTGACAGCCCTCTAGCAACTTGGTTGTGATCATGTCATTAAACCGACCGATCACAATTGCGAAACGTAGGGGTTCTGTCTGAGTAAAGGTTCCCTCAAAAACTGCCATGGCTGCCTGTAGATATCTGTTGAGTTGAGTAAGTTGGGTTTTGTGGCTAGATTGAATTTGCTGATCGCCTAAACCACGAAATAGTTTAGTAGTCCAACAAGCAGCACGAGAGCAAACCAAATTCCAGAACCTAATAGGATCAATCGCTTAGATTGTCCCCAATTTTGTGGAGAAGCATAGGCTACTGGAACGCCCACAACCATCACAAAAGACAACCCAACCAAGGCAACTAAGGCGAACTGGAACAGAATTGAAAACATTTTTTTCTCCCAATACAGCAGTGGACTGGTTTACACCTGTCGCTGAATTTAGACAATTTTTTGATCAGTCCTGAGTAGTACGCTACCAGAAATTCATCCCCTCTCGGCACTTTCTCTGCCAGGATTGAGGAAACATTCTAGCGAATACTGGCCTTGGCCTAAGCTGGTTTGGAGAAAAGGGGAAATGGATTTAGTTCTGTGTCATACAACCGCCGATTTTGATACGCTGGGCGCGGCAGTGGGGTTGACCCGATTGCAACCAGGGACGAGGATTGTGCTGAGTGGCGGTTCGCATCCCGCAGTACATGATTTTCTGGCTTTGCACCGGGACGAATATCCTTTGATCGAGCGGCGATCGGTCAGCCCGGAGCAAATTCGCTCTTTGGCAGTGGTAGATGCCCAACGTCGCGATCGCATTGGCAAAACTGCTGAGTGGCTAGACCTGCCGGGTATAGAGATTACGGTCTATGACCATCACCTGAATACAGAGAGCGACATTCCTGCGACTTCTTTCCAAATTGAGCCAGTGGGTGCCACTTCGACCTTGATCGCCGAACAACTGCAAGCCCAAGAAGTAAAGCTCACGCCTGCCGAGGCAACCGTAATGGCTTTGGGAGTGCATGTGGATACAGGTTCGTTAACCTATGACCATGCTACGGCTAGGGATGCGATGGCTTTGGCGTGGTTGATGGCGCAAGGAGCGAGCCTGAAAGTGATTGCCGAATATATTGATCCTGGTTTGTCACCGCAGTTGCAGGCGTTGTTTGCGATCGCGTTGGATGAGCTGCAAACCGAAAATATTCAAGGGTATCAAGTCGCCTGGGTACTATTGCAGCCCGGAGCCTATATCCCAGGTTTATCTAGTTTGGCAGCCCGGATCGCAGAATTAACTGAGAGCGATGCCTTGTTGCTAGCCGCTCATTATCCCGTTCGAGCTGGAGATGGAGAAGACGCTGACCTAGACGACACGCGCCTGAGCGTGATCGGGCGATCGCAGATTGAAGGCACTGACCTAAATGAGCTATTCAAGCCATTAGGAGGGGGTGGCCATCCGAAGGCCGCAGCACTGACACTACGAGGGGTAGACCCGGAGTCAGTGTTGCAGCAGATTCGGCTAGGGTTGCAACAGCAGATTCCTCAGCCACCAACGGCTCGCGAACTCATGTCTTCGCCAGTGCGGACGATTCGGCCTGAAACCACCATTAATGAAGCGCAGAGAATTTTGTTGCGCTATGGTCATTCTGGTTTGTCGGTGGTCGATGTCGAAGGCCAACTCGTCGGTATTATTTCTCGGCGGGATCTAGATATTGCGCTGCATCACGGCTTTGGTCATGCTCCAGTCAAAGGTTACATGACCACCAACCTAAAAATGATTACGCCAGAGACGCTGCTACCAGATATTGAGTCGCTGATGGTGACTTATGACATTGGCCGTCTGCCCGTGCTAGAAAATCAACAATTAGTGGGTATTGTCACTCGCACAGATGTGTTGCGCCAACTCCACCAAATGCAGCGGCCTGCTAGCACTGGTGTTCCTAGCACTGGTGTTCATGGAGGGCAAATATCTCCCACGCGAGCCCCATTGCAAGAACAGCTCAAAGCTCGTTTGGTGCCGCAGTTGTGGTCCGTTTTGGCTGCGGCAGCTCAGCAGGCTGAAGCGAGAGGTTGGCATCTTTATCTGGTAGGGGGGGCAGTCAGGGATCTATTGTTGGCCGACCCAGAAAACGCTTTATTGCTCAATGATATTGATCTGGTGGTGGATGGCTACCACCAAGCACTGCAAGAAGGGGCTGGAGTAGAACTGGCCCGGGCTCTGCAACAGCAATATCCGCAGTCTCGCCTCGACATTCATGGGCAATTCCAAACTGCGGCTTTGTTGTGGCACAAAGACCCAGAATTGGATTCTCTGTGGGTAGACATTGCTACTGCCCGCACTGAGTTTTATCCCTACCCAGCAGCCAACCCGGAGGTAGAAGCTAGCTCGATTCGGCAAGATCTCTATCGACGCGATTTCACGATTAATGCTCTCGCGATTCGGCTTACGACTCCCCGGTCGGGTGAATTGCTAGATTTCTTCGGAGGTTTGCTGGATTTGCGATCGCGCCAGATTCGGGTCTTGCACGCTAACAGCTTTATCGAAGATCCCACCCGAATTTATCGAGCGGTGCGCTTTGCAGTGCGTTTAGGGTTCGAGATTGATCCTCAAACCGAGGGTTACATTCGCCATGCGATCGACAGTGGCGTTTACGATCGCGTCCAAGATGAAAACAACCGCGCCCCAGCCCTCCAAACCCGATTAAAAAGCGAACTCAAATACATCCTGGCGGCTCCCTATTGGCAATCAGCTCTACAGCTCCTCGCGGATTTAGAAGCCTTACGCTGTATTCACCCTACGCTGACCTTGACTCCAAAGCTTTGGCGGCAGATGCGATTGATGAGTCGATGGTTACGGCGCTTCGATCCCCAAAATACGTTGGTTCACTGGCAAACGCTGCTAGAAGTGTTAATTGCTGATCTCGCACCAGAGTACCGAGGTAAAATTGCCACCAACTTGCAACTGCCCATCAATAGCATTGAGTGTTTACAACAGCTCGCTGCCGCTCAAGCCGACCTATTGAGTCATTTACCCAACTCCCAAAAGCCAAGCCAAATTGTGCAGTTACTCAGCCAATATGATCGGCCCACTCTCATCTTGATGGCAGTCCAAGCTCCTCGCTCAGTTCGGCGGCTGATTTGGCGCTACTTAGTTTGCTGGGCTCAGGTCAAACCGCTGCTCGACGGCAACGACCTCAAAGCCTTGGGCTACAAGCCAAGCCGCCAATTCAAGCAGATTTTGGCTGATTTAACGGCTGCTACCTTGGATGGTGTCATTAGCGATCGCGCCGCAGCCACCGCATTTTTGGCTCAGCATTATCCTCTGAATTAAAATTTTTTTGAGTACGCTAAGCTAACTGAATTCAGTTAACAGTTAAGTCCAAAAAATTAGCCTTTGTGTCTAGAAATCTAACTGGAGTGAGATGCGATCGCACCACTCCGCTCTACAGATTTCTCACAAGGCGCTAGCATAAGTGGAAAAATCGGTAGCACATACCTATGAACTTGGCGGCTGGAACAGTTCTGCAAAACGGCAAATACGTCGTTGAGGCCATCCTAGGTCAAGGTGGCTTTGGCATCACCTATCGGGCACACCATTCCTACTTTGATCAACCTGTCGTCATCAAAGTTCTGCACGAAAATTTGCGGCGGCACGCAGACTTCGCCCAGTTTCAGCAGCAGTTCATCGCTGAGGCCCGCCGTGTAGCCCGCTGCCAACACCCAAACATTGTGCGCGTGTTCGACTTTTTTGAGGAAGGGGGTCTGTCCTTCATTGTGATGGACTATATTCCCGGCGATACCCTAGCGGATATTGTGCAGTCCGAAGGTGCCCTACCCGAAGCCAAAGCGATTCACTACATTCGCCAAATCGGAGCAGCCCTGAATGTGGTGCATCAAGCAGGCTTACTGCATCGGGATGTAAAACCTCACAATATTATTCGTCGCGAGCATACAGACTTTGTCATTCTGATTGACTTTGGCATTGCCCGTGAATTTACCCCTGGGGTGACCCAAACTCATACAGGGATGCTGTCCGCAGGCTATGCTCCAATTGAGCAATATCTCCCCCAAGGCAAACGTACGCCAGCGATCGATATTTATGCCTTAGCCGCCACACTCTACAGCTTAGTCACAGGGCAAGCGCCGATCGCGGCTCCTTTACGCGATCGCATTCCTCTAATCGACATGCGGCAATTCCAGCCCCAAATGAGTGCGACTGTAGAGCAAGCCATTCTGCGCGGTATGGAGATGGAAGCCGAGGCGCGGCCTCAAACCGTAGCCGAGTGGCTCGCCCTCTTACCCAACAGCAATTTTGTCAGTGCCACCCAAGCGGTTAACGGCAGTAGGCTTCCCCTCGCCCCCTCACCCAGTGCCAACCTTGCCTCTCAACCCCAAGTTCCCTCTACGGTGACCAGTGCAACTCTGCCCGTGGTGCCTCGGCATGCCCCCCCGCCTGTTGCTGTTGCGTCCGCAGAAGCTGCTCCCACCTCGGCCACGGTTGCAGCAAGTGGAGCGGTGGCAACTCCAGTGGCTCCTAGAAAAGCCCCACCCCCAAAACCAGCTCCTGCCAGCTCGCCTTTTCCCAAGACATTGCTAGGAGCAGCAGCGATCGCCACCTGTATTGGTGCAGCCTTTGGTCTAGCTTTACGGATGAGTGGAGGGAAAGCAGGCCCAACCTTCTTGCACAATGATCAATCCTTTCCTGAAAAATCTTGGCCTGGGTCAGAGGTTCCCACTTCGATACCGCCCGATGTCCCAGTAGAACGGGCTGCACCTCAGGAAAGAGCTGAGCCAGAATCATCGGAATCAACCACCGATTTGGCACCCCTTGAACCAGTGGCACCTCCCATTGAGCTGAATCCTAGCCCAGACCCCAACACCGAAGATGCTCTCAGTCCTCTAGAACCTGTGGTTCCGCCTAACTCAGTCCCAGATCCCGCTCCCACTCCCGTAGAAGCAAGCCCGATCCCTACACCTGAGCCAGTCGTAGAGCCTGTAGAGCCTGTAGAGCCTGAACCCCAGCCTCAGGCACCCATTAGTAATACAGAGCCCGCACCTGAGCCTGAGCCCCCCAGCGATAACTCCACAGTCCCTTCATCCTCGTTTGCTCCTCCCGCTCCACCCGAGCCCTCAGCTCCATCCCTATAGCTACACCTGAGGTTGAGGCAGGATAGCGAGCAAGCAAGTTATAATCTTGGCGGACACCCGCAGAGATTTTCCCATGAGTAATCCGCTAGTTCACGCCTTTTTTGTTGGCAGAGCCCTGGCTGAAACCTTGGGCGAGCAGCTAGAGCATTCACTCACAAATGCTTTGAGTGAGCTAGGCAAGTTTGATGCTGAGCAGCGAGAACACCTGCGCCAGTTTACAGAACAAGTCCTAGAACGGGCTCAACGCGAAGAAGAAGTGGTGATGCGAGCCCGGACAACCACCGCGATCGTGCCTCAAGGCTCTCAACCGACCGATCTGCAAGCTACCATTGACGAGCTACGGGCTGAAATTGCTCAGCTGCGCTCTGAGTTAAAAACATACCGGAGTAGTTCGGTTTAAGGTTGAAGCATTGCGCTTCCCCTCTCTTTGCTTAGGCTGCCAAATTTAAAAGCTGATTTAGGAATCCAAGTGTCTGCCCTTTTTGATGACCCTGTTACTCTTCCGGAATCTAAGGAGCACATGACGATTACAGGGTGGCTCCGCCGAGGCACCCGTAAGGAAAAAGTCTACCGCTGGAGTCGTGACAAGTACTCCCATCGTCGTCGCTTTGTAGACATTTGGTCTTTTGTTCTCACCCTATTGACCTCGCTCTGGCTCAATGACAAAGCCTGGAGCTATCGGGGAGGCATAACCGAAGCTAAAAAAGTTGCCAGACGGCGAAATCAAGCAATATGGATTCGAGAAACCCTGCTGGATTTAGGGCCAACCTTTATTAAAGTCGGACAGTTGTTCTCAACGCGAGCGGATTTGTTTCCCTCTGAATACGTTGAGGAGTTGTCTAAGCTCCAAGACCGAGTACCTGCCTTCAGCTACGAGCAAGTTGAAGCAATCATTGAGCAGGACTTGGGGAAACAGGTGCATGAGCTTTACCGCAGTTTTGACCCTATTCCCCTTGCAGCGGCTAGCTTGGGCCAAGTGCATAAAGCCCAGTTACACTCTGGCGAAGAAGTCGTCGCTAAAGTGCAACGTCCAGCTTTGCGACAGTTATTTGAAATCGATTTACGAATTCTCAAAGGAATCACCCGTTACTTCCAAAACCATCCAGAGTGGGGCCGAGGCCGAGATTGGCTAGGTATCTACGAAGAGTGTTGTCGGATTCTTTGGGAGGAAATCGATTACCTCAACGAAGGACGTAACGCGGATACGTTTCGGCGTAACTTCCGCAACGAGGATTGGGTGTGTGTGCCTCGGGTTTATTGGCGTTACACTTCTCCCCGTGTCCTGACTTTAGAATATGCTCCTGGCATCAAAATCAGCCATTACGAAGCGATAGAAGCGGCAGGGCTCGATCGCCGGAATCTAGCGCAGTTGGGAGCAAGAGCTTATTTGCAACAACTGCTGAATGATGGCTTTTTCCATGCCGATCCTCATCCAGGTAATATTGCCGTTAGCCCCGATGGCTCGTTAATCTTTTACGACTTCGGCATGATGGGCCGCATTCAACCGATTACTCGCGAGAAGCTACTCGATACATTTTTTGGCATTGCGCAAAAAGATGCCGATCGCGTGGTTACTTCGTTGGTAGCCCTGGGTGCTTTATCTCCGGTGGAGGACATGGGGCCTGTGCGCCGCTCCGTCCAGTACATGCTGGATCACTTCATGGATCAACCGTTTGAGAATCAATCGGTGAGCGAAATTAGTGATGATCTTTACGAGATCGCGTATGACCAACCCTTTCGCTTTCCAGCCACTTTTACCTTTGTGATGCGAGCTTTTTCTACCTTGGAAGGAGTAGGCAAAGGGTTAGATCCAGACTTTAACTTCATGGAGGTCGCAAGACCTTTTGCGATGCAGATTATGTCTAATGGCAACAGTTCTCCAGAAAACAGCATCCTGAGTGAATTAGGTCGTCAAGCAGCTCAAGTAAGTAGTACGGCTTTTGGATTGCCAAGGCGGCTTGAAGATACGCTAGAAAAAATAGAGCGGGGCGATTTACGAGTTAGAGTTCGTTCTACTGAGACCGACCGAGTCATTCGTCGTCTCAGCAGCGTTAATATAGGAACTAACTACACGTTACTGGTCAGTGCCTTTACACTTTCAGCCACTATCTTGTATGTTAGCGGTCATGTTTGGCTGGCGTTGCTAGTTGCCCTTGGTGCTGCTGCGATCGCCTTTGCCCTGATTCGCCTGTTAATGCGCCTCGATCGCTTTGATCGCATGTTGTAATGTTTTTTGAGTTTCGGGTAAAAGCAGCCAATTTATGAAACGCCTCTTCACGGGTCTCACCGATGTGGGACTCCTTCGTTCCGTAAATCAGGATGCTTATTATATCGACCCTGAAGGGCGGTTTTTTATTGTGGCGGATGGCATGGGGGGACATGCTGGCGGTCAGGAAGCTAGCCGCATTGCCACCCAAGTCATTCAAGACTATTTAGAGCAACACTGGCTATCGTCAGACCCCTCATCTGCTCTATTAGAGGCGGCGCTAGTACAAGCCAATCAAGCGATTCTACAAGACCAGCAGAGCCACCCAGAACGCTCAGATATGGGAACAACGGTGGTGGTGGTCATCTTTCGCAATGAGCAGGCTTGGTGTGCCCACATTGGCGACTCCCGTCTCTATCGGCTCAGAGGTCCCAAAATAGAACAAATTACGGAAGACCACACTTGGGTTGCCAAAGCCCTGCGCGGTGGGGATTTGACACCGGAACAAGCTCGAAATCATCCGTGGCGGCATGTGTTATCGCAGTGCTTAGGACGCGAAGATCTGCGCCAAATGGATATTCAAGCTTTGGAAGTACAAGCAGGCGATCGCTTGTTGTTGTGCAGTGATGGCCTCACCGAAGAACTCTCCGACCACTCGATTGCCGCACACCTTAAAGGTATTCGAGCTTCAGAAAAGGCTGCTGCCGCTTTAGTAAATGCCGCGAAAGATAAAGGTGGGCGA
Source organism: Trichocoleus desertorum ATA4-8-CV12 (assembly GCA_019358975.1). Taxonomy (NCBI): domain Bacteria; kingdom Bacillati; phylum Cyanobacteriota; class Cyanophyceae; order Leptolyngbyales; family Trichocoleusaceae; genus Trichocoleus; species Trichocoleus desertorum. The sequence continues at coordinate 204,639 of JAHHIL010000003.1, forward strand.
GATAACATTACCGTCGTGCTAGTGACTCTCGATGGCTTCAATCACCCCGATCCCCCAACTCAGGGTGCTTAGCCTTTTAGGATTAGTGAGATTTAAAGGAAATTTCTAGTAGGGCAAATAGTGATTTGGCTTAGGTTGGGCGCTCGCCTCTAGCCCATAGCTAGCCAACCTTTAGGTTGAGACTTAGGCCTTTTCTGTCTGTTAAAGCTTTCCGGCAAAATGAGCACTATCACAAGATTGGTTCATTTTGAGCATTTTTACAATTTGTAACTTGGTAAAAATACTTCAACCCGTTATTTGGTGTTGGAGGTGGTATGTGCATTCTGAAAAAGCTATCTCGTCAGGGATAGTTGACAATTGACTCAAGTTACCCCAATGGGGTATGTGCATTTTGTCAAACAATTGTTATCTTTTTTAATACAGGGTCACTGGATTTGCAGGCAAAGCAGTTGAAGAGAATAAGTAGTCCCCAGAGCAAAACAGAGCAAAACTGCTTTTCCAGACTCGCTGTACTCTCCTCTCTCTTACTTTGGAGTTACATATGAACCAGCCCATCGAACTTTCTCTTGAACAACAATTCAATATCCGCTCCTTTGAAACTCAAGTACAACAAATGAGCCGTGAACAAGCTCAAAACTTCCTGATTGACCTCTACAAGCAAATGATGATGCGTGAGACCATGTACAAGCACTTCCTGAAGCATCAATGGGGCTTGGAACCAGGTCCTCAAATGTAGCTGTACTGCCTTGAGCGCGGTAGGGCGACCTCTATCTCTTGCTTGGTTCCAACGGAGAAAGAAGCTGGGGTCTTGGGGCGTCGAAACCGCACCTATATCTAGAAGCACTTATATCTAGAGCCTCTAAATATTATTCAGCTCGTCTCATGTTTTGAGTGCAATCCTTAAGCTGGTTGAACCAAATCACTAAGATTTTCGCAAAATTAATTGGCCGTCTTTGAAGTTAAGTGCTTAATTAAGGAGAGTTGCGCTTCATATCTCCTTCACTCCTAACTTATGTTTAAGCGTCCTTTAATTTGCACCGACTTCTCCGATTATTTACATCGTTTGGCTAACTTCGTCCCCAGCTTAGCGGCTGGAGGGATGCAGCAGATCACCTTTCTACATGTTGCCTCCCTATGGGAAGAAGGCGAGATTCCACGAGAAGATACAGAAAAGGTGAATCAAGCTCGCGATCGCTTAGGAGTCGCCTTACAAGAGGTACCCGATGGCGTCGAAGTCAAAGTGGAAGTGCTATCAGGGCGAGCCAGCGACACCATCCTCAAAGTTGCCAAAGCCCAACAGGCTGACGTCATTATTCTAGGGACCCCCACCCGAAGCTTATTAAGTGAAAAGCTGTTTGGCAGCACCACCGTGGGTTTAGCTCAGCGTACGAATACACCTTTGTTGGTGTTGCGGCCCCAGCTGATTTCGGCCTACACCACCGAAGAACTAGATCTGCGCTGTCGGCATTTGTTCCGCTACCTGCTGCTACCCTATGACGGCAGTGACCCAGCTAAGTATTTGGTCCAGCAAATCGAGCAGCGTTGCCAAGGCCAACAAGCCTTAGAACAGTGTTTGCTCTGTTGGGTTGTGAGTGATAGTGGCCGTCGAGAACTCAGAAAGCTCAGCCCAAATCAAGAAGTTGCTGAACTGCTTGCTGCACCTCAAGCGGCTTTAGCCAAACATAACTTGCAGGTCCATACAGAAATCCGATCTGGCAATCCAGTGATGGAGACTTTAGAGGCGGCGGTGATGTTTGATATTAGTGCGATCGCCGTTTCATCAGGTAGCTTGGGTCGCTTAATTGAATGGTCAGCGCCTAGCTTTACAGGGGAAATGTTGCGTCGCAGTTGGCATCCAGTGCTGTTTTTCCCCCCCGCTCGTTCTTGAGTCGCTAGCTTTAGCTCTCCTCCAACTTCATTAAGATTCTGGGTTTGATCTTCTCCAGTTCTTGTTTGAGCAGGGTTTTGCTGGTGCTGGCTTGAGCAGATGAGACAAAGAGCTGGCTAGCATCGGCCCATTCTCGCAAGCGATCGCGCTGCATGTCGGCAATATTGGAACTCATCACCGTCAGGCACCGCTGAGGTTCTTCCAAAGCAAAAAATAACAATCGGTATAAGCCTTTTTCTGCTAGCAACCGAGTCATATCTTGACCTTGCGGCGTTTTGAGATCTAAGTAGCAGGGTAGCCAGCGTGGGCCGTGCTCTCGGCTATGCAAGGCAGTGAGCCACAGCAACATTGGATGAGGAGCCATCATAAACAAGAACTGGTTGTAACGGGTTGCGAGTAGCCGTCGTTGAATTTCTTGTTTGGGCATCATCACCCAGAGCGTTGCCAAGACTTCGTGACTGGTTCGGAGGGGATGAGGAAAAACAATTTCAGCAATCGGCTTACTTTTGGGCCAAGAAGCGAGTTGGCAAACCTCGTCTGGAGAGATGGAGTCTTGGCGCTTAGTATCAGGGAAAACGGGCAGCTTGGAGAGGACGGCTTCAATCCGATGCCCAATTTGTCTACCAGGGCCGAAACGGTCTTCTAAGGGTTCTAGGGCTTTGAGGACTTCTGTGGCGCTTTGAGGGCGATCGCTAGGTGCTTTAGCCAAACAGCTCATGACCAAATTTTCTAGAGCTTTAGGCAGCTTCAGAACGGAGTCAATGGAGTCAAATGAGCGAGGGAGCTGAAAATGATGCGCCTTGTACCAGCTACCAAAGGTATGAGTCTCAGCATGCAAGGGTAGCTTGCCTGTCAACATCTCATACATCATGATGCCCAAGCTGTAGATATCGGAGCGGTTGTCTAACTCCTTGCCCTCCATTTGCTCTGGTGAGGAGTAAGCTAACGTACCCATGAACGAATTGGTTTGTCCGGTGTCAGCCTGTAACAAGCGAGCAATCCCAAAATCGAGAATCTTGACGAGCTCGCCAATACTGGTGTCGTGGCTCACCAAAATATTGCCTGGTTTGATATCGCGGTGAATCACGCCATCTTGATGAGCGCACTGTAAACCTAAGCAAATTTGACGAGAGATGCTGAGAAATCGGGGCAGAACTAGCGATCGCGCCTTAATTACATCGCTCAGGCTTTCCCCCTGGAGGTACTCCATGACGTAAAAGGGCACTTCATCATCGTCAACGCCATAGTCCATGACTCGGACGATGTGAATGGTTTTCTGGCCCAACAACGCACAAGTTCTAGCTTCACTTTTGAAGCGATCGCGCATTTTCTGGTTCAGCAGGGTCCGAGCCAAGAACTTAACGGCGACTGGTACATCCCCTAACAAAACATCTTGAGCCCGATAGACTCGGCCCATTGCTCCTTTACCGATCAGCTCTGCCAACTGATAACGGTCGTTCAGCAAGCGGCCAATATTAGGGTCCGACATGAGTTGAAACTCCGTTTCTCACGGTGCGAGTAGCGACTCGTCGGTTACTGTAAAACTGACAACTCTGAGCTAGATTCTGAGCTAAATCCACAGAAAAACAACTGACTTCTGCCACGGTTTACCTTAGAAGTACCAAACTAAGTCAAAAATTCTTTTCGCGAAACTTAGAAATGTAGTACCCAGCATCAAACTGGGTAACCAAAATCCCTCAGTCTTGGCGTTGAGGGATGGGCAGACTTAACAAAATACTTAAGTTAGGCACACAGCCTTGGACTACCCAGCATTTTGCCTTTAGCTACCGTCAATAAGTCAGAAATTCCGTAAAGCTTCTGTAAAGCTATTGTAGCGACCTTAGTCCGATCCCTGGTATAGGGATGGATTCAAACCTACTCGGTTTGGGTAGTGCTCTGTTTAGGCAGGGGGCAAGCACAAGACCTACCCCTACGGAAGTGGTGTCGTTCAAGCCATTGAAAGTCGCTGTGGGTCATCTCAAAGTTACTAAATTAAATCAAGGGATCGTAACTTCAAGAGTACCCAAGCTCGTGGGCTGTTGAGACAAATGCTACTGCTCTGGTTGGCGCTCTAGCGTGGCCTCCATGGTGCTGGTCAGATAATGACCTGCCATGATGCTGCTAGAGAGATAGTACCGCTCTGGATCGATGCAATGCATGGTTTCAAAGCCGCTACGACGCTGGCGATCGCCTAGAACCCAATAGCGCTGCACAATCGACTCCGGAGCAATCCAGCCTTCGCCCTCGACTCGCCCCAGCAAGCTGTGTTGCAGCACAAAGGTATATTGCCGCTCTCCGATATCTAAGCGACCTCGATATTGCAGAGAAATATCTTCACGTTCGGAGTCTGGAAACACCAACTTGGTCACCATCGTGTACCAATTATCCCGGCTCCAGCCAACTAATGTTTTGCCTTTAACCAAGATCGGCATCCCATCACGCTCCAGCCAATTTCCTTGCAGCGTCCAGCGTCCTGCCTCCATTAGAAAGGTGTGAGCCACAGCGCTAATCCTTACTTGTATTGCGTTTCGCTATGCTAATGCGGATGGGACTCTATGCTATCACGCTAAGGGATGCTCACAAGATGGATTTCCCCTAGAGCGATCGCTTTCGCCGCCCCCGTGACTTGTGGCAGATTTCCTGGGATACTGCGATGCCGCCAGTAAGCCAACACGGCAAAGGCGATCGCTTCCTTAAAGTCTGCACTCAAGCCAACGTCATCTGTCGTCATCACTGCCGCCGAGGGTAAATGCACTTGCAGTCGCTGTTTAAGATACGAATTGCGGCTACCCCCTCCACAGAGGAGCACTTGACTAGGAAGTTGCGGCAGAAAAGCCCCATAACTATGAGCGATCGAGCGAGCTGTAAGTTCCGCCAGGGTGGCAAGAAAATCAGCCTCACTAAGCTGGTAAGCCTCGGCATCAGCAAAACAACTTTTCAGGTAATCAAGCCCAAACAGCTCCCGTCCGGTTGATTTGGGTGGTGCTTGCTGAAAAAAACCTTGCTGGAGCCACTGCTCTACCAGAATTTGGCAAGGAGTACCTGTAGCTGCCCAAGCCCCGTCTAGGTCGTAGGTTTTGGCTCCATGAGAGAGCTGCTGCACGGCCAAATCTAGCAACATATTGCCAGGGCCTGTATCCCAGCCTCGGACTTGCTGCTCCCAATCGGCAGTACTTCTAGCGGGTAAATAAGTGACATTGCCAATGCCACCGATATTCTGCACACAACGGCTCTGATTAGGCTGGCTCAACAAATAAGCATCCACTCGCGGCACCAGTGGCGCTCCTTGCCCTCCCACTGCAATGTCAGCCACCCGAAAATTGCTAACTGTGGAAATTCCAGTTAAATGAGCGATCGCAGCTCCCCGACCGAGCTGGAGGCTATAACCGAGGGATGAAGGATGAAGGATGAAGGATGAAACAGAAGAGTTGTAGGAGTCTGGGTTTTTCGTAGGGTTGGACGAAGAAGCGAGACCCCATTCATCCTTCATCCCTCCTATTTCATCCTTCCTATCTAGCGGTCGGTGATAGACGGTCTGACCATGTGAACCAATTAAAGCTGCTGGAGTGTGACCTGCTTGAACGGCTAAAGCTGCTTGAGCAAATTGCTTGGCGATCGCGTCATCTAAGGCTGCGAGATCTGCCATTGAAAGAGGTTCGCCCCCACAGACCGCTAAAATCTGCGATCGCAAGTCTTCTGGATAGGAATAAGTCGCTCCAGCCAGTAACTTGACTTGTAAGTCGGTTTCTAAACCGGAAATCTCTACTAAGGCAGCATCAATGCCATCCACTGATGTGCCACTCATTAAACCAATTACATGCATCATGCGTTCGGGCGCGACCCTAGCAATAGTTGCTTCTGATCAACTCTACCGCTTGCTTCAAGCCTGAAGTATGAATCCAGCCTACATACCCCCTAAATTGGGACACATTTTGAGCATTCAAAATACAAACATGATGAACTCCAGCAGGGGTTCTAATCAGTTGGAGGCTACCACTGCGATCGCTAAACTTTAAGTCAATTAGGGTTTCATCCAAAAACTGACCTGCTGGGATAAAGTTGCGGGTCATGCCAGGAACTTGTTGGAGCTGCGCGATCGCTTGCATCAATCTGGATGATCCTTGTGCCCTTGGAGAGTTTGCTAGGAGGTTGTCGGCAATCAAATGAGCGACTTGAGGACAGCTCCAGTAATTAATATGGGCATCTCCTGCCCCCGCTGCCATTGGCGCATGGTCGATCGCGATTTGAACCGCTGGATTAACCAACCCCGCAACCTTACCAACTCGATTGACCAAATCAGAATTCACAAAATTTCGGACGGCTGTTTCTGTGGAGTTGGCCTCTGATTGTAGATAGTGATCTTGCAGAGTTAGGTTCCAGGACGAGTCTGGGCTGAAGCAGGCTTGCATGGGATAGGCAATGACATCAGAGGCATGAATGAGATTGAGCCATCTCAAGCTGCGATCGCTGTATTGACTCACCAACGCTTTCACTGGCTCAGGCTGAATCCCCAGCATGATATTAAAGAAAGCAATAGGAGAACCCATCGTGGTGATGCTTTTTAGTTGCAATTTTGGCTGAGAATTAGAATTGTTGCAGCCCTGAACTAAGGCTCGAATTTCAAAAGCTGGGTCATTGGGATGAAATCTCTCAGAAAACAAAGCATCCCATAAAACAACTGTCCCTAGGGAATGAGAAACGATGTGTAGCTCTGTCTCACCTGGATTCCGAGTGATGAAGTCAGAGAGCTGTTCCGCAATTAATTTTCTAATTTTGACGCCGCGCTCCGAGTTCAAGTAGGTGAAAGCATCACCGACAAACTCAGAAAAAAAGCCTTGTCTAAAATTTTGATAACGAAAAACTGCTTGAGTATCAGTCTGCGGATTCTCTGACTGCAACGTTTGCAAATCTCGGTGAACCGCATTCCACAGCTTGCCAATGTCACTAAGCACATCCCCCCAAAAGCTAGCGTAAAAAAGGGGAAGGGGCGCTTTTACCTGAGAAAATTCTTCTCGAATTAAGCCCTGTAGGGAATCAGCATATTGCACGTTGCGAGTGGCAACTCCGTGCATAAAAAATACAAGCATGATGTCAATTGCAAAAATTGAGCATTGCTTTTTATTCTTCCCTACTGGCTTAACGATGTAATGCAGCCAGAACTTGAAGTTAGATGGGTAATTGATCGATCCCCTTATTGGAACCAATCACCACGATTGCCTCTCCTTTGCGAAGACGACGGCCTGGTTCGGGGTTGATTTCAAATTTGCCGTTGTTGCTGACTGCAAGCAAGTTCAACCCAAAGCGACTCCGTAGCCTCAGTTCTGAAATAGTTTGACTATCAAACACTTCCGGAACAATGACTTCCACAATACTGTTGTCGGGATCAAGCTCGAAGCGATCGAGAATTCCAGGTTTCGTCAGCGATCGCGCCAAGGCACAGCCCATTTCATGCTCCGGAAACACCACATGGTCAGCGCCAACTTTCCGCAGCAGCTTTTCATGAATTTCTGAAGAAGCCTTGGCTACCACATGGGGCACACCAGCTTCCTTAAGATTCATGGTGGTGATCACGCTTTCTTCTACATAGTTACCGATCGCGACAATCACGGTATCAAACTCAAAAACGCCTGCTTCTTTCAGGGCCGCAACCTCTGTCGAATCTAACTGCACGGCGTGAGCGGCTAGCTGATCTGTCAGAATCTGAGCCACCCGTTTTTCATCTGAGTCAATCCCTAGCGCCTCGTATCCCATGCGATGCAGAGATGCACAAACAGCTCGACCAAAGCGCCCCAAACCGATGACAGCAAATTGCTTATTCTCGGTTCGTAGACTACGAAAGAAGCTCAGATAGGATAAATTCACAAATTAACCTCAGGCGGTAAACGCCCAGACTTGATTTAGAGTCCGTAACCCTTTAAATTATCAAGGTTTTGGGTGCAAATCTGTTCCGGAAATCCTAACCTGTTTTGTTCCAGAAACTACCCTACGAGTAAATTTTCCTCTGGATAACGGATAGTACTAGGATTGGGGTCGCCTAAAATTGCGCCGATCAGCAGCAACACCCCAACTCGACCGATGTACATGGTGGCGACTAAAACCAATTTGGCGAAGGTCGAAAGTCCTGCAGTAATTCCAGTCGAGAGGCCAACCGTACCAAAACCTGACATCACTTCAAAGAGAATTTGAATAAAAGTGACATTTGTATCAGTGATGGCAATTAAAGTGGTCATGATCATGACCGCAGTGAGTGAACCGACTGAAACTCCCACTGCTTTTAGAATCAGCGAGACAGGAATTTGTCGTTCATACAAAACAGCTTCTTCTTTGCCTTGTAAGATGGCTCGGGTACAACTAGTTAAAACCCGTAAAGTGGTAGTTTTAATACCCCCCGCTGTACCACCTGGATTACCACCAATAAACATTAAAACGATCATAATAAATAGGCTAGCAGCGGTCATTTTGCCGATGTCAACAGTATTGAAACCGACGGTGCGTGGGGTTACTGCTTGAAACCAAGCTGTTAGTACCTTGGTCTTAAAATCCATTGGCCCCAAAGTCTGTGGATTGTTTAGTTCGGTAAGAAATATAGCAATGGTACTAATGACTAAGAGGATGATTGTGGTACTAATTGCCACTTTGAAGTTTAACGAAAAAATAATTTTTTCAGATTTTCTCAGCCAACGAGCGCGCAACCATAGAAACAACTCAAATATCACTTCGTAGCCAATGCCACCAAAGATAACTAGGGCCGGAATAATTAGGTTCAATAATATAGAAGACTGATAGCCAATTAAGTTGTCTCTAAATGGGCTAAAACCAGCATTATTCCAAGCAGTAACACTATGAAAAATAGAGAGCCACAATCCCTTGCTCCAACCGTGATCTGGCACAAAAACTGCAAGCAATAGAAACGCGCCTGTGAGTTCAAAGATCAGAGTGAGGGAGACGATGGAGCGCAGAACTTGAGTAGCTCCTTGCATTCCAGGGCGATCGAGCGCCTGTTGTAAAGCGATTTTGTCTCGTAGACCGAACCGTCGTCCCAAAAGTAACAACAGGAACGTAGTAGCGGTCATGTATCCCAACCCGCCAACCTGCACCAAAGCCAAGAGGATCACTTGTCCTGTCGTAGAAAAATAGCTGCCTGTATCCACCACGATGTGGCCCGTAACACAAACGGCGGAAGTAGCGGTAAACAGAGCCACAATAAAGTCATTCCAGGTGCCACTACTGGTGGAGAAAGGCATCATCAGCAGGAGGGTACCTACTGCAATGACAGCCAGAAAGCCTAGACAAATGGTTCTAGAGACAGTCATGGAGCGATCGCGTAAATGGTTAAAGTTTGGACTGCAAGTTTAGACGGCAAAACTGAGGCTGTTTAAGAGCTTACTGCTAGCTGAGGTAGCCGTTACATAATTCTGGTTTAGTTCTGTCTTGGCAGGCTATTTAAGCACGAACCCAGGCTGCTTGAAAGAAATCGTGCTCACATTGCATGGCATAGCGATAGGTGGTGTGCGCCAGTGCAGGGTGATTGGTGTAGCGATCGCAAAGCTGCTCTAGCTGTTGAGCCAGTTGGTCAAACTCTGGGCTGCTGTAGGTGCGAATCCAAGTGGTATAGGTATGCTCAAACTTTTGGTTGGCAGCGAGTTGCTGGCCCAAAAAGACATACAAGCGCATACAAGGCACCATTGCCGCCGTAGTTAATCCCGCATCTCCACTCCAAGCCGTTGCTAGTAGAAAATCTGTATAGCGCCGAGTAGATGCTCCAGGTTCTATATGCTGCAAGTCCACACCCCATTTTTGGGCATACCCTTGGTGCAGTTGCAATTCTTCTAGCACTCCACCTGCCAGAGTGTGGAATACACCAAACCCCTCCCAATCGGGCGCTTTGGCAGCAGCAATGCTATAGGCCCGCGCAAACGCTTCTAGAAAAAACGCATCTTGGCCGACATAATAAGCAAATAGCTCTTTGGGTAAGGTGCCATCGGCAATACCTTGAACGAAAGAATTTTTTAGACAAGCTTGGGCCAAATCCTGGTTGGCTTGCCACAAATCGCTAGACACGGCCATACAAACTTTTCCTTCTTTGAATACAAATTCCATCTTCTGAGCCTAGGGAGATTCAGCCCACTCTGCTAGGCTAATTCCGATCTTGATTCAAAGTTACATTTCCTATGACCTCAACCCTTCACCAGCAAATTCAGCAATTCTATGATGCCTCCTCTGGTTTGTGGGAGCAGATTTGGGGCGAACACATGCATCATGGCTACTATGGCCTAGATGGCAAAGAACCCAAAGAACGCCGCCAAGCTCAGATTGATTTGGTCGAGGAATTGCTGAAGTGGGCAGAAGTTGGACAGGCAGAAGCAATCTTAGATGCGGGCTGCGGGATTGGGGGTAGTTCTTTATATTTGGCTCAAAAGTTTCAAGCGGCGGCGACTGGCATTACTCTAAGCCCCGTGCAAGCCGCCAGAGCCACCGAGAGAGCGCGTGAGGCAGGCATGAGCAGCTTGACTACCCAGCCTAGTGCTCAGTTTTTTGTCAGGGACGCGTTAAACACTGATTTTGCCGACAACTCCTTTGATCTCGTCTGGTCGCTGGAAAGCGGGGAGCACATGCCAGACAAGCGCAAATTTTTGCAAGAATGCTATCGGGTGCTGAAGCCAGGTGGCACGTTGATTATGGCGACTTGGTGCCACCGCCTCACCACGCCCAGCGATCCGCTGACCACAGATGAGCGGCAACATTTGGCTGATATCTATCGCGTTTATTGCTTGCCTTATGTAATTTCGCTGCCAGAATATGAGGCGATCGCGAACCAACTCTCGTTTCAAAATATTCATACTGCCGACTGGTCGGATGCTGTGGCCCCGTTCTGGGACAAGGTGATTGAATCCGCTTTGACCCCCAATGCAATTTTCGGTCTGCTGTTTTCTGGTTGGACGACAATTCAAGCAGCTCTGGCGTTGAATTTGATGAGTCGGGGCTATCAGCGTGGGCTAGTCCGTTTTGGGTTACTGTGTGGCACTAAATAAGCAGTTCAAGTGAGCCGTAGCCAGCTAGCTCAACCGTTCTCTATCGGGGGATTGCTGCCAAAATTGTCATTGATTGCTTAAAATCAAGCCTGTGTATCAATTCAGGCACGCATGAGCCAGATTTCCCCCCAAAAGCCTGCTGTTTCGTCGTCCCAGATTAACCTTCTCCAAAAGTATGCCCCCTGGCTCTATGCTTTCTGGAAGTTTTCTCGCCCCCACACCATTATTGGCACGAGCCTTAGTGCGCTAGGGTTGTACGCGATCGCCAGTGCCACAACGTCCATTCCCTTTGCCCTCAGCTCTGTAGGAGTGCTGTTAGCAGCTTGGATAGCTTGTCTCTGCGGCAACGTCTACATTGTGGGGCTGAATCAGCTAGAGGATGTCGAGATTGACCGGATCAACAAACCCGATTTACCTGTGGCTTCCGGTGAGTTTTCGCGATCGCAAGGTTGGGCCATTGTCCTCTTCACCGGAGCCTTGGCGCTGCTGATTTCCCTCAGTTCGGGCTGGTTTCTCTTCGGTACGGTGGGGATTAGCTTGGCGATCGGCACTGCCTACTCTTTACCACCGATCCGGCTGAAGCGATTTCCGGTTTGGGCCTCGCTGTGCATTTTTACAGTGCGGGGTGTGATCGTGAATTTGGGACTATTTCTACACTTTAGCCAGCAACTTCAAGGCCAAGGTACTATCACTCCAACGGTTTGGGCGCTGACGCTATTTGTTCTGATATTTACGTTTGCGATCGCCATCTTTAAAGATATTCCTGATATCGACGGCGATCGCCAATACAACATCAATACATTCACAATTCGGCTCGGCACAAAAGCCGTTTTCAATCTATCTCGTTGGGTTTTAACCGTTTGCTATCTTGGCATGATTTTAGCTGGCTTATTTAACCTATCAGGTGTTAATTCTAAGTTTTTGATCGTGACTCACTTAGCCGCTTTGAGCCTACTTTGGTGGCGAAGTTTGCGAGTTGATTTATCAGACAAGGTAGCGATTGCCAGCTTCTATCAATTTATTTGGAAACTCTTTTTCTTAGAGTATTTGATTTTTCCTACAGCCGCTTTATTTAGTTAAAAAGCTTCTCAACATGATAGAACCCTGGCTGATCGGTTTCGCTTTGGTGGGTTTGGGCAGTATATTTGCAGTTCAAAGTCGCTCACCTGATGCCATAGACAGTTCCCGCCTTGCAAGATTGGAAGGCAAAGTTGATCTAATTCTGGACAAGCTGGAAATTGACTACAACGAAACCATCGAAGATCTAGTCAGGTCAGGCGATCGGATTGGAGCAATCAAAAAGTTACGTGAAGAAACAGGAGTTGGTTTAAAGGAACCATTAGACGCCGTTAAAGCAATGGAAAGGAGCATCAAGCGGTCTTGAGCGGTTAAGGTTGGATTGCAGAAATTTCGGCTTGAAAGTGAAAATCACAAGTCTTTGAAACTTTAAATAATTTCTACCGTCGGAAACGGAGAAACAGATCTTTTAGCGATAAATAAGTAAGAGCCAGAATTATTAGTAGTTGGGCAAATTGCAAAAGTGGATCTTGTCGCCAACCTTGAAAAAACAAAATCCCTCCAGACAACAGGTAGACAACGCCAAGACAGATATCTTGACAAAGCCCAAGCAGATTTTCACCTCTTCTAGGGTTGCGAATCAGCAAAACTAGTGACAATAAAGGAAGAATTACGCCAAGAACGCATAAGAAAATTCCTAGTAGACTAGAAACCGAAATCCCAATATTGACCATACAGAATTACTTGCCTCTTAATCTCATAGGAATAGGAATGCAGTTCAGTTCTAATCCTTACTTTTATAAAATTTCCACAGTGCCTTGCTGACCATCAATCCTCACCCATTGATCGTCGTGTAACTGATGGGTCGCGTCATGCACATCCATCACGGCAGGGATGCCGTACTCTCGTGCCACGATCGCGCCGTGAGATAACCGCCCACCAACTTCCGCAATCAAGCCTCCCGCTCTCGCCAACAGGGGTGCCCAACCAGAATCGGTGTATGGCACTACCAAAATTGTTTCTCGATCGATTTCTGCGATCGCTTGTAAACTCCGCAACACTTTTACTCGACCCTCCACCTGGCCTGGGCTAGCTCCAATTCCTTGTAATTTTTGCGAAGGTTGCCAGTTATGGACGGTGACAGGGGTGAGTGGGGCATTCCCATAGACCAAAGCTGGCACTTGTACCAGTTCATTATCTTGGGCCAATTGCGATCGCCGTTCTGCAATTAACGTAGAAACTTGGTTAGATAAATCGGCATCCGACTGCTGAATCAGCCGCCAAATTTCCTCAAACCTCAAGAAGAAAACATCGCCTGCTGCTGTCAGTAATCCTTGCTCCAGCCACAACTTTTCTAGCGCCACGAAACTCCAGCGCAATTCTGCTAGCAATTGGCTATATACCTCTGTCACCTGACCTTTCAAACTCACTCGCTGCTGGACTCGCTGCACTTTCCAAGCAGGCGATCGCGATGTAATAGGCAAAGGCGCACTCGTAGTAGGAGGATTAAGCAGAAATTGGGTGAATAGATCACAAACAGGTTTGGAATCTTCACGCCAAGTCGGCACCGCAATATCCGTCCCCACTTCACTCAAGTAACCATAGGTGTCGAGAAACTGAGCTAGCTGGTCAGACAAGGTTTGACCGTTGGGGAGGGCTGCTAAGGTGTCAAAAACTTCAGGAGTTGGAGCAGAAGGATTTTCCAAGTTAGCGACTAAATGGCGGTTACGATTGGCGATGTCTTGCAGCGATCGCAACGCGGCAACTTCCGGAGTGTTGCTGTTGTCTATTTCGCTATCCTGAACCTTTAGAATTGCCTGTCGTAACGCTGCACTCAGTGGAGCCAAAATGCTGTAATAAGTCGCCCGCTTCAATACCCGCAAAATAGTATCAACGCGCTCTAGGAGAGCAGGAGCGCTCAAGTTCTCGGCAGGTTCTCGCGTTAGCGTGGTTAAGAGGGGTGCAAACTGACGCTGATAGTCGTAGCGGAAATCTTTGTCGAGCTGCCATTCTCGTTGGAGCAGTCGCAGTAGCCCTGGTGTATTGCCTAAAGTGGAGCCTAGAGGTGGTTTGCTGAACTTGGCTCCTCTAGTCAAGAATTCCAGGCTCTCAGGAGGTAAGCCCATGCGGAGGAAAGTTTGCCCTAACAAAGAGGCGTTGAAGTAAGCACGGGAGTGATGTAGTGTCGCGGTTTCGTTGAAGTCTAGTCCTCGCGATCGCTTGCCACCTAAAACTAAGGTAAAAATTTCTCCCCAAACCCCACAGGTCAAAGGCCGATTAATCGACCAAGTTAAGGGACGAATCAAGCCAGGAATCACTTCCGCCGCAATTTTGCGCGTCCAGATAGGTACCAGGGTGGTAATGGGTCGCGATTGCAGGAGCCACAACGTTTGCCCATCGTAAGTCCACTCAATATCTTGCGGTAGCCCGTGATATCGCGCCTCTAAATGTCTGGCTAGAAATGCCACTTGTTGAATTAAGCGAGGAGGCAAATCCCCGGTTCCTTCTACTGGCAGGTCTAAATCGGTGGGTAGTAACCAACTAGAATCCGCTTGGGCTAAATCGCTTTCACGCACCAAAACCCGATATTGCTCTGGCGTAAACTGCCCGGAGACAATCCGTTGCGTCTCACCGGGGAGCGCTTCAATCACCACTGCCTCGCCCTGCCGAGCGATCGGATCACGGCTAAAAGCCACCCCAGAAAAGGCACCACGAATTTGTTGTTGTACCAATATCGCCATTGACGCTTCTGGCAGTCCACGATCGCGCCGATATTGCACCGCTCCGGGCTGATCATAGGAAGCCAAGCACTGAGCGATCGCCCGCTCCAACGCTCCTTGACTTGTCACGTTCAAGATACTTTCGTACTGCCCTGCCGCCGACGCTAGTTCTGAATCTTCTCCCACCGCTGAAGACCTGACCACCAAAGGTTTCTCGGAGGAAGGTTGCAGAAACTCAATCAGCGGCGTTAGATCGTCTCCGGGTGGCAAGACCCAACCTGCTGGGACAGGGTAGCCCCACCGCATCAGTTGTGAGAGCGTAGCTGCTTTCTGTCCAACTTTTTGCGCTTCTAAAGGCCGATTCAGCGAGACTAGAGCGCGATCGCCGCGAAAAAACTTAAACACTGCTTGGGATTCCGGTTGACCTGCTTCTGGGGTTAAGTCTAAGTCATCAGGAATCTTGTGGTAAATCCACCCCATGAGACTACCCAAGGCGATCGCCGCCACAATCAAAGCAGATTCTTGAGGATGTAATAAAGCAGTGAGCAGGGGAAACAAAACTAAAACTAAGATCTTGCCCTGACGCTTTTCTCGCAGAATCGTGGAGCCAATACCCCCCAAAATAAACACCAGCAACGAAGCCATCCAATCGTGAACAACGTAGCCCCAGACCACATTGGTTGTGCCTGCGCCTCGCCCCATCCAATAACGCCCCATCACCAAGGCGATTAACGAGATCAGCTCCCACTCTGGGGCTTGCGGAAAAAAGTAACGGGCAATTAAAACCGCAGCAATCCCCTTAAATGCCTCTGACAAGACAGCCAGAATCCCAACCAGCCGACCGCCATGATAAAACGCTGCCGAAACACTAACGTTGCCTGTTCCGAGCTGGGCCAGTTGTTTCCGAGTTAGGGCATAGGTGATCCAGTTAATCAGAGGCAGACCACCGAGCAGCGGGCAACCAATGCAAATAATCAGAGCGCCTAAAACTTCGTTCATCGTTGGGGAGTCGCAGGGTTGGCAACCAAGGGGTCTCTTCCATCAAAGCTTATTTCAGACCTTGCCAGCTTAGAAAACTAGAAAGCAAAAAGCGCCCCCCTTGCGGAGAGCGCTCTTGGTTTCGCTAGAGACTAGCAGAGATTAACCGTGAATAGCAGGAGCGCTCAGCGCTACAGGAGCAGCTTCGCCAGCAGCTAGGTCGAGAGGGAAGTTGTGAGCGTTACGCTCGTGCATCACTTCCATCCCCAGGTTCGCACGGTTCAACACGTCAGCCCAGGTGCCAATCACTTGACCTTGAGAGTCGATGATTGATTGGTTGAAGTTGAATCCGTTCAGGTTGAACGCCATCGTGCTGATGCCCAAGGACGTGAACCAGATGCCGATCACAGGCCATGCACCCAAGAAGAAGTGCAGAGCCCGGCTGTTGTTGAAGGACGCATATTGGAAGATCAAGCGGCCAAAGTAGCCATGAGCTGCCACGATGTTGTAGGTCTCTTCTTCTTGACCAAACTTGTAACCGTAGTTCTGAGACTCGTTCTCGCTGGTTTCACGCACCAAGGAAGAAGTCACCAAGGAACCGTGCATCGCGGAGAACAGAGCGCCCCCGAACACACCTGCCACACCGAGTTGGTGGAAGGGGTGCATCAAGATGTTGTGCTCAGCCTGGAACACCAACATGAAGTTGAAGGTACCGGAGATGCCGAGGGGCATGCCATCGGAGAAGGAACCTTGGCCGATGGGGTAGATGAGGAAGACTGCGGTTGCGGCTGCGACAGGCGCAGAGTAAGCGACGCAGATCCAAGGACGCATGCCGAGGCGGTAGGAGAGTTCCCACTCACGACCCATGTAGCAGAAGACGCCAATGAGGAAGTGGAAAATCACGAGTTGGTAAGGGCCACCATTGTAGAGCCACTCATCGAGGGAAGCGGCTTCCCAGATGGGGTAGAAGTGGAGGCCGATCGCATTGGAGGAAGGCACCACGGCACCAGAGATGATGTTGTTGCCGTAGATGAGGGAGCCAGCGACGGGCTCACGGATACCATCGATATCGACGGGAGGAGCGGCGATGAAGGCGATGATGAAGCAGATGGTAGCAGAGAGCAGGGTTGGGATCATCAGGACGCCGAACCAGCCTACATAGAGGCGGTTGTCGGTGCTGGTGACCCAGTTGCAGAACTGCTCCCACAGGTTGGCGCTTTCGCGTCTCTGTAGAGTAGTAGTCATGTTTGGATGAGTGCTTATTACGAAATTAGATGAATCTATGTAAAGTAGGGCAACCCCCACTCCTTATAGATTAGTGGATTTGTTGAGCTTTGTAAAGCATATTCCTCATATTTTTAACTTTGGCTCCCTGCTGAGGCTCATTGTGGTCAACCCGGAGGCCACGCCATTGGACGACCGCCCAAGATGTGTACGTGGAGATGATGTACGGTCTGCCCACCATCTTCACCGTTGTTAATTACGACTCTGTAGCCGTTTGTTAAGCCTTCCTGCTCTGCGACTCGCTTTACCGTTAGCAACAGATGCCCCATCAGTGCATGATTCTGCGATTCAGCGTCGGAAAGCTTAGCGATCGCCTCTTTGGGAATCACTAGGATATGCACTGGAGCTTGCGGATTCACGTCCCGAAAAGCTAGGGCCAGGTTGTCCTCATAAACAATATCCGCTGGAATTTCCCGGCGAATAATCTTGCCAAAAATCGTGTCTGTCTCGCTCATAGCTAGAATTCCTTAAACTTAGCTGCAATTTTAAGGGCGATCGCAACCGCAGAAAGCCTCAAAAGCAAAAGGATGAGATTTGAGCGATTCCGAAATTAAGTTTTGATGTGAACACTCCCTTTCAAATGACTTGCCGTAAACAGTCGGTGTAAATGGATGTTGGTCGATTAGCGATCGCGGGCATTCTAGGGCTAGACGTCTCAGGAATGACCCAGTGCTGGCCAGGATTTGGAGCGCATCTCTAGTCGGGATCGATGCGGTAAAGGTTGGAGTCGAGGTAGATGTCTCTGGGGGGCTACCAGGCATTGTCTTAGTGGGCCTACCTGGGACTGAAGTCCAAGAATCGCGAGAACGGGTCAAAGCAGCTCTAAAGAATGCAGGCTATGCCTTCCCCATGCGCAAGATCGTGATTAACCTCACGCCAGCGGATCTGCGGAAAGAAGGCCCCAGCTTCGATTTACCGATTAGCGTAGGCATCTTAGCCGCCTCTGAGCAGGTAAGTGCAGAACTACTGGGCGATTATTTGTTCTTAGGAGAAGTCTCACTAGACGGCAGCTTGCGACCTGTAGCGGGGGTATTACCAATCGCCGCAGCCGCGCAACAAATGGGAATCACAGGCTTAGTTGTGCCCGTGGGTAACGCCTCCGAAGCAGCCGTGGTCAAGGGTTTGGCGGTTTACGGCTTTAAGAACTTAGCGGAAGTGGGCAACTTCCTGAATCAACCTGAGCAGTATTTGCCTGTGCAAGTAGATGGACAGGCAGCTTTGGCGCGATCGCAGTACACCGGACAAGACCTAAATGAAGTCAAAGGGCAAGCCCATGCCCGTCGCGCCTTAGAAATTGCGGCGGCAGGGGGGCACAATCTAGTTTTTGTCGGGCCTCCGGGCAGCGGCAAAACCATGCTAGCTCGACGACTGCCTGGGATTTTGCCACCCCTCACCTTTAGCGAATCGCTAGAAGTCACCCAAATTCACTCAGTCGCAGGCTTACTCAAAGAAAGAGGCTCCCTGGTCAGCGATCGCCCCTTTCGCAGTCCCCACCACTCTGCCTCTGGCCCCTCGCTCGTGGGCGGTGGTAGCTTTCCCAGACCTGGCGAGATTTCGCTGGCGCATCGCGGAATTTTGTTTCTGGACGAGCTTACTGAGTTTAAGCGAGATGTCTTGGAGTTTTTGCGACAGCCTCTAGAAGACGGACATGTAACCATTTCCCGCACGCGCCAATCGGTCTCTTTTCCTGCCCAGTTCACCTTAGTTGCCAGTACCAATCCCTGCCCCTGCGGCTACTTTGGCGACACGATTCAGCCTTGCACTTGTTCGCCCCGACAGCGGGAGCAATATTGGGCAAAACTCTCTGGCCCGTTGATGGACCGCATTGACCTACAAGTAGCGGTGAATCGGCTAAAGCCAGAAGAAATCACGCAGCAACCCCTAGGAGAAGACTCCGCCAATGTGCGGGAACGAGTGCAAGTAGCTCGCGATCGCGCTCAAACCCGATTTGAATCAGAACCCAGTTTGCGCTGCAATGCCGACATGCAAAGCCGCCACCTGAGAAAGTGGTGCTCACTGAATGATGCCGCCCGCAACATCTTAGAAGGAGCGATTCGTAAACTGGGACTCTCTGCTAGAGCCACCGATCGCATCTTGAAAGTCGCTCGCACGATCGCGGATTTGGCTGGGGAAGAACATCTGCAAACGCATCATGTCGCAGAGGCAATTCAGTACCGGACGATTGACCGGATGCAATAGCCAGATGTACACCGGACGCAATAGCCAAATGCAACAGCCGGATGCAACAGCCGGATGCAATAGAGGGTGCCATCCATTATTTCGCTGATCTCGCTAAAAATTAGGAGCATGGGTCATGTTTAGGCAAATTCGTCGTCCCCAGGGCAATCGCGTCGTCGTAGGGGGGTATCACCGCGATCGCCAAGATGACCGCGATCGTCGTTATGCTCGGCCTCGTAGCGTCAAGCAGAATAGCTTGCCCAAGTTTGTAGATTTGCGGCAGCACATGACCACCGTAGAAAGCCAAGGCGAGTTGGGAAGCTGTACAGCCAACGCGATCGCGGGAGCTTACGAATATTTAGCCAAGCGACTCACGGGGCAAAACTACGATATTAGTCGCTTGTTTATTTACTACATGGCCCGAAAATTCGATGGCTGTGAGCAAGAAGACAGCGGCGCAACCTTACGTCGGGGCATGAAAGTTTTGGCTAAGTATGGGGCTTGCTCTGAAGCTACCTGGCCCTACCAGATTGAAACTTTCTGTGATGAACCGCACGATGATGCTTTTCAAGAAGCGGCTGAGCACTTAATTGATGAGTACGATCGCATTGATGTTAACTTGCACGCAATGAAAGTCTGTCTAGCCGAGGGTTATCCCTTCGTCTTCGGCTCCGACATCTTTCAATCTTTTGAAGATCTGGATCATCGGGGGCACGTCAACCTGCCTTTACCCAGTGAAGAAAATTTGGGTGGTCACGCCATGCTTGCTTGCGGCTACTCAGACAAAGACCAAGTGTTTCTAGTTCGCAACTCCTGGGGTACAGAGTGGGGCGACAAAGGCTACTGCTACATGCCTTATGAGTACCTGACCAATTCAGACTTAACAGGCGATTGCTGGACCCTACGCCGTGCCAACAATCTCGATTTTTCAGACGGCATCAGCAGTAGCTATGAAGAAGGATTCTCGTTCTTTGATCTGCTAATCGAACTCCTCACAGGCACAGATGTCCCCACGGACGAAGCTAGTAATGAGGAAGAGTACGACGAAGAAGAAATAGACGAAGAGTACGAAGACGAGGAAGTAGACGAGGACGACGAAGAATCTGAAGAAGATGAGGAAGAGTACGAAGACGAAGAAGTAGACGAGGACGAAGAGGAAGAAGAGGACGAGGCAGACGAGAACGAGGACGAGTATGAAGATGAAGACGGGGGAGAGTATGAAGAGGAGTTTGAGGATGAAGACGAAGAAGTAGATGAGGACGAGGAAGAAGACGAGGCAGAAGACGAGGACGAGTATGAAGATGAAGGCGAAGAGGACGACGAAGAATCTGAAGAAGATGAGGAAGAGTACGAAGATGAGGAAGAGTACGAAGACGAAGAAGTAGAAGAGGACGAAGAAGTAGAAGAGGACGAAGAAGTAGAAGAGGACGAGTATGAAGACGAAGAGTACGAAGACGACGAGGAGTAGGGGCGATCGCCTGCTCACTCACACCCTTAAGTCACTAACTTTTTCAATTTAGGGACTTGCAAAACTCAAATCGTTCGTACTAGACTAATATTCCGCCGGGATACGCGAGCGGTTGAGGGCAACACCTTCAAGTCACCTAGCCCCCATCGTCTAGAGGCCTAGGACACCTCCCTTTCACGGAGGCGACGGGGATTCGAATTCCCCTGGGGGTATAAAAATAAAAAGGAGTTGCGGCTAAGCAGCTCCTTTTTTGTAATTGCAAGTTGCGGGTTGAGATAGCGCTAAAATATGACGGTTGTATTCTGCGACACGGGCTTTGATTGAGCGTTATACCCTGCCTGAGATGGGCGAACTCTGGACGGAGGCTTACAAACTCAAAACTTGGTTACAGGTAGAGATAGCAGTTTGTGAAGCCCAGGCCGAACTCGGATATATTCCGGCTGAAGCAGTTGAAGAAATTAAAGCAAAGGCGAACTTTGACCCCAAGCGGGTGCTAGAAATTGAAGCCGAAGTTCGTCACGATGTCATTGCCTTCCTCACCAATGTGAATGAATACGTCGGCGATGCAGGCCGTTACATTCACTTGGGCTTGACTAGCTCCGATGTGCTCGATACCGCACTGGCACTACAACTGGTGGCTAGCTTAGATGTGCTATTGGGTCAGCTCGAAGCCCTGATTCAAGCAATTCGTTACCAAGCTCAGCAGCATCGCGACACTGTCATGATTGGGCGATCGCACGGGATTCACGCCGAACCGATTACCTTTGGCTTCAAGCTGGCGGGTTGGTTAGCGGAAGTGTTGCGAAATCGCGATCGCTTGGTACGCTTGCGCGATGACGTAGCCGTGGGCAAGATTTCGGGTGCGGTGGGCACTTATGCCAACATCGACCCCCAAGTAGAAGCCTTGGCGTGTCAGAAGTTGGGGCTCAAACCAGACACTGCCTCGACTCAAGTCGTTTCGCGTGACCTCCATGCCGATTTCGTGCAAACCTTGGCGCTGTTGACAGCTTCAATTGAGCGCTTTGCCGTGGAGATTCGCAACTTACAGCGGACTGATGTGCTAGAGGTCGAGGAATTCTTTGCCAAAGGCCAAAAAGGTTCTTCTGCCATGCCCCACAAGCGTAACCCGATTCGCTCAGAGCGCTTAACTGGCATTGCTCGGATCATTCGGGGTTATGCAGTCGCGGCGATCGAAAACGTGGCGCTGTGGCATGAACGGGACATTTCCCACAGTTCGGTGGAGCGGGTGGTCTTCCCAGATGGCTGCACTTTAACCCACTTCATGTTGGTGGAAATCACCGAGCTAGTGAAGAACTTGCAGGTTTACCCCGAAAACATGCAACGCAACATGAACCTTTACGGTGGGGTTGTGTTCAGCCAGCGAGTACTCCTGACGCTGGTGGAAAAAGGCATGAACCGGGAAGAAGCCTATGCCACGGTGCAATCTTGTGCTCACACGGCATGGAACAAAGCCGATGGCAGTTTCCACGACTTGATCGCCAAAGATCCAAGAGTCACAGAGCGGCTATCACCAGAGGAAATTGAAGAATGCTTCAATCCTCAACACCATCTCCGCCACTTAGATCATATCTATCAGCGCTTGGGTATTTAACTTAGGAGCTTGAGCAGTGAGTGCAGTGCAGGGTTGCTGATGTAGCTCTGCACTTTTTCTAGTTGGACAAATTTGGGCAAATAATTAGACAAATTCAGACGGGACATAATTTCTGAAGCAGATTCATCAACTGCTGCCCATCTTCTGGGTAAGTCACATACTCGCGATCGCCTACCTGCACATCCTTACCTTCTAAATCCGCGCCGTACTGTTCTGCCAAAACGACAATCAGTGTGTTTTTGGGGAGCCCTGAGGTCTTACAAATCCGCTGTCCCATCTCAACAGTCTCCTCAATCGACTGCCTCCCATATTGGTTGAGCAAAATCAGATCGGGACAATGAAATCTACCCATCATCCGCTCGATCGCATCTTCTTCATCTAGAGCAATGATCACGTGATAACCTTGGCGCTTGAGATTGTGCTTCAGCAGGGGGCGGGTTTCGTCATCGGGTTCCACGACTAGAATCATAGGGGAGCTATCCTGTCTCTCGTTCATAGAAAATTTTGCGATCGCCTTTTAGTCCTAAAACTTGAGTCACGCCCGCTCGACGCACGCCCAACATGTCCGCAATAAATTCCAGCGTCAATTTCAACTCGTCTGAGTTCACTCGGTCTTGCACTTCCAGCAGCCAGCGGGCGAGGCGTTCTTCTAAGTTATGGAGACTATTGCAGGCGATTGTCTGCAAGATCTGCGCGATCAAGACTTGGGTATAGCGCAACATCACGCTGCGCAATTCTTTGTTGCGATCGAACTCTTCTTTTAGCCATCCCGCCTCTATTCGGAAAGCCTTGCCAGGGATCTGAACGATATATTCTGTTTGGGTCGTCTCAGATCCGCCCATGAAAGTATTAACACCGAGCACATCACGGTTGCTGACAACCCCTGTCTCTGCGGTGCTACCGTCTTTCATAGGAATGGTGATCGAGAGCATACAATCAACGGGGAAATAGAGGTGTTCAATCGTTTCACCTGGATGTGCGGAATTTTACCCCCTCAATGAATTATCTACTGAAGCTCACCTCAGATCCATTTGCGCCAATTCTAGGCGTTGGCGATCGAGCTTTGCGGCAGTGTGACGCATTTCCTCTAACACGAGCTGTTGCTCAAGGGTAGACTGGCGAACGTCTTCAGCCGTCCGTCGTAGCATCTCGGCTGCCACTCGCGCTTCCTCCGCCGCTTGTCGGGCTACTTCAGCCACTTGTCGGGCTTCCTCAGTTGCTTGTCGTAGGCTTTCTGCTGAGACCCGCAACCGCTCAGACAGTTGCCGCTGCGTCTCTGCCTCTATTCGTTCAGCCTCAGCACTGACCCGAATTTCTTCAGCAAGCAACCTTTGCTGCTCAGCCGCTTCATAATACGCCGCTGCTTGAAGGTGTTGCTGGGTTACTAAAGCTCGCTGAATTTCTGCTTGCTGCCTTTGCTGCTCTGCTGCCTGCCGTTGTTCTTCTGCTACTTGACGCTGCATCTCAGACGTATCATTGGTTCTAGAGCTTTGAGAAATGCTTGTTTGATGACCCATCACAATTGCACTCCTTGAGTCACGGGCAAATCTTCCCTCTTTATAGAGGTAACTTTGGCAGATGTAACTTTGCTAAGTGGGAGGACAGCTAGAGAAGCGCCACTGTTACCCTCCAGCAAAATGAAGTGATACTGGGAGTCTACTCTCAGTATTTGATGCTGCTGAAATTGTCTAAGTAGGCGGGTAATGGTGACTCTAGTGGTGCCACAAGCGATCGCGAGGTCTTCATGAGTCAGGCGCACGCTTAGCCGAGTCCCCCCAGTAATCGGCTGCCCCACTTCCTGCTTTAATAACTGCAACAAACTGTATAAGCGGTCTGAAACTCGGAGTTGACCATAAACAGTTAACAACAGCTCAGTTTGTTTAAGCCGTTGGCTAATTTGCGGCAGAAGGCGTTGCTGTAGCTCCGGAGAGGTCGCGTAATCGCTAAGGGGAATGCACCATAGCTGAGTATCAGCCAGGGCAGTCGCTTCATAGAGCGTTAGGGCAGTGAGGCTAGGGCCGAAGGGCGCTGCAGCCCCTGCTAAGCCAACCAATATTTCTTGTCCTGTTTGCGAAAAAGTGGTTAATTTCACCAGTCCTGACTGCACCTGCCAAATTCCTTGCAGACTTAAAGGAATGGTTTCCCCTTTGTGATAGGTTCGCAAAGGATAGCTCAGGTTAGGGGTATGGTCAGACGGCTGATGATCGCTGAGATAGCGCAAGAGCCAGCGCAGCAGGGGTGGTTGGCTAGAGTCTTGGCAACTTACTTCGACCAGAATGCTGGCATTAAAGGCAACGCCTTGATGTGGCTGCAATTGCACCTGCCATTCATGTTTCCAAGATCTTTGTTGGAGCCGTTGTAGCTCACCTTGAAACTGTGGCCGAGTTTCTTGAGGCACAAAAGCTGTGAGTAAGCGACCTGTGATTAAAGAGGGTGGAAGATTCAATAACTTGGTAGCCGCTTGATTGGCTTGCTGAATGACCCCAGCAGCATCCGTGATCAAACAAGCATCTGGAATGAATTCCAACAATTCTTGATAGCGTTGGCGCTCAGTTGCGACGCTTTGGCTAGCCAATAATAGTTGCTGATTCTGCTGGTTGAGTAAGTTGGCTGCCACCTGAAGTCGCTCAGAGGCAATGCCTAGTTCTTTTAGGGCTGAGGGTAATAGAGTGGGCGATAAGGTAGAAGAGGTGCCGATGCCTTTATATAAATCGCTTAAGCGATCGGACATCGCGGCTACCTGTTGCGTAAAGGTGGTTGCATTCATGTTGTAGGCACCAGTTGATAGGATTCAGTTAGGTCAGCAACCGTGGCAATTAACTCGTCAATATCAACAGGTTTAGCTAAAAGCTTGCGAAAGCCAACGGCTAGGGCATGATCACGGTCATCCTTCCTGTGGTATCCAGTCAGGGCGATCGCGGGGATGTGAGCTTGGTGTCTACTCTCTAGAGCTTTTACCTGCGGCATCAGGGAGTAACCATCCTGGCCGGGTAAGGCAAGTTCGCTGATTAACAGATCTGGTTTAATATCTTGCAGAATTGCTAGCGCTTCGCAGGCCGAGGCTGCAGCAATCGTCCTGATTCCATAAATTGCAAACAGCGCAGTCAGCAAATGTCTAGAATCGGGGTCGTTATCAACCACTAGCACTTGTAACTCTTTCATCAACCTTGGAGGGCAAGTTGTCTCCGTAGGTCTGGTCTTATTAGAGAAGGTACAGCCAAACTCGGCAGATAATGGGCACATACAATTCTGCTCAAAAGACAAAAGTGCTTGATTCGTTGTCTAGTCGTTTAGATGAGTTAAGTTTTTAAGCTTAAAAGCTGCAAGTTCTATTCAGTGACTCGATTGAAGGCCATCAGTCAGGTTCGGCACTTGCAACCCAAATACTGATCTTCTTTGAGAATAAGGCGATCGCTGAAAAGATTCAGTACGATTTCGTACGAACAGATTCCTCGTTCGGTTTTTACGTAAATGCTAGTTGTCTCCGCTCAGGGCGCAGGAAATACGACAGCCCTGCTGGCGCTCCCCGGTGCGATCGCCTACGCCTCAATGCTCTTAGTCAGCTTTGACACCACCAGCACGCAGCAACTCCCTCAGTGACAAGGGTTGCTACCGGAGTCTGCAAAACTCTTGCCAGCTACAGAAATAAAGCGCCAATCATAGCTGGTTGGGTGCAAGGTCAGTTTCAAGACGCCATAGGTATCGGCGTTTTGCACCTGGCTATTCGGTTGAATCTCATCCAATTCATAGTGATTCTTACCCCCGGTTCCCACCACAAACTGACGTATACCGCGATCGGGGTCTAGCTTGCCTTGCGGAGTTTGGGGAGCAAAACGCTCATAGTGATGGTCATGCCCTGCCAAGGCAACATCTACGCCCGCAGCATAAAGCGTTTGCCAAAAAGCCTGAGTGTTGGGGTCGTTGCCATGATGCCCAGAAGAGAAGCGGGGGTGATGCCAATAAGCTAAGGTGCATTTCCTCGGGTGCGCTGCCAAGTCTGCTTTGAGCCATCGCTCTTGAGGTGAACCTCGATGGCACCCCCCTACCTGGGAGCAATTAGAATTCAGCGCAATGATGTGCCACTGTCCAAGGTCGTAACTATAATACCCCTGCTGCGGATCGCCTGCGGCTGCCCCAAAGTAGCGGTAATAGGCAGCAGCGCCCGGAGTGGCGTACTCATGATTGCCTACGACTGGCCGAGTAATCGACTTAAGCTTGCCCCAACTAGGGTCATAAGATTTTTGAAAGCCCTCAGCGCTGCCAACTTCGTATTGCAAATCACCGAGGGGCAAAACAGCGGCTAGATCTTCGTTGAGTAAAAGCTGGGCTGTCGCCTGCATCCGGCAAGCTGTGGCGGTTCCTCGTCCCTGGTTAAAGTTGGGGCTGTTGGGATCGCAAGCGATGTCTCCCGCTGCCGCGATCGCTGGAGCAGTTCCTGCCACTCTAGTTTCTGTCACTCTATTAGATTGCGTCTGCTTCACCTGATTGGCAACCCAATAACTTCCCGATGCCAATCCCACAGCTAGAAGCAACACTACAACTGGACGCATAGATTCCCTATTTCACTTGAGCGGAGAAGGCATAATCGTAGCCTTTGAAGTTTGAGTCTAGCTCCAAGGTGTACTCTCCGGTAGCGGGAAGTTCACCAGTCCAGTTTTGCCGATTTTCATCATAATTCTCGGAAATCAAAGGCTGGCCTGTGGGAGCCAAGATGTTAGGGAAGACATCTTTTTGATTCGTAACGGTTAAGGTTTGGCCTTGATTAGCCCTGAATACATACTTGTGGCTACCAGTGCCGACAAAGCGATCGGCGATCGCCACCGTTCCACCTGCTTGAGGAAGCGCAATCCGGGCTGTCTTTTGGTTGCAATTGCTCTCAGTCCGATTTTTGGCGACCCAACCCGCAACTTCATTGCCATCCAATGACCTGATCTGAAACCAGCCATCTCTCTCGGCCACTACTGACAGCCAAGAGCCGTTTTTGAGAGTGCCGACTACATTATCAGGTTGAACTTCTGGCTCAGAACGAATATTTAGAGGGGGATTGGGATCAGCCGCGATCGCCTGAGTTACGACACAGTTTTCCACCTGTACAGCTGGCTCACCGTCCTGAGCATTATTAACGGGAAAAGACTTGAGGGGTTGCGCCGTCGAGGGAGGAACGGCTGCGGGACTAGAGCCTGGAGTCGCTGGGGTTGTGGGGGCTGTCGGGCTGGGGCTCGCTGTTAAGTCCGGTTCGGGGGCTGAAGCGCAGGCAACACAGACCAAGGACACCAGTGTGAGCAGACCAGTTCCAAGCATTCTGTGAAATTGAGGAGGCATATGAATGAAATCCGTAGAGGGGTTGGATGGAGGAATTGAGGTCAAGGTTCTACAGAGTCTCAGAGCCAGAATTCAACCAACCGATGAAGCTCAGTCAAGTTGGACTGAAAAGGCATAATCATAGGGTTGCGATCGAGAATCGAGCTTGAGCTTGTAGGTGCCACTGAGCGGTAGTTTGCCTGTCCAGCGTGTGGGCCAATTGCTTGTCTCAACCAGCAAGGTACCGTTTGGGGCCATGATGATGGGTAAAGGGCCTAAGCCGCCAGTATCAATTGTGAGAGTTTGCCCTTGAACTGCGCTCAGCAGGTATTGGTGGACTCCCGAACTAGCAAAACGGCCAGCCACCGTAGTAGGACGGTTATTGTCAGCGAGGGTAATCGACTTGGTTTTATTGTCGTAGTTTCCACTCGTGTGGCCCTGCTGCTCAATGGTGGCCTTTACCACTGGTGTTAACTTCTCTTTCCAGAAGCGAATCTCCGGAAACCCATTCACTTGGCTCAAGACATCTTGCCATCGCTGCTCTTCGAAAGCTTGTTGCGCGGCTTGAAAGCGAGTTTTTGCCTGTTGCCAATCTTGTTGCCACTGGGCGATCGCTAGCTGAGCTTCGGCATAGGCAAGGCTATCTTGGGGCACCGCTTTGGCTAAAGCCATTGCCACCTCCAAATTACCTGCTTGGTATTGCTCGGTGGCGGTCGCTAACAAAGTAGGGCCAGCATCTGCAGGCTGGCTAGAGCTAGCAGGAGCCGAGGTAGATCCGCGAGCAGGAACGCCATTAGCTGTGGGGCAACTCGTGAGAGTCCGAGTTTTGTAAACCCAACCTGCAATCGGAGTGTTGACTTGAAACCATTCGTCTTGTTCTAGCACTACAGACAGGCGGGTGCCATTGGCGAGCTGTCCCACCACATTGCCTGAGGCGACCACTGGGCTAGAGCGCACATTTAAGGGTGGCATCGGATCGCTGACTAAGGTGAGGCAACTTTGCGACTGAATCACTTTTGCAGAGGCCCTTTCGGATATCCCGATTGATGGCTCAGTGGAGTTAGTGCTGGGGTTTGCGGCAGGAACCGAGCTCTGATGCACCCTGTAACTGAGTCCTGCTACGGTTGCGATCGCCACTATCCCGGAGCCCACCAAAAGGGGAAGCTTCAGTTTCATAACTTCAATGCTGTTGTGATACACCCAAATCCAATTTTCTCAAAGAAGTGCGATCGCCCTCGTAGAATAAACTAATGGCACCTCCGACTCGAAAACAATTTGGTCAGCATTGGTTGCGGAGCGAAAAAGCTCTCAATCAAATCATTAAGGCTGCGGCTCTATCACCAAGCGATCGCGTGCTGGAAATTGGCCCTGGCACAGGCATTTTAACGCGGCAATTACTACAACAAGCCCAATCAGTTGTGGCGGTAGAAATTGACCGAGATTTATGTGCGCTATTAGCCAAGAAATTAGGCTCAACAGCCAACTTTTTATTGCTCCAAGGTGATTTTTTAACTTTAGACTTAGAGGCTCATTTAGCAGCTTTTCCACAGTTTCAAGCTCCTAAAAAAGTTGTTGCCAACATTCCCTATTACATTACTGGACCCATTCTAGAAAAGCTGTTAGGCAATATCGCTGAGCCTGCTGCCTCGCCGCTAGAATCGATTGTGTTATTGGTGCAAAAAGAAATTGCCGATCGCCTGTGTGCCAAACCCGGTTCTAGAACTTATGGCGCTTTATCGGTCCGGGTACAGTATTTAGCGGCGTGTGAGTTCATTTGTGATGTCCCTGCCAAAGCATTTGAGCCGCCACCCAAGGTAGATTCGGCTGTGGTGCGCTTACGCCCCCGACCCACAGAACCACCTGCCCAAGATCCCAAACAACTAGCTAGTTTGGTCACAATGGGCTTTGCTACCAAGCGCAAGATGTTGCGAAATAATTTGAAAAGTGTGATCGATCGCGATCGCCTGACTCAATTGCTGGAACAATTAAACGTGAACCCGCAAGTTCGCGCCGAAGATTTGAGCGTGGCTGAATGGGTGGCTTTAAGTAATTTGTTGACACCTGCATGCGCTCCTACTCCTTAACTGCCGCAGCCAAAATTAATCTGCACCTAGAAATCATTGGCGATCGCCCAGATGGGTTCCATGAGTTGGCAATGGTGCTCCAAAGCGTTGACCTCTGCGATCGCATTGATTTGCGCCCACTTTCTACCGACCACATCCGAGTGCATTGCAACCATCCAGAAGTTCCGATCGATCAGCGAAATTTAGCTTATAAAGCCGCAGCGCTGATGGCCGCAGAATTTCCTGACACCTTTGCTCAGTATGGTGGCGTAGAAATCAATATTCATAAACAAATTCCGGTCGGGGCTGGCTTGGCAGGGGGTTCAACCAACGCAGCAGCAGTGCTGGTCGGATTAGACCTGATGTGGCAACTGGGCCTGACCCAGTCAGAACTGCAAGAACTAGGGGCTCGCTTAGGCTCAGATGTGCCCTTTTGCATTGTCGGCGGCACCATGCTAGCGACAGGCCGTGGCGAAGAACTCGCGCCTCTACCAGACCTAAACCAGCTCCATGTCGTTCTGGCTAAGTACCGCAGCCTTTCGGTCTCTACCGCTTGGGCCTACCAAACCTTTCGGCAGCAGTTTGGTCATACTTACGTGTCCAATACTCAGGAGCTAGAAACCCGGAGACAGCGGGTGCACTCAGGCCCGATGGTAGCGGCGATCGCTCATCGCAACAGCACTGACATTGGTCAACGCCTCTACAACGACCTAGAGCGAATTGTGTTGCCAGAATATCCCCAAGTGTTGCGTTTACGAGAGCAGTTTCAGCAGCAAGGCGTATTAGGTACGATGATGTCTGGTTCTGGCCCTACGGTTTTCGCGCTTACCGAATCGTCCGCCCAAGCCGAACAAGTACGAGATCGGGTAAAAGCGGCGATCGCAGACACAGATCTAGAACTTTGGACGGCTCCACTCACCAATACCAGTATTCGGATTGCCTCTTCCCGCTCGGTTTAATCTGCCTGTCCCCTTTCTACAGGAAAAATTATGGCTAACCTCACGCCTCCTCCTAAGTCCAACTCAGATTCAGAAGCTCAAGCCCTTCCTGGCCCCTTCCGTTGTTTGAGCGGTGCTTTGATTGCAGGTAGCCTTGCCTTTGCTGGCTACAAACTCACGATGTCGATCGCCGCCACCTTTGCAGCTAAACCCATTCACTCCGATAGCACTGTCGTACTCAATATTGCTTCTGCCGTCCGAACTCTAGTGGTTGGAATCGTAGCGCTAGGCGCAGGCGTATTTGGCTTCGCGGCTTTGGGTTTACTGGCATTGGGTGTGCAAGTCACGCTCCAACGATTAAGCCAGCCTCATCCTCCCGCCGATCCTTCCTAGGTGATGCCAAAAAACTTGCTTAACACTCGCAAGCGCTCTCTACCGCTGGGATCACCTGTCTGAGGCCATTCCCAAGTTTTCTGCCCTGCTTAACTAGCCGCCCTGCTGATTTTTTTGTAATTCTTATCATTCCCTAAACTTTTTCCCACCTTTTCCACAAGCTTTCCACAGAAACAGCCTAGGTTTTCCACAGGTTAGTCAAAGTTTTCCACAGGCAAAGTGGGTGAGACCTTAGCTTTGTGCCAATTTGGGGATTTTTCAGTTAACCCCCTTCAGAAATGAGAGTAGCTAGATTTTTGTAAACAAAAGTAACAAGAAAAGCCCTTAAACATTGATTCTCTCGTAAATCTTTTTTTTATCTAAAAGCGATCGCAACATTTCGAAGCATTGACAACCCTCCCCCCTGATAGCGCAAAATGATGCGACCCACTTAAATGCAACGCGGAGTTCCGATGATCGTAGTTGGAGCCCGTAGCAGTTGCTGAGCGCGCTAGCTTAACCTGACAGCTGATGTCCCATCAGATTGTGGGTGAAAGGTGTTACCGCAAGCTAGATCGGCGCTACTTTCTGCTGTAACCCTTTTGCTGTAAGACAAGCGCTAAGCCACATCCCATCCAGTTCACCTTGGTCCAAGAGTAGAGGTTCTAATGAACGCAACCGTCAGCATCCTGGCAGAAATTCCTGAAGCCCTTCACGAATCTCTTTCCCACTATCTCGAATCCCATCCTGATTGGGATCAAGACCGTGTCTTTGCGGCAGCATTGTCGCTGTTTTTACTTCAAAACGGAGATGGCGATCGCCGAGCCGCCCGCGTTTATCTCGATACTTTATTTAAACACCCTGTTTAAGTCTCTCTGGAAAGTTCCCACTTCAGCCCCGCTCGGCTGAATTTGGGTTAAGCTTGATGCACCTACTTCAAAAATTTCATTGTTAAGTTCAAAACCGCTCAAGACCGCTCATTGATATCCAGCCTGGGTGTAGCTTCCCTGCTCAGCCGAATATAGGCTCTCGCTGCATTAAGGTAGGGCCTAGGATTGAAAGCATCAACCACTCACCACATTCAAGGCAATGCTGCTCAGGCTGGAGCGGCTTTATTCCATCAGAACTTTTGACTACTTTCAGGCTTTGCTCTACCCGTTTCCTAGCCCTCACTTCAGTTAGATGGGCTTAATGTAATCGTTTCCCAACTTCGGGAAGATTCGGTGTTCAATTGCATCCCGATGACCAAGTTTAAACTTGGCTATAGTAGACGAACTGACCTTAATTTACTAGGCGCATATGGCGGTTAATCCTGCTCCGGTTGCTGTTTCTAGGCCAGCAGCGCAGAACATGCCAGCTCTCAGACGGGTCTTGGCAACAATTCGTGCTGATAGCTGTCCTCGCTCTTTCAATTTCCACATGCACACGGTTCATTCCGATGGTCAACTGCAACCGGAAGATTTGATTGAACAGGCGATCGTGATCGGTCTGAAAGGTTTAGCGATCACGGATCACCACAGTGTCAGCGGCTACCGAGTGGCCCAGCAATACTTAGATGACTGGAAGTGGCGCTCCAGCTCTGTCAGAGGCGCTAGCACTAATGCTTGTCAATCAGTGCCTTACCTATGGACAGGCGTGGAAATCAACGCGAATCTTTTAGGGATCGAAGTTCACATTCTGGGCTATGCTTTTGACCCCACCCATCCCTGCTTGCAGCTTTATCTGCAACACCGATCGGTTCAGGGGAATGCTTACCAGGCAGCGAGTGTCATCGGTGCAATTCAGAGGGCTGGGGGTTTAGCAGTGTTGGCCCACCCCGCCCGCTATCGGCGATCGCCCGTAGATTTGATTCAAGCGGCGGCTCACTTAGGGATCGATGGCGTGGAAGCTTACTATGCCTACAACAACCCCAACCCCTGGAAACCAAGTCCCGACCAAACACAGCAAGTTCAGCAATTAGCAGCTCACCACCAGCTCTTGAACACCTGTGGGACCGACACCCACGGCCTGAACTTACTACAGCGCCTGTAACCCTAATAATCACTTTTGCTGAAGCACTGGAGATAGCGACCGAATAGACTACCTCTCAGTAGCTCCTGCAATTTTATATTTGAAAAGTTTGGTTCTAAAAATCAAGAAGCGTAAAGTTTTCTTATCTCAAGGCTCCACTTTGCAGAGCCACTAAGCCCACAATACCAATACTGCTAACTACCAAAAGTAAGCCCATCGAGAGTGATTGACCCAAATGTTGAGAAGATTTCATAGCGGTCTCCACGTCTAAGGAATTCTACTGAGAATATCAGTCCTTCTCAGATTGAGACCTAAGATGACGAAAACTTAATCTAAATCCATCTAAGTTAAAAATATTCTAGGTTCCAGCTCATTACTTCTTGAATATTTGTAACTACTCTGAAGAAGCAATCATTTCGTCAAGCCATGCTCAAGGGCGTACCGTACTAGTTCAGTTCGGCTATTGGTTCCAGTTTTGCTGAATAGGCGGCTGACATACTTTTCTACGTTCCGCACACTGGTATCGAGGCGACGAGCAATTTCCTTATTCATCAAGCCCTCGGAGACAAGGTCAAGAACGCTCTGCTCACGCGGAGTAAAATCAATCGGAATCGACGTTGGAGTGGTTGAGATCCCGTTGCGCTGCGTCAAGAGGGCTTTAATCTCAGCAATCTGACGAGCCATATCAGCAATATCTGGAGTGTCTCCATCCTCAGTGCCCGTTCTAGAAGTTCGTCGCTCTAACAGATTCTCCACGATCGCAACTAGTTCATCTGGGTCAAAGGGTTTGGGCAGATAAGCATCACAGCCTGCTTGGTATCCCTGAATGCGATCGCTAGTCATGCCTCTAGCTGTCAAGAAGACCACGGGCAGCGTTTTAAAGCGTGGATCTTCCCGCATTTGTTTGAGAAACTGGTAGCCGTCTACTTGCGGCATCATTACATCAGAAATCACTAGGTCAGGTAACCTTTGTTGTAAAAGTTGCCAGCCTTCTTGAGCATTACCCGCAACATCTACAGCAAAACCGCTGTCTTCCAAATAAGCCTGCACTGCCTCGCGCAAACCTGGTTCATCATCTACCAACAGCACCTGTCCCGCCATCAATTTTTACCTACTATCTAGCCCTTATTATTGTCTAAGTAGTTGCCATTAAAAGTCTCTATCGGGGGCAAGAAATCTGCCATTTTAGCGACTTTAGGTAACAGCTTGCGTCCTGAATCGATGAGTTTAACTTCATTCAATTCGGCTCAGAATTGCGATAACCAATCATCAAATCAACTCTAAAAAACAATCAATCTAAGGGAATCGACCTGTACTTGAATTATAGGCTACTCAGTAGTAGGAACTCAGCCTCAACCAAGCTTTAGCCCTATCTGCGCTGAAATTAGCCTTTGAATTCAACTGAAATCTCTTTATAAAAAAAACTAGTATTTCATTCAGCGACTAGACCTTCTGCTTCCATAATTTCTTTACAGCTGCTCTAAGGTGCAACACGAATGCTCAAAGTTCTTCAAGCCCCCACAGCTCCGGTGCTAGTTAAGCAGAAATTCTCCATAGTAGGGACTACCTCTGCCGAAAATGCTGGCAAAATAATTGCTTTAACCATTGATGACCAAATCAAAACTTCCGGACCAGCCGTGGGACAAGATGGGGCTTGGCGGGTGGAGTTTGTGTTTTTACAACCCGGTAACCGTCAGCTAGAAGTGGCGATCGCAAATGAAAGCGTCGATGTGCCGATCGAAGTGGTGGCTGAGGCTCCAAAACCCATCATCTCGTCTCGCCTGCGCTTTGCTCTCCTGCCTAAAAACGTGCGTGCAGAAGCAGCGTTTATTCTGAGCGGTTTTGCAGATGCTTACCAAGATGGGGATCAGTTAATTCTTAGAGCTGACAAAAGGATCGAACTGGCTCGTCCACGAGTCCAAGCAGGGCGATGGCAAGCGAGTCTGCTATTGCATGGGTCTGGCAAGCGCCTGATTGAGATTATTGGCTCCGACCAAGACCGAGCCCAAACCACCTTAGAGGTTCTGCCTGCGGAATTACAAGTTCAGCCGCGCAGCATTTGGACCAACAAACCAACTCCTTCTGACGTAGCCAACCTGCAACCCCAGCGGATTACAATTCATCACACTTTCATTAGCCCGACTTTGTCGCCTAGTGCTAGCCAGAACACAGAAATTCAGCGGATGCGGCAGCTCTGGCAAGGCCATGTAGGCGGTAATGGCTGGAGCGATATTGGCTATCACTACGTGATCATGCCTAGTGGCAGAATTTATGAAGCTCGCTTTGAGCGCAAACGGGGTGCTCACGATGTAATTAATGATGGGCTGGGAGTCGCCTTTGATGGAGTTTACAGCAGCGCTACCATCACTCCTACGCAATTTCAATCGGCTGTGGCTCTTTGCACCACGTTGTGCAAGCGCTATGGCATTAATGACCCGGTGAAACTTGTCCCAACCCCTACCAATGCCTTTGGGATTCGCCAACTTCCCCGGATTTGTGCCCATCGCGATCGCGTTCAAACGGAGTGCCCCGGTTCTGGAGCGGGTCGCACAGTTCGGCTAGAAGAACTTCGTCAAGCTGTAAAACAACGGCTTTAGTTTTCAGGCAAGCGCGCCTGGATCTTGAAGCTTCAACAGCACTTTACCTAATTAATCGCAGTAAAATCATGCCAAAAGTGGTCATTGGAGTCATGGGGCCTGGCCCTACAGCAACTGCAACAGACCTACAAAACGCCTATACAGTAGGTCAACTTATTGCTGCCGAAGGCTGGGTTTTGCTGACGGGGGGACGCAACAGTGGCGTGATGCATGCCGCTAGCCAAGGTGCCAAACAAGCAGGCGGACTCACGATAGGAATTCTGCCCACGGCTGACAAGAGCGCCCTATCAGATGCGATCGATATTGCAGTTTTGACAGATATGGGCAGTGCCCGCAACAACATTAATGTTCTCTCTAGCGAGGTTGTGATTGCCTGCGGCATGGGTGCGGGTACGGCCTCAGAAATTGCCCTCGCGATCAAGGCTCAGAAAAAAGTCATTTTGTTAAACGAGAACGACCCTAGCCAAACTTTTTTTCGAGATCTAGCGCCTGAGGCTGTATTCGTCGTGGATCAACCAGCGGCGGCGATAGAAATAGTCAAAGCAATTGGCCGTGATCGCCCAGTCTTCAACTAACATCAACTTCTCTGATCCGTGGCGCATATTTCTCTCTTCAAATCTTCAAAGTCTAGTTCTATAACCCTGGGGCGAATGTTAAAGGACGCTCACAAGCCTATCGTGAAAAGAGCGCTCAATGCGGGCAAGCTAGATTTTAGGCACGAAACACCGAACTATACGGCTGGGGTAATTGTTGTGGCGGACAATACAGGCACCAATGACATTAATAAAAATAAGTTTTTCTATCCTGTGGGGCGGTATTACGGTGAGTTCACACCCGAATACTTAGCCTTTAACGCCAACTTGCAAGAGTTTACCCAGCGAGTCTCTATCATTTGTGGCTTAGAGGCAGGCGGCAAAATCTCTCCTCAAGACGCTTATGAGGAAATTCGGGCTTTATGGCACCAGCTCAAAACCTCCAAGCAAAATTTGCTAGATCAGCAGCGTCCGCCTCAGGTTGAGCCACCCATAGAAAATTGAACAGTTACTGTTTTTGCTCCACCCAAACAATCAACCAAAATATTGAGTCACAATCTGCAAGATTCGCTCAGCCGCTCGTCCATCGCCAAAGGGGTTAACCGCCGTTGCCATCGCTTCATAAGCTGTGGGGTTGCTTAGGAGGTTAGATGCTGCGCTCACAACGTCAGAGGGGCGTGTCCCAACTAACTTGGCAGTACCAGCCGCGATCGCTTCGGGTCGTTCTGTGGTTTCCCGCAACACCAACACAGGTTTGCCCAAGCTCGGAGCTTCTTCTTGCAGCCCCCCAGAGTCCGTAAGCAGCAAATGACAGCGTTGGATCGCTCCAACCAAATCAGCATAATCTAGAGGTTCAGTCAGAAAGGCTCTAGGATGCTTGCCTAAAAGCGCTTGCAAGGGTTCTCGTACCGTTGGATTGCGGTGTAGCGGTAGTAGTAAAGCGGTATCAGGGAATTTATCCAGAATTTGGAGAAAGCTTTGACCAATATCTTGCAAAGGCTCACCCCAGTTTTCCCGACGATGTACGGTAGCTAGAAGTACTCGATGTTGCTGCCAATCTAAACCAGGAATATTACAGATAGGGCGCTGCGCTGCCACAGATAGCAAGGCATCAATCACCGTATTACCTGTTTGGTGAATTTCGCCGACCACGCCAGAGCGCTGCAAATGCTCCACAGCCAAACTGGTCGGAGCGAAATGAAGCTGAGTCAGTTGCGAAATCAACCGACGATTTGCTTCCTCTGGGTAAGGGTTGTAGAGGTCGTCTGTCCGCAAACCCGCTTCGACATGACCCACCGGAATTTTTTGGTAAAACGCTGCGATCGCAGCAGCAAATGCTGTAGTGGTATCGCCTTGCACCAAAACGATTTGCGGCTCAATCTCCTTAAATAGACGCTCTAACCCTTGCAAACTGCGACAAGTGATATCAGTCAGGGTTTGCTGAGGCTGCATAATCGCCAAGTCTTGATCGGCTTGCAGATCAAATAGTTGCATGACCTGGGCAACCATTTCTCGATGTTGACCTGTCAAAACTACATGCGTGTCAAAAAGGTCGGAACGCCGAAACTGTTGAATCACAGGGGCCATTTTGATGGCTTCTGGGCGGGTGCCTAACGTCACGCAAACTCGAATGGGAAATTGCTGCATTGAACTGAATCGCTCTTAAATCACAACTCACGCAAAGGCTTTTCCTAGGCTAATGGCCTCTGCCAACCCTGCCTCACTTCATAACACTTATACCCGATACCTGTCTCTCCTAGTACCTGTCACTCAATGCTTCGCTGAGGCATAAGACATAGCAATTTCATTCGCTTTGATCCTTTGACAAAGTTACGGGGAACCCTGATCGAGATGGAAGTCAATCAAATGCTTTGACCAAAATCTTTGGCTTGGGTATATACGTTAGAAAAGTTTTGCAGTTACTCTATGGAATGATAGGTAGTTGCGTATCCTGACAAAAAAGTCAAGCCTTTCATCTAGGAAGTTAAGGCAGTCGGGAATTTGAAGCTTTTCCCAGTCAAATCTGCATCGGCTTGACAGACTTCTACGGGTTGTTTGCATCTCAGCGTTCTTGTAGAGAAGTAGTATATGACAGAATCACAGCGCCCACCCACCTCGCCGCCCCCTGCTCCTGGTCCCCGCGTCCCTCCACCGCCTCCACCCCCCATGCGGTCTGCTGCCACTACTGTACCTACAGGAGCTACTCAGCAAATGCCTCCGCAGACGATGCCTATGCCAGCTGCTACCGCAGTTCAAAATCCTGCGCCTCCTCCAATGGCACCTCCTCCAGCGCCTCCTGGGGTCCCTGCTGGGGTTCCTGCTGGACACCGTCCTGGCGCACCTCCGAGTGCTCCGAACGCAGCTCGCAAAACCAATACTGGCGCACCTACTCTAGAGCAGTTGGTCCGGGAAGCGTTTGACAAAGGCTTTTCTGATGTTCACTTAGGTGTAGGTGAAATACCTCGATTCCGGAACCGAGGAGAAATTGACACCACCAATTATCCCGTATCTGATGAAGCAACCTTTATGGGGTGGTTGCGAGAGATTTTGTCGGATGAAGAAATTCGGCGCTTTCAGGACACTCTAGATTTTGACGGTGCTTCTCAGTACGAATTTGCCCGTATCCGGATCAATATTTTTGATTCCCTACATGGGCCTGCAATGGTACTGCGATTAATCCCAGTGAAGATCTTGACGATGGAGGAACTCAGTCTACCTCAAGTCTTCCGTGACTTTTGTCACTATCACAAGGGTTTGATTTTGGTGACAGGGCCAACGGGTTCGGGTAAGTCCACCACGATGGCGGCGATGATCGACTACATCAATAAGGAGATGCCCAAAAACATCATCTCCATTGAGGACCCGATTGAATTCGTCCACAAAAGTCGGCGATCGCTGATCAAGCAGCGGGAAGTAGGGATTAACACCCTCAAGTTTGATAACGCCCTGAAAGCCTCTTTGCGGGAAGACCCAGACATCATCCTAATTGGGGAGATGCGCGATCGCGAGACAGTGAACACGGCA
Organism: Trichocoleus desertorum ATA4-8-CV12; assembly: GCA_019358975.1. Classification (NCBI taxonomy): domain Bacteria; kingdom Bacillati; phylum Cyanobacteriota; class Cyanophyceae; order Leptolyngbyales; family Trichocoleusaceae; genus Trichocoleus; species Trichocoleus desertorum. The sequence goes on from JAHHIL010000003.1 coordinate 243,654, forward strand.
CTTAAGGCAGCACAAACAGGTCACTTAGTGTTTGGTACTCTGCACACCAACAGCGCTGTGAAAACGATTGAGCGGATTTTGAACCTCTATAACCCAGAGGAGCAAGGCCCCATGCGGATTCAGGTGGCAGAATCTCTCATCGGTGTCATTGCTCAGGGTCTCGTGCGGACGACCGACGGCAAACGGGCTGCGATTCACGAAATCATGATCAACACTGACGCCATCCGTGACTACATTAAGCGGGGCGAAGTGGATGAAGTTGAGGCGATCATTCCGAAATGTACCTTTGACGGTATGTGTACGATGAACCAGTCTCTGTACAAACTGTATGAAGCAGGTCGGATTACCGAGGAAACCGCACTAGAAGCATCGCCTAAGGCGAATGAAATGGCGATGACCCTGAGAGGCCGTATCTAGCAAGAGGCAGCTAACTCAGCAATAAGGGTTAGACCTTTTTCACTGGCTTCACCTGTAAAGCTTTAAGCAGAAAACAGACTGTTTAAGCGAGTTATTCACTTCAAGCAACTGCTTTCATCTAGAAAGTGGTTGCTTTTTTATGTGCCCGTTAACCGCAGCACCAGATTAAATCTCTACAATCTTCATATGATCTTCTCAACTGTAAATATCTCTTGAATCAAGTTCGCTCTGCCCCACCACAACTATTCAAAGGCATTGCCCTATTTACGCCTAAAGGGGATTTGATCTATTGCATAGACCCAAGTAAGCAAAAGCGTTGGCATTTACATTTGTGCGTGGCTTTGCAAGAAATTTTGGGTTTGTCGGAGCCTCCTCATTTTCTGGTGCCTTGTTATACAGCCACAATCGATCGCTGGCTAGACCCACAAACCCAGCAGGTACGAGTTGTTGCCGAGGCTTACCCTCCGGTTTTGCGTCATCAAGCTTTACTCAATGCTTTATTTGAGACAAAACATTTAGTTTGGCAGCCAGTTCCCATCACAAATAACTTGTGTGAGCCAGTCGTTCTGGCAATGCATCGCCGTCAGTTTCCCCAGCTATGGGAATCTCATGAATTGATTGTGCGCTTCGATCAAAACTTTTCTCGTTGGGACAATGCTGTTCCTGGGCGATCGCCTGATCCAGACGAGACAACCCCTCCCCCTGAGCGAACGGCACAAGGCTATGTACTGCGGCTATTTGTATCTGGGCATAGTGCCGCCACTGAACGCACCTTGCAAACTCTGCATGAACTCTTAGAAACTTCGCTGCATCATCCTTACACACTCAAAGTTATTGACATTTTGAAGCATCCAGAGCAAGCCGAGACAGACCAAGTTTCTGCTACGCCAACACTAGTGAGAGTTTGGCCCCGTCCAGTTCGACGCATCGTTGGTGAACTAAATAATGTCAACCGAATTCTCCAAGTGCTGGGTGCGTCAGAGCCTTAATAGTCTGAGGAGACACTTTCCATGTCGGCACTTGGAGAGTCAATCTGACACCTGTGTCACCTGGGATTCAGTCGTAAATTCTGGAAAACAGAGCGTTGGGGCACACAGTCCTGGGAAAGCCAGCGTCGTTACACTCAAAGTATCAAGGGCTACGCAGCGAATAGCATGGTTGTTGGTATCCGCCACATAGAGGCAGTTATCCCAAACGCTAAGACCAGAGGGTTCTGCAAAGGTACTGGTGATGCCTTGCCCATCTTGATGACCAGATTTCCCATTGCCTAAACGGGTTTGGCAGAGCTGAGTGCTGAGGTTGATTTGCTTGATTTTTTGGTTGTAGGTATCCGCAACCCATAAATTTCCTTGAGCGTAGGTAATTCCTAAACAGTGCTGTAGCCGCACCTCTTCCCCAATGCCATCTACGTCCCCAAAATCAAATAACTGACCGCTGCCACAGATAGTCCTGACTTGATAGTTTGCCCCTAAACCAACTGCCCGGATGGAACTGATCTCGCTGTCTGCAACATAAAGCTCTTGTCCATCGGTAGTGATGCCACTGGGCTGAGCAAAAGCTGCTTGGGTTGGTTCTCCATCTACACCCGCTTCTGCACCAGTGCCCGCATAGGTTTGGATGAATCCAGTAGGCAGGTGCATAGCCCAGATTTGGTGTGACCCTGCCATCGTAATGAAGAGGCGATCGCCCACCAACACCAAATCCCAAGGAGAATTTAACGGCGTTTCTAAAGCTGGGCCTTGCTGAGGTCGAATTAAACGGTTTTGGATGCCTGTACCAGCGATCGTCTCTACTCGTTGCTGTTTCAGGTCAACACGGCGCAAGACATGGTTTTCGGTATCGGCTACATAGAGAATTGACTGGTCTGAATCCAGACTCATCCCTTGGGGTGCAAAAAAGTTGGCTTCTACAAAAGTGCCATCCACTAACCCAGGCTCTCCCGAACCGATTACATGCCGTACTTCACCCGCTAGCGTGGTCATGACCAGCCGATGATGTCCAGAGTCAGCCACAAATGACCAAACTTCTGAATCCACCTGACCGACTAAAACTTTGCCGGGAAAAGCAAAAGGACTGCTCAGGGATTGCTGTTGCTTTTCGAGCGTGAAACTCAGCTCTTTTAACTGCAAAGTTTCTTGAGTTTGAGAATTTTGTAACAGTTCATCCAAGAAAGCTTCTAGGCGATCGCGACTCACCTCCCCAGTCAAAGAATGCCGCACATAGCCAGCAGGGTCAATGATGACTAAAGTGGGCCAAGCTCGAACCGCGTACTGCTGCCAAACTTCAAAATCGCTATCTACCAGCACTGGGTGAGCAATGTCATAGCGCAAAATTGCTTGACGAATGCTGTCTAGCTCTTGCTCGTTGGTAAATTTAGCAGAGTGAATCCCAATTATGGTCAGGCTGTCTTTGTACTTCTGCTCCAGGTATTTCAGAGTTGGCAGAATATGCAGGCAATTGATGCAGCCGTAGGTCCAAAAGTCCAATAAAACAAATCGACCCCGGAGCGATCGCAGCGTCAAAGGATGAGCTGTGTTCAACCAGGGTCGGTTTTGAGGAAATTCTGGGGCTCTAACGCGGGACATGGCAATCTCCTAGCAACTAGCCCCAGGGATTTTAAGGCGCTTCTACAGGTTCTACCTCTAAATTATCAATTGCAGTGCCAGTGTTAGCTTCTACGTCATCAGCAGTATCTGTAGCTGCGGGTGAGCTAGGAGCCGCAAACTTTTCGCGCAATTGCTGTAAGCGCTCAGATGGCTCCGGAGCCCGAATAATAGGCACTTCTTTAGGCGCAGCAGGTGGAACTACAGGCGCTGGCTGCGGACGTTTGCGAATTGTGGTTGTCTGCTTAGGTTGAGCTGGTTTTGGCTTCGGCACCACTACTTCCGGCAAGGTGGGAGTCACAATGGGCGCAGGCATTACAGGGGCAGGAGTCGCCTGATGCAGCCGTTCGAAGATGTCTCCGTACTTAGACTCCAGCGTTGGCTCAGGAACTGCGGGTTCTGCTACGGATGGCTCTGGGCTAGGAGCGATCGCGGGTTCTGAAGATTCGGCGCTAGGTGCTACTTCTGGAGACTCGATCGCTGGGGGTGCAGCGGTTGGCGCAGAAGAACTAGGGGCTGGCTTCTGAAAGCGATTAAAGAAACCACCAGGCTTGGCCGTTGCTTTAGGTTCTACGGGAGCAGGTGCAGCTTCAGGAATAGGGGCAGGCTCCGTGACAGAACTTTCGGGTGCCACCTGATCCACTGAAGGTGCCACTGGTTCTGGTACGGGTGCCTCGATAACCTCAGGCAGGCTCGGGGCTACCGTTGGAGTGGGCGCGGCAGGAGCTAAACCACGAAAACGATTAAAGAACCCGCCTGGTTTAGATTCAGTTGGTTGAGCTTTGGTTTTCTCTTCTAGAGAAGGCGTTGCAGATGGCGTTTCGGCGTCAACTGGCGTTGGCTCAGTCGTTTCTGTGGGTGCTGGCTCGGCTGCTGGAGATTCTATGACTGGCGCAAGGCTAGGAGCAGGCGATCGCAGATTGAAGAAGCCTGTTGGTTTTGCACTTTCAGGGCTTTCAGTCTGGGTCGGCTTCTCAGCAGCTTCCGGCGATGCAGTAGGAATTGCAGCAGAAGTTGGCTCTGTGTCACTAGAACTCTCTGAGGCTGGAGCTTCTAGCAAGTCTGGCAAAGTAGGCACAGCACTAGGCACTGGAATGACAGGGCTAGGTGCTGAACGGCGGAAGCGGTTGAAAAAACCACCTGGTTTTGGCTTTGCAGTCTCTAAAGGCTCTGTTGGGACTACTGGTGATTCTGTCTCCTCTTTGGTTATGGAGGAAGGAGCCGTTTCCTCTAGAGAGGGCGCGATCGCGGGTTCGGGCTGAATTTCTGGAAGAGTCTCAGGCTCTGGAGCCTCAATCACTTCTGGCTTGCTTCTAGGGATGAAGTTGGGCTTGGGGGTGGTGTAAATCGGTTCAGTCGGGGTCCGGAAGCGATTGAAGTAGCCACCTGGTTTGAGTGCTTCTGGTTGCTGAATCTGAGGTGGAACTGAAACAGGGGGTTGGCTGGCCTTCGGCTCAGGCAGAGTTTCGGTAAAAGGCGTAGGAGTAAATTGCTCTTCTGGTTGCTCCTCTGCTGGCCGCTCCTCTGCTGGCTGCTCCTCTAGCTCCTCTAAGGGTTGCTCCTCTACAAATTCGGGGAACGTGGGAGCTTTGACCGCAGGGCTGGGAACTGGCGCGATCGCTTTAGGTCCAGGAGCGGGGGTTTCCGACTTATAGTTCGGGTCAACAATGCCACGCGCTTGTTCTGCGGTGATCTCTCCTCGGACTAGCTTAGACAGCGTATCTTGGCCGTTGAGGTCGTAAGTGATCAACCGCACCGTATTGTTAAAGGCGTTCTCGATCGGCTTGCCCTTCTCATCGAGCAACTCTAGCTGTACCCAGTTTTTACCAGGCTGAAAACCCTTGAGATAGAGTGGCTGCCAGCGATCGAAGATGAAACTCTCGCCATTAATAGTGCAGCGAATCCGCCAGTCAGAGATATCATCATCGTCTTCTTCCTGGGCTACCAAATGTAAAGGCGCATTGGTGAGGTAGAAATCGAGCATGATCGGCTCGGCCCCATAGTCTCCTTTAGGGCGGCTATAAGTTAGCAGCGGCTGTTCCAGAGCAGGCGTATTTTCTTGGGTCTTAGTAAAAACATGAAAAGTAGTCTGGGCGTAGGCTCCTTCATTCTTGAAGCTTTCATGCCAAGGGCGAGAAGCAAAGACTCGTAGAGTATGGGTTCCGGGTGCTACATCTTTCAAGACCAAAGGTTGCTCAGCGTTATAAACAGCCTCATAAGGCTCATTGTCTAAAATCACATGTAAATGTGGCCCTAGGCCCAGTTGAGCATCTTTGAACAGAGGTAAATCTGTAACTTGGAACCGCACCGGTACAGTGTTGTCTTGCAGCACCTCACTGGGGCGAGGGCTAAGAATCGAGACTTGAGGCTGATACTTTTCTAAGCTTTGCCGCAGTGTTTGAATGACTTCCGGCGGAGAAACTTCTGAGATTTTGCCTGCTTTCCCGACAAGTTGAGGAGATCCAGCGGGACCAGGGAGTCGCGCTTCGGAGCGATCGCCACAGCTTACTAGGCCCACCACCAAACTAACTGCTACTAGGAATGAAACGAAACCTTTAGCAGCACACCGCCAATTCATCACAAACACGCAGCAATACTCCTAAGCGATCGACATCAAAAATCTTTACGCAAATCATTCCTAAGGAACTAAGCGAAAAAGGCTTTAACTCCCCGATTGCACCTCAGTTGAGTATGAGTCATTCCGGAGTTACAGCACGATATTACTCTAAGGCTTAAGACTATATTCCCAGGTCTTGGCCTTGGAAAGAAGCCATTTTTCTTGCTTTTCAGCCATTTTCGTAGACTTTGAGCGCAACTTCAGTCTAGGGGCTGACCTGCCAAAGGAGTCTCCAGAAGCAATCACTTTCTTACACTTCATGGCGCTGTGTGAACTTATGCAAATCTCCTTGACATTTGACCCAGCATCACAAAACGCCAAGCTCAGACCCACTCCTGCTTTAGACAACTTGAATTATTGTTAACTGCTTCGTAAACACACCGTAAGGCAAGCCTATAATTCACCTTGAAGCTCCCCTCAGGCACTCCGCATCATATTTCAACCTCTCGCGGGATGATAATGACAGCGATTGCATTCTTTTCTGAATCCCAAATTCAGATGGGGTTACAAAGCTTAGTTCAGGTCTCATAAATCTGGATTCAGCATCTGTAACGGTTCAGAAAAGGGCTCTAGGTGAATTCACAACACCTCTGAGGGTGGGAGATTCCTCGTTCCTTGTCTAAAGAGAGGAGAGTCTCAATGGCAGTTAGTCCACAGGAGCGAGAGGCTAAAGCAAGGGTGGTCGTTGACAAAGACCCAGTTCCTACTTCTTTTCAGAAGTGGGCGCAACCAGGGCACTTTGACCGGACCCTCGCTCGAGGACCCAAAACCACTACTTGGATTTGGAATCTTCATGCCCTCGCTCACGATTTTGATAGTCATACTAGTGACTTAGAAGACGTATCCCGTAAAATCTTCAGTGCTCACTTTGGCCACCTGGCTGTAGTGTTCATCTGGCTCAGCGGGATGTATTTTCATGGCGCTCGCTTTTCAAACTATGAAGCTTGGCTGGCTAACCCTCTAGGCGTTAAACCTAGCGCTCAAGTGGTTTGGCCGATTTTTGGCCAAGAAATTTTGAATGCAGACGTAGGCGGCGGTTTCCAAGGTATTCAAATCACCTCTGGTTTCTTCTATCTCTGGCGCGCTGCTGGCTTTACTAATACCTACCAGCTATATGTCACCGCTATTGGTGGTCTGGTAGCAGCTGCTCTGATGCTGTTTGCTGGCTGGTTCCACTACCACAAACGGGCTCCAAAGCTGGAGTGGTTCCAAAACGTTGAGTCTATGCTCAACCACCACTTGGCTGGTCTATTCGGTTTGGGCTCGCTGTCTTGGGCTGGTCACCAAATCCACGTAGCGCTGCCTATCAACGCCTTGCTAGATGCAGGTGTTCCAGCTGATCAGATTCCTCTGCCCCACGAGTTCATCCTGAACTCCAACTTAATGGCAGAGATTTTCCCTAGCTTTGCTAAGGGTCTAACTCCTTTCTTCACCTTGAACTGGGGTGAGTATGCAGACTTCCTGACCTTCAAAGGCGGTCTGAATCCAGTGACAGGTGGTTTATGGCTGACTGATACTGCCCATCACCATTTGGCGATCGCAGTTCTGTTCTTGATTGCTGGTCACCAGTACCGCACCAACTGGGGTATCGGCCACAGCATCAAGACCATTCTCGAAAACCATAAGGGTCCCTTTACTGGCGAAGGCCACAAGGGTCTTTACGAAAACCTGACCACTTCTTGGCACGCTCAACTGTCAATCAACCTAGCAATGGTTGGTTCCTTGAGCATCATCGTGGCTCAGCACATGTATGCGATGCCTCCGTACCCCTACATGGCGACGGATTACGCGACGCAGCTTTCAATCTTTACTCACCACATGTGGATCGGTGGCTTCTTCATCGTCGGTGGAGCTGCTCACGCTGCAATCTTCATGGTGCGTGACTACGACCCAGTCGTAAATCAAAACAACCTCCTAGATCGTGTCCTGCGTCATCGGGATGCCATCATTTCTCACCTCAACTGGGTGTGCATTTTCTTGGGCCTCCACAGCTTCGGTCTGTACGTTCATAACGACACGATGCGGGCTTTGGGTCGTCCTCAAGATATGTTCTCGGATTCTGCAATTCAGTTGCAGCCTATCTTTGCTCAGTGGATCCAAAATGTTCACACCTTAGCTCCAGGTGGTACTGCTCCCAACGCGCTGGCTCCAGCTAGTTATGCGTTTGGTGGTGGGGCTGTTGCTGTCGGCGGCAAGGTCGCAATGATGCCAATCGCATTGGGTACGGCGGACTTCATGGTTCACCACATCCATGCGTTCACAATCCACGTGACTGTCTTGATCCTGCTCAAGGGCGTACTATTCGCTCGCGGATCTCGCCTAGTTCCTGACAAAGCCAACCTAGGCTTCCGTTTCCCTTGCGACGGTCCTGGTCGTGGCGGCACCTGCCAGGTTTCTGGTTGGGACCATGTCTTCCTAGGTTTGTTCTGGATGTACAACTCTCTCTCCATTGCTATCTTCCACTTCAGCTGGAAAATGCAATCGGATGTGTGGGGTACTGTGAATCCTGATGGCACCGTGTCTCATGTCACGGGTGGCAACTTTGCTCAAAGTGCAATCACGATCAACGGCTGGTTGCGTGACTTCCTCTGGGCACAAGCTTCTCAGGTCATTCAGTCCTACGGTACAGCACTGTCTGCTTATGGCTTGCTGTTCCTCGGCGCTCACTTTGTTTGGGCATTCAGCCTGATGTTCCTGTTCAGCGGTCGCGGCTACTGGCAAGAACTGATTGAGTCTATTGTTTGGGCTCACAACAAACTGAAAGTGGCTCCTTCTATCCAGCCTCGTGCTTTGAGCATCATTCAAGGTCGTGCGGTAGGGGTAGCTCACTTCCTCCTGGGAGGAATTGCCACAACCTGGGCATTCTTCCTAGCTCGATCAATTTCGATAGGATAAGGGCGAGGAGGACACCCTAAAACTATGGCAACTAAATTCCCTAAATTTAGCCAGGACCTCGCTCAAGATCCGACCACACGTCGGATTTGGTACGGGATCGCGACGGCTCACGACTTTGAAAGCCATGACGGCATGACAGAGGAAAATCTTTACCAAAAGATTTTCGCTTCCCACTTCGGTCACTTGGCAATCATCTTCCTGTGGACTTCTAGCCTCCTGTTCCACGTCGCCTGGCAAGGTAACTTCGAAACCTGGATCAAAGATCCACTCAATGTCCGTCCCATTGCTCACGCGATTTGGGACCCTCACTTTGGCCAACCTGCCATTGATGCGTTCACTCAAGGTGGCGCTTCTGGCCCGGTTAACGTTGCTTACTCTGGGGTTTACCACTGGTGGTACACCATCGGGATGCGTACTAACGGCGACCTTTACCAAGGTTCCGTGTTCCTACTCATTCTCTCTGCGATCTTCTTGTTCGCAGGTTGGTTGCACCTCCAGCCCAAGTTCCGTCCTAGCCTCTCTTGGTTCAAGAATGCTGAATCTCGCCTGAACCACCACCTGGCTGGTTTGTTCGGTGTTAGCTCTCTGGCTTGGACTGGTCACTTGGTTCACGTTGCAATCCCCGAATCTCGTGGACAGCACGTGGGTTGGGATAACTTCTTGACCACTCTGCCTCACCCAGAAGGTCTGCGTCCCTTCTTCACAGGTAACTGGGGTGTTTATGCAGAAAATCCAGACAGTGCTCAGCACTTGTTTGGTACCTCCGAAGGTGCGGGTAACGCAATTCTGACTTTCTTGGGTGGCTTCCATCCTCAGACTCAGTCCTTGTGGCTGACTGATATGGCTCACCACCACCTAGCGATCGCAGTGATTTTCATCATTGCGGGTCACCAGTACCGCACCAACTTCGGTATTGGTCACAACATCAAAGACATGCTGAATGCCAAGAACTTCTTTGGCGCTAGAACTGAAGGTCAAGGTAACTTGCCTCACCAAGGCTTGTACGACACCTACAACAACTCTCTGCACTTCCAATTAGGCATTCACCTGGCAGCGCTAGGAACCGTGCTTTCTCTGGTGGCGCAGCACATGTATGCGATGCCTCCTTACGCCTTCATGGCTAAGGACTTCACCACTCAGGCGGCTCTGTACACCCATCACCAGTACATTGCAGGCTTCTTCATGATTGGTGCGTTCGCTCACGGCGCTATCTTCTGGGTTCGTGACTACGATCCAGATCAGAACAAAGGCAACGTGCTCGATCGCGTCCTCCGTCACAAAGAAGCAATCATCTCTCACCTGAGCTGGGTTTCTCTCTTCCTGGGCTTCCACACCCTGGGTCTATACGTCCACAACGACGTAGTAGTTGCTTTCGGTACTCCTGAAAAGCAAATCCTGATTGAGCCTGTATTCGCTCAGTTCATTCAGGCTTCTCACGGTAAGGCTCTCTATGGCTTCAACACTCTGCTATCCAATGCAGATAGTGTTGCTTCCAATGCTGGCGCTACTTACCTACCTGGTTGGCTCGATGCCATCAACAGCGGCACCAACTCCCTCTTCTTGACCATCGGTCCTGGCGACTTCCTAGTTCACCATGCGATCGCTCTGGGTCTGCACGTTACGACCCTGATTTGCGTCAAGGGTGCGTTGGATGCTCGCGGTACTAAGCTGATGCCCGATAAAAAGGACTTTGGCTTTACCTTCCCTTGCGACGGTCCCGGACGGGGCGGCACTTGCCAAACCTCTGCTTGGGAACAGTCGTTCTACCTTGCTGTTTTCTGGATGCTGAACACCCTGGGTTGGGTTACCTTCTACTGGCACTGGAAGCATCTGGCTGTATGGCAGGGTAACGTAGCTCAGTTTAATGAGTCTTCTACTTACCTCATGGGCTGGCTGCGCGATTACCTCTGGCTGAACTCTGCTCAGTTGATCAATGGGTACAACCCCTATGGCATGAACAACCTAGCAGTCTGGTCGTGGATGTTCCTCTTTGGACACCTGGTTTGGGCAACTGGTTTCATGTTCTTGATCTCCTGGAGAGGTTACTGGCAAGAATTGATCGAAACCTTGGTTTGGGCGCACGAGCGTACTCCTCTAGCTAACCTGGTTCGCTGGAAAGATAAGCCTGTTGCTCTATCCATCGTTCAAGGCTGGTTGACTGGTCTAATCCACTTCACGGTTGGCTACGTCCTCACCTACGCTGCTTTCCTCATCGCCTCCACTGCTAGCAAGTTCGGTTAATCTTTACCGATTGACTCTCGCGTTAGCTGTATAGGTCAAACGAACTCCTCTGCCGCAAGGTGGGGGAGTTTTGTTATGGCTAGTTTTTTCAGCTACTCTCAAAGGAATGTGTCACGCTTATCAATCTGCAAGCCCCCTAAATCCCCCCTTCTGGGATGCCCGATAGGGCTTTATTCTGGGGGACTTTGACTCTTGTTCCCCCCAAATTTGGGGGGCTAGGGAGGCCTGGTTCGGAACGCTTTCGTTGTATGAAACAGCCCTGCGATTTTGGGGGACTAGGGGGCGAAAATGGCGGCAAGTTAACGATGGCTCTCAACTTCAACTTGCTGACACATCTCCAGGACTGGACAAGTAGAACAACGAGGGCGATCGCCTGTACAAATATGTTTGCCAAAGGGCACCAGTAATCGATTGATTTCAATCCAGTAGTCAGAGGGTAATTGCTTCTCTAGCGCCGCCAAAGTTTTCTCTGGAGTGCGGGTGTGGACGTAGCCCCAGCGATTGGTAACGCGATGGACGTGAATATCCACACTGATGTAAGGCTGATTGCCAGCAATGCCCAAAACCAGATGAGCGCATTTAGGGCCAACGCCATTAAAAGAAAGCAAGGTGTTGAGGTCGCAGGGGAGAACGCCATTATGTTCTTCTACCGCTTGTTGGGCGATCGCGTGAATTTGGGGCGCTTTGCCTTCGTGAAAAGTGGAGTCGCTGATGAGTTGGTCAATTTCGGCAATCGTGAGTTGGCTGACTTCAGCAGGAGTCCGAGCTTGCTGAAACAGGCGGCGAGACACAGGTAAGGTTGTTTCGTCACGGGTGCGAATCGAGATCATGCAAGCGATTAGCAACTCAAAGACGGAGTTGTAGCCCTCTTCAGCAAGTTCAAACAAAGCTGCTTTTGGGAAGGGTTCTACAGCTTGCCAAATCTGTGCGAGCGCGATGTCAATCTCAAATGGTTGCTTCTGGCTCATAGCATTCTCCCTCACACCCTCTATGCTTTTCAGGGTAGATCAGCGATCGCCTTTATGGAGCTTGCCAAGGCTAAACTAAAAGTGAAACCACCCTCGCGAATTGTATGGTTCTGGAGCTTCGCTTATTAACGGTGCAAGACTATCACCGGATGACAGAAACCGGGATTCTGGATGCTGAGGAACGGGTTGAATTAATTGCAGGGCAAATTGTTCGGATGGCAGCGAAAGGAACCGCCCACAGTGCGGCAGTGACTCGCGTTGAATTATTGTTGCGAAGCTGCTTAGGGCATCAAGTGTTATTGCGGCTGCAAGACCCAATCCAGCTAGATAACTATTCTGAGCCAGAGCCAGATATTGCGGTTGTCAAGCTTAACTCGCACTATTACGAAGATCATCACCCCAGACCATCGGATGTGTATTTAGTGATTGAGGTAGCGGATACAACGCTTCAGCGTGACCTGAAGACTAAAGCACTCCTCTATGCTCAATCGGGCATTCCTGACTACTGGGTGCTGGATATTAACGATCGCCAATTGCATGTGTTTCGTTCGCCCAGTTCTAGCGGTTATCAGCAAGAGTTAATTTTGGCAGAGGCGATGAATGTGGCTCCGCTAGCCTTCCCCAATTGTGCGATCGCGGTGCGAGAGATGCTGTCGTCGGTTCAGTGATGGTTCTTGCTCCAGTCAAATGCTAGAGCTAGGCTTCGGCTTGCTGAGTTTGAATCTCTTTCAGCAACTGGTCATCGGAGTAGGAGTTTTCCCAGTCGCCTTGTAGCTCTAGCCGTACTGATTGCGCTCCACCGCTCGGAGTACAGACGACTCGATAGGTGTCTTTGTCTTCGTTAATTTGCGCGGCTTCCTGTTTCTCGGCATTTTGGGAAAGCCCTGCATAAGCTTGAATACAGCTCCAGGTAATCCCCTCGGCATCGGTGACTTCTCTTGGCATGGCGTCTCATACTCAGCTTTACGGTTTGTAGAGAGAATTATGGCTGAGCGATCGCGTTAGGGGCTTCTATCACAGGCATGAAGCGGGTCTGTACCCTTAGTCGCTTTGTTAAGAAGCTTTTGCGACTTTGTACTTCTCAATTTCCGCGATCGGTAGAAGTAACGTATCTTCAATTTCTTGCCGCACTTCTCGACTGACGTAGCAATCGCTGTTGAGGCAATCAACCAATAACTCGTTCGCATCGCGATAATCATGTATTAGCTGTTGTTGCTCATCGCTAAAGTGCCAGTCATGCCCGATATTACAGTGTTCTGCTATTAAACTTTTTAATTCATTGAACCAATGGTTGCCATTAGTCCACCACCAGTTGAGAAACTCAATACTGACTTTACCGTTTCTAGAAAAGTTACAAAGTTCTTTATCTAATTTAGGTAATAATCTCCCAATGTCAGGATCGAGTTCGCAAGCAGTCTCAAGGGCTATATATAAACCTTTTTCAGGAGGAACAATATAAGATTCTGAATTCCTCTTCTTGATGTTTGAATATCTGCTTTCCAAAGTACTAGCTAGCCTTAAAGCATGACTAAGAGAATGCTCAAAAATTAGCCTAGAAGAAATATCATGAATAGATCGAAGGTTTTTGTCAATTCGCTTGGGGTATCTTAGAAATGAATTAAGGTCGTCAGGTAAGTTATATGCAACTCCACTACCGAAACCTATTTTGAAATAAAAAAATCGGACAGCAGCTGGTTTTAGAGTGTTATTGAAGGAAAAAGATTTTCTATTAATCCAGAAAAGAAAAGCTTGAAGTTGGTCTTCTTGAGCAATTAAAGCATCGATTCTTTTTTTCATGCATTTAAGCCAGTCATCAGCTTTTCTCATCATGCCTGTAGAAAGTAAAAAAACTTCCCGCCACCGTCTTTCAGTGATGTGAGTGATTAATTGGTCATATGAATTGCCAGAGACAATCTCTCTTGCTGCGAAGTACTCTTGAAAGGTTAAGTGAGAAAAAGAATAAATTCCTTTCGCTCGCTCTGCCAAGAGCCCATGCTGGCTCTCAATTGATTTTAATACCGCTTCACTGTTGAGTAGCAACGCTTCTGGATCTGTTTGAGCATCAGGTAAATTGCTAATGTAGTCAGCAATATAGATTTCGACAGTTTTTTTCTTGAAGAAATAATCCTTCTGCTGAAAAGTAGTGAGTGCAACTTGGCTAAGCAAATCTTCCTTGCGCTTCAGTGATAGCTGTTTGTAAACTTGGTCACGCTCAATGCGGCGACTAGTATCCCATTTACTTAATAAAACTCCTAATCCTCGCTCATATAACTCAGCTCGATTATTCGGGAATTCTAGTAATTCTTCAAATTCTAAACATAAAAGCGTTAGTAGTAGTGGATTGGTAGCTAACTCTTTAATTGGCTTATACTCTTCCAGCTTCTCAATTAGCTTTCTTGTTAAATCCTCAGCATTTTTAGGCTCTCGGCACCTGAACCAATTTTCAACAAAAGTATAAATCTGTTTATCATTAAAATCTGCGACTTCCACTTCCGTAAACTGCTGAAATGTGTATTCTTTGGCAGCGATTCGACACGTGACTACAAATTGATTTGCGTAAAACTGCTCAACAAATTCTCGAATTTGTCTTAGAATTCGCGTTGTGTCTTCCTCCCGTACCTCATCCAAACCATCTAACAGAATTAAAAATTTTCCTTGACAAATGAATGCTTGAAAGAATGCCGAATTGTATTGTTGAGATGAGGAATTATTCGTGTTGGTATGAACATCTGCTATCAATCGCTCTAGGTAGGCCAATAAATCTAGTTGATCCTCATCTTCTGCAAAATCCTTGAGAGTAATAAAGACGGGAATGCGATCAGCTTGAAAGTTGCTCTCAATACATTGCATCGCAAGGTATTTCAAAAAAGTACTCTTTCCTGCTCCTGGTTTGCCCAACACCATCAATTTTGAATAGCGTTCAACCGCTTCTAATCCTGGCACTCGTTTTTCAGCCACTCGACTCAAGCCAAAGCGATCGAACTCTTCGAGATCACACCCTTGCAACAACTCCTCAATCCCTAACCGCCTACGTCCCGTAATCTTCTCCAAAATATTGACGTTGGTATAAATCCCCTGCTCTCCTGTTAGCGCCACTGGGTGAGTCATATCCAGCACCCGCATCGTCCCGCAGCGCTCTTTGATCAGTGGCTTAATCTGCTCCCGCACCGCTTGCACCAGAGCATCAACATCATTACCTGCCTCATTTGGTTGAGTGTTGCCAGCAGGCTTCCATTTTTGAAATTGCTCAATCAAATAATCTTGTAGCTTTTGTAGTTTGACGGGGCCGCGTCCCCCAATCGCGAATTTTCCATAAATCTTGCCGAGTCTGGTGCTCAGCGCACTGTCAGAGATATGCAAGCTATCTGCAACTTCTTGCCGACTCTTGTTGCTTCCAAACAGCTCCGTCAATACCTCAGTTTCACCTAAAGACAGTTCTTTCTCACGGGCGATCTGGGCCAGAAATTCACGAGGAAACGGCATTCGCGGGTTTTGCAATCACATTAAGGCCAGTGTAGCCAAAGCCTCTTAGCAAGTTTGGACTTAAGTCACGCCAAGTCAGCCCAAGTCAGCTTATGTGCAATGAATAGCTACTAAAAGAAATTGAGACAGTGACTTCAACAAGTTAATCGAGGTCACGGCAATGGTTGAAAGTTTTGTTTACCTAACCCTGCGGAAATCTGCTGAAGTTGTTTTGGGCCTGCTGCTCAAGAAGCTTTGGGAATGGGCATTTAGCGATCGCAACCTCAAACACTCCAGCAACTACCTGAAAATGCAACTGCTGATTCTCTATTTCGATTGGGTTTTACTAAAAACTCCGCTGCCCCCTCCCCGAAAAATCTTCTAACTCCTCATTCCCTCGCAGGGAAAGGGGTTGGGGGGTTAGGTCTTAATGCGATCGCTCTTCCAAATACCTAAGGGGCGATCGCTCATCAAGCCTCTGTACTACTAACAAGAGGCAAAAATCTTTAGGTCCAGTCTTCAATCGATAAACCAGAGATTTGTCCAAAGTCAGCACTGTTCCGAGTTAGTAAAACTGCTCGATTCACCAGTGCGATCGCCTCTACCCGTCGGCTGGCTGTAGAGAACTTGGACGGAGGGAGTCACGGTACTCGCGTCCCAATTGCATCGCTTCATCATAGGTTGCGTTGTCAGCAAATGCTCCAACAATTTGCTCCCACCAAGGTTTAGAGGATATACCATTCTCCACTTTGCTTTTAAGTCGTGAAACTTCAGCTTCTAAATAAGCTACCCGTTCTTCTAACTGTTCTGGCATTCGGAACAGACCTCATAAAACTCGACTTCTAATTTGATCGTAGGTCACTAACATAAGACTTTGCACCTTTTGTCCCTAAGCGATCAACTTTCAAGAACTGCCAAAACATAGAACTGAAGCAGTACAGATTGGGGGCGATCGCTCTCCTAAATACCTAAGGGGCGATCGCTACAACTTCACGGAACCGTCGGGTAGGGTGGCTCCTTTGAGATTTGCGCCTTCGAGATTGGCACAGCCACCTAAATTGAAGCGAAGGGTAGCTCCGTCTGGATTGGCGTTGAGATTAAAGTTCAGCAGCGTGCGGTTGGGGTCAGCAGCAGTATCACTCGATTCCATATTCAAGCTGACATCAGCACTGTCTTCATCGGCTCGGAGATTAAACTTGAGTGCCGTGCATCCTAAATTAGCTCGTTCCAGATTGGCCTTTTCCAGATTCGCCCGTTCCAGATTGGCATTGCCCAAACTCGCACCTTGGAGATTTGCGCTTGCTAAGTTAGCGCCTGCCAAATTTACGCCAGTTAAATCTAAGCCCTGAAGGTTCGTGCCGCTCAGATTGCAGCCTTGGCATTGCTTTGTCGCCAGCAACTCTTTCACTTGCCCTTGCCGAATCGCTCTAGGCACATAAATCACTGCGGTGGCTCCCAGGGCAATTAGCACAGAGGCACTCGCCAGGGTCTTCAGTTTCATAAGAGGGATGAGAAGTCTACACTTCTAGACTCAGGTTAATGAGCACTACAAAAATAATGACCTCTTTTCCGAGAATTTGCTCCCCTTCCCTACGAGGGAAGGGGCTGGGGGCTAGGTCTCGCAGTTGCGATCGCGCCTACACAGTTACTTGAGCGCGGCTTACAGTAGCAAGCGATTCTACCAAGCTGCGAACCACCGCAATCATGGCAACTTCGCTGTTGAGCTGGTTAACGGCAGAACCCACGCCCACACCCGCTGCTCCAGCCGCGATCGCCAGAGGTGCAGTGATGCTAGATAAACCAGACGCACACAGAACCGGAACGCTCACGGCACGAGAAATTTCTGCGGCGGCTGCTAGGGTGGGAGCTGCTTTCTCAATCAAGCCCAAGGTGCCAGGGTGAGCGGGAGCGCTGCTGGTGCCGCCTTCCGTTTGGATGATGTCTGCGCCAGCTTTCACCAATTCTTCAGCGAGTTGCACTTGCTGGTCGAGGGGCAGAATGTGAGGCACCGTCACAGACAAGGTGATGTGGGGGAGGAGCGCGCGAGTTGCTTTGGTTAGGGCCAGCACTTCCTCTGCTTCAAAACGACGACCTTGAGCGTAGAAGCTATCAAAGTTGCCAATTTCAATCAAGTCAGCACCCGCTTCGACTGCGGCCACAAATTGCTCAGGTTCAACCGCAGAAACGCAAATCGGGAGGCTGATAGCTTGACGCACTTGGCGCACGAGTTCAGGATCAGCAGCGATATCAACGAACGTCGCGCCACCCAGTTCAGCCGCTTTAGCCACTGCTAAAACATTCTCTGCATCAAAATTATGCAAACCGCTGATAATTTTGAGCGCACGGCCTTGCTCGAAAGCGCTTTGTAGCGTAGGAAGAATGGTCATGATCCGTCTCAAGGTAAAAAACGTATGGATCATTTTGGCATTCCTGGCATCTGGATACTAGTACCTTGTGAAAGTTAAAGTACAAGCAGGTTGAACATCTTTCACCCTATAGCCCTTTCCCTCTATTACGAGTGAGATGCCCATGAATCGCTTCAATCGTTTGGTGCGGCAATATCACCGCAAGATTGCTTTAGTTTTGGCTCTGCCCTTATTGCTGACGGTACTGACTGGCATGGCTTACACCATCTTGGTGGAATGGTTTCAGCAAGGTGCGATCGCCCCAACTATCCTCAGCATTCACAACGGAGAGATCTTGGGTTTAAGCGGAATCTACCCAATTCTCAACGGTTTGGGATTGTTGGGCCTGTTAGCCACTGGTTTACCCATGACCAGTTTGTTTCCAAAACGGCGCACACAAAAAGAAGCCAGCGATCGCTAGCTTCCCTTGCATTGTATTAACGAACCCTGAGAGCAATGAGATTCAGTAGGTGCTTAGAATCCTTCTTCTTCGTACTCAGGCGCTTTGGTTTTTTCTGGAATGTTTAGCTTTTGAGGCTTGTAGGGCTTATCATCTGCCCAGGCATCTTCTACTAGCTCTTCTTCGTAGGTGCCTGCGAAATCATCTTCGTAGGCATCATCGTAGCTGGAGGTATAGCGATCGCGATCAGTGGCTTCGCTCCAGTTGTCTTCCTCATCATAATAAGCAGGCTCGACTTGGCGTTGCTGGCGCAGTTGCTTGGGAGCGGGTTGACCTCCCCAGTCGTCTTCACTCCAAGCTTCTTCTACCACGGGCTGAGGCGTCCGCAGGGGTTGCTGCATGGTAGGAATCCGTACGCCGCTGCCCAGTTGATTTTCAGCCGGAGTGGTAGGCAGAATGTAGTCTTCCTCTTCCTCGCGCTCCCAAGGGGCACGGCCAATCCCAATTCGCTCTAACAGACCCACGGTGAGTTGTGTGACTCGCTCTTCTGCCCCTTCAAAGACAATCAGGCGATCGGGACCACTACTGACAATTTCTTCAATCGGTAACTCGTAGGTGCTGACGACTTGATCAGGAATCAGCGGCACCCCTAAGGAGGCAATAATTAGAGAATAAACTTTGCCATCCTCAACGTTGAACCGGAAACCGCGGACCCGACCCAGCATTTCACCCGTTTCTGTAATCACTTCGCTGTTGATCAGGGTGCTATAGCCATCAATATTGATGTCGTCAAGTGCGGTGTCGTTATCAACAAGGGCCACATCCCCAATCTGACGAATGCTGTTCAAGCTCATAAACTGAGGCATATTGCCTAGGACACCGGAAAGCAGGTTTTCTCGAAGACCGAGCGCGACGACTTCTCGCCGATCTACGTCCACCCACAACTGACTGACGACTCCCAAACGCTTACCTGTATCGCGGGTAATCACTTGAGTGCCAAGGAGATCGGAGCGTTGCCAGATTTTGTCAGATGTCATTATGTCCGAGTCCTGATCGTGAATCCTAGCTACTAAGTATCAATATTACTAAATCATACCGAGGCACTTTGAGGCTCTAGTTTAATGCCTATCACTTGAGTATGCGCCCCACGAGCTTGGGTAACACCAATCGTACGCTCAGCAGACTCAATCATAGGACGGCGAAGACTCACCACAATAAACTGCGCTTGTTGGGCCTGTTGCCTAATCATTCTAGCTAATCGCTCCACGTTTGCTCCATCCAAGAACATGTCCACCTCGTCGAAAGCGTAGAACGGCGAGGGACGGTAGCGTTGTAGAGCAAAGATGAAACTAAGTGCAGTTAAGGATTTTTCACCCCCCGACATCGAGGCGAGGCGTTGCACAGGTTTACCTTTCGGGTGCGCGACTAGATTTAGTCCACTATTAAATGGATCTTGGTGATCGTCCAATTGCAAATGCCCGTCTCCATCGGAGAGTTCGGCAAAGATGACTTGGAAGTTGGCATTCACTGCATCAAAGGCTTCCTTAAAGGCTCGCTGCCGCAGAGTCGTGAAATTTTCAATGCGGAGAAGTAGTTCGGTGCGCTCTTCTTCCAGGATGGTTAGCTTTTGCGTTAGTTCTTCTAGTCGGGTTTGGGTGCGATCGTACTCTTCTAGCGCCAGCATGTTGACAGGCTCCATTGCCTGAATCCGCTTTTGCAGCGATCGCAACTCTTGCTGCAATTGCTCTAAACCCAGATTTTCGGGCAGTTCAGGTAATGGATCGGGCAGTTCTGCTTGTTGTTCGGTCAGTTGTTGTTGCAGTTCTACCAACTGTTGCCGTTGAGCCAGGAGAGTTTCTTGCAGTTTTTGCCGTTGCCACTCTAGCTGTTGTTGCGCAGTTTGCCGTTCGCGCAGTTGTCGCTCCAGGCGATCGCGGGCTTGCTTGGAAACTCCCAAGGTTTTCTCTAAGGTCGCCAGTTCAGCTTGAGTTTGGGCAATCTGCTGTTCCAGCGTGGCTCGTTGTTCGCTCAAGGTAGCTTGCTGATTTACTTGAGCCTCTTGCTGTGTGCGGAACTCTTGCAGGCGGGTTTGGCCTTGTTGCACCTTTTCTTGCAATCGTTGTTGTTGATTTTCTAGGTCTTTCAGTCGTTGCTCCGCAGCCCGCAACGCTAACTCTCGCTCATGCAGTTGTGCTTCTTGAGCCCGAATCGCCACCTGAATTTGCTGCCACTCACTATGAGTTTGGGATTGCTCTAGCTCAGCCAGAGTTTGCCGCCACGCTTGCAGTTGTGCTTCCTGGGCGGGAATCGCGGTTTCTAGAGTTTGTAACCTGGTTTGAGCCGTGGTTAGCTCTTGCGAGTTTTGCTGGAGTTGGGTTTCCAGTTGCGATCGCTGCTGAGTCAGGCTCTTTAGCTCTTTTTGTACCTGCTCCACTTGCAGTTGGTTTTCCCGGTAAGCTTGGCGAGCTTCAATTAGTTCTTGCGATCGCTGCTTTGCCAAGACAGAGGCTTTGGCGATCTCATTGGTGCAACGGTTGAGGATGCGATCGATCTCTTGTAAGCGTTTTTTTAGCTCGACAATCTCGGCTGATTCGGTGGGGTCAGCCTTCCCAAAATGGATGGCGTAACGGCTATCGCTACTACCCCCGCTCATCGCGCCGCTGGTTTCTAACAATTCGCCATCTAGCGTCACCATGCGGTGCTTGCCGATATAGCGGCGGGCATCGTTTAGAGTTTCGAAGACCACGGTGTAGCCAAACACATAGGCAAACACATCGAGATAACGCGGATCGCACTCGATCAAGTTCACAGCGTAGTCCACAAAGCCAGAGCCAACCCGTTCCCAAGGTGCGCTAGAAATCCGGGGAGCTTGAATTTTGTTCAGCGGTAGAAAGGTGGCTCGTCCAGCGCGTTTTTGCTTCAGCAGCTCAATCCCAGCCGCCGCCACCGCATCATCTTCTACGACTAACTGACCTAAGCGACCACCCGCCGCCGTTTCTAGCGCCAACTGATACTGTGGCTCCACCCGACCCAGTTGCGCCACTAAACCGCAGACTCCGGGCATTCCCGTTTGCAGAATCAGCCTTGTGGCATGAGTCCCCTGAGATTCCTGGGCTGCTTGAGCTTGGGCTTCTAGTTTGTCTAGGCGGCGATGCTTCTCCCGCTGCTCTTGCAAGAGACGAGTTTCGGTGTCTTTTTGAATTTGCAGATTTTGCTCAACATTCGCGACGGCTTGAGCAAGCTCCTGCACTTGCTGGGCTAAACGATCGCGGGTTTCGCTTTGTTGAGTGGCGATCGCTTCCTTCTCCGCGATCTCTTGAGTCACCGCCTCTAATAACTGCGTTTGTTCTTGAATTTGCCGCTCTAGTTGGGTGGTTCGTTCCCGCAACCGCGCTTGCTCAGTGCGCTGGGGTTCCAAGCTTTGCAGCAGCGTGTCGATTTGTTGGTGCAGGCTGGTTTGTTGCTGTACCCAAGCTTCCGAAGCCGAGGCGATCGTGCTGGCCGCTTCACGATTCTGATTTAAGGCACGCTCAGCCTCATCTCGCGCCTTTTGTAGAGGGGCTAGACTCTGCATTCCTGCGGTTTGTTGCTGAGCCAAGTTCTCCAGAGTCTTTAGATTCTCCTGGATTTCCTGCTGTGTTCTGGTCAGACTAGCCGCTGTTTCTTGACTCGCTTTGGTTAAATCCTGTTGTTGTCGTTGCAGTTGCCGTAGCTCAGCTTCACGAGTGGCAAGGGTGGCTTGCAGGGCGAGTTGTTCTTCCTCCCCCAAAGCTTTAACTCGACTGTTGAGTTCTTCTAGTTCTGTCGTGGCTTGTAGCACTTCAGCCGCAACCGTAGTCAGTTGGGCAGCTAGCTCTGTAGTCTGGCGATCGCCTGCTTCAATTTGCTGGTGCAGTTGCTGTGCTTGCCGCTGTTGTGTCCGCCAAGCCAACACGCCTTCCCACTGTTCTTTGGCTTGCAGGTCTTTGCGTAATTTCTGATATTTCTCAGCTTTAACGCGGTCTTGCGCCAAGCGATCGCGCTGCACTACTAATTCATTTTCGACAATGCGAAAGCGATCCTCCCGTTCTTTAACCGCGTCAAGCTTGTCTTTGGCTTGAATAATCTTGCGATCAAAAGAGGCTACCCCAGCCAGCTCATCAATGATGGCGCGACGTTCACGAGGGTTCATAGAAATGATGCTGGTCACATCCCCCTGGAGCACCACATTGTAGCCTTCCGGGTAAATCCGCAACCGATTCAGATGCTCGTGCAGTTCGGTAAGGGTGCAAGGTTCCCCGTTGATGTAGTAGTTGGAAGTGTAGGTGCCTTGCTGCGTCACCCGGAGCTTCCGCGTCACTGTCCAATCACTCGACTCCGAACTTTGTAACTTAAACTTGTTCTCCGAGTTAGGGTTCTCAGCCGCTAGGTTCGAGAGTTCGCCTTCTAGATCAAAAGTGACAGTGACACTCGCTTCAACCGTAGAACGTCCCCGTGCCGTCTGTTGGTTGTTGACCAAATCAGGTAAACGCTCAGCCCGCATTCCTTTGGAACTAGACAGACCCAAGGCAAACAGTAGTGCATCCAGAATATTAGACTTCCCCGATCCGTTTGGCCCTGAAACCACTGTAAAACCAGGGAGCAACGGAACAGGTGTCGTGCCACCAAAAGATTTGAAATTAGAGAGTTCTACCCGCTTGACGTATACCACTAGCGAAGCTTCTAGTAAGTACAAATTTACTAACTACTGTACCAGATGAGAATCACCAGATGACAATAATGTCCAACAGAGTAGCACGAGCCTCTTCAGAAGGGAAAAGAGAAAGTTTAATTACTCATAGAGGACTAACGCTGTCTTAGTCCACTGCGATCTGATTTCCTAGCACAGGTTGTTATACCTCGTGATTTGAATGTTGCAGAAGCTAAGCGCTTAGGAGCCTTTCTATTAACAATTGCTGTTGACTATCAACCTGGGTGAGGCAACATGACCCAAAGGTCAAGCTGATCAATAGTTTGCCAAGCAGTTAATTGAGATCAAAAATATGCAGAACGAACCACCTGACCAAACATTCTCCGAACCTATAGAGGAACAAGATGGGAAATTCATTGTGCAGATAGAGCTCACTCCTGAGTTCCAGCAAAATCTGCGCAAATTAGCAAAGCGTTATCGAAATATTAGGTTTGATATCCAACCTGTTATTCAAGAAATACAGGTTGGAAACTTGATTGGCGATCGCCTCACTAACATCGGTAAAGACTATAGGGTCTTTAAGGTCAGGATTCAGAACCGGGATATCCAGAAGGGTAAAAGTGCTGGCTATCGCTTGATTTACCAAGTTGAATCGTCAGCGAGCGTACTACTGCTAACGATTTACTCAAAGTCGGATCGGGATGATATTAGTGCTGATGAAGTTCGCGGTATCTTAAATGAATTTTACACAAGTGATTAGTAACTCAAGTATCTGCTCAGAATAGCGTGTAATGCTCTTGAGTGTCAGTTATTCTAAATCTTATAGAAGGTTAAGGGTAGGCTGATGAAAGCGATCGAGGTGACAGGTGTTGTAGACGAACAGGGGAACTTGTCCCTTAATCAGCCAATCCCAAGAGCTGCTCATGGACAAGTGCGTATTATCATTCTCTATCCTGAATCGGCTGAAGAACAAGTTGGCGACCCAGACAATACTTCTACTGAGGAAGTCAAGGCAAGTTTACGACGATCGCTGCAACAAGCTGCATCAGGACAACGACTACCGCTTTCCCAAATGTGGGAGGGTATCGATGAGCAGTAAATGAGTACTGCTAGCCAACTACTGAATCACCATTACAGTTTGGACTCGCCACGAAGCAAAAAGCGATCGCCCCTCTGATCGCCCCAAATTCCCCAACCCCACAACTTCTAGCTCTCAGCCAAAAGAATAATCGTATCTTGCGGAGAGAATGTAACGGGTTGGTCTTTTTTAGGATTGATTACCACACCGTAAGCTCTAGCCACGTTGTTAGCATCGGCTTTGCAACGGTAACCGATCGCCGATTCTCCTCGTTGTCTAGCTGCCTCAACCACGGTGTAGAAATTCACAGGTTGAGCGATCGCGACATAGTCATCCACTGGCTTCAGATAAATCTCGGAACCTTCTGGGTTAAAAAGGTCAGCAAAGACAGCATTCAAGCCTTTCTGTTCTGCGACCTGAGCCAGCATCCGGCTGATAATCTGCTCACTAATGACAAAATCATCGGGCCGTGCCACCTGGGCTAAGGCTTGGTTCCGTACATCCAGAATTTCTGTGACGATTTGGAAGTCGTGGTTGTGGCGATTCGCGATATCCCGCAGGTGTAGCAGTCTGACAAGTGTTTCGGCATCCGATTCCTCAGGATCGAGATCCGGATTGCACAAGACCACAACATGGTCATATTGAGTCAAGTTCAAGCTCTCCAAGACTCGCCGCTCGGTGGGGTCTCCGGAGCGATAGTGCATCGTTTGTCGCTGCAACTTGAGGGTTTCCGCAGAGAGGTCAACCTCGGCTTCCGGAAAACCTGGAGTGACACTCACTGTAGAACCAGGGGCAACGTATTGATCGAGCTGCTGAATAATTTCAACCACGCGATCGTTCCAACCCAAAATCAAGGTGTGCTCTGCTGCGGCAGGCTGACGCTCCTTTAACCGAATCACTTGTGGATTAATGGGCGGCTCCGAGTAGCTAGAGAGTCGCATGGTATCGTCATCTTCGCTAATCAAGATCAGGTGTTCGCCTGGTTGGAGCGGTGTTTCTACAGAGGGGTTGAGCTGAATGGTGCCATCAGTATGTTTAATCCCAATCACCGTGGAATCGTTGTAAGCCAGAAGCGCTTTACCATAGGGCTGTCCTTGCAGCGTTGGCTCGGTTCTGAAGTAGATTTCGTTGCCGCTGAAATCGAGCAGATCCATGTAAACAAGGGACAAGCCCGATTGCCGACAAGTTTGCACCACGATGCGCGAAATTAAATCGTTGGTCAGTAGTACTTCTACTTCGTTCTGTCCTACTAAGTTAATGACATCCAGGCTCTTGGGATTCTGAACCTGGGCCACAATGTGATAAGGCTGAGGCAGCGATCGCGGAATATTAGTAATGGCAAGCAGAGTCTTAACGAGTTGTGTATCCGCTCGTTGATTGTGGGGACTGAGAATAATGATGGAGCGGGCGGTTTGAATATTCACCATACCTAGGTCTGCCATGCTGCTAGGGCTACCCGTACGACAGACTAGGCGAATCCGAGGCAGTTTACCCAATGTATCTGCCAAGGCAATATCCATCTGCATTTTGTCTTCTTCACTCAGGACGACAATGCAGGTGTCGGGCCGATTGGCATTAGCCAAAGCTAGTTCCGAGACCAGCGTGAAGACTTGAAGTGACCAACCCAAAATCACGATATGGTCGGTTTCAATTACCCGCGATCGCCCTTTGCGGAGGTCTTCGAGCTTGGTGTCGATGCCGCTACTGAGCAGACCAATCAGAGTACTGACTACAAAAATGCCGCCAAAGGTGACAAACAGCATCGTGAGGCGAAAAACCCAGCCTGTGTCACCGCCGACTGTACCTGAATCTAAGGTTCGCATCAACACTCCCCAGACGGCTTCGGGGAGACTGAGGCGATCGCCACCTTCTGGCGCAATCCCTGTCAAGCTCACCAAAAAGGCCATCACTAGGATAAATGCCAGAGAGACCAACGCCAGTCCACTAATGAGGGATACGGTACCTCTGGACATGAAGTTGTCGAATCTGTAGCGCAAGCGGTCTGTGATGGCAGTCTTGCCCATTGTGATAATGATTCCTTAACAGCTGCGAGGGGTTTTACACATTTGACCTTAAGACACTAGATGCTGGCTAGTGTTATAGGTGCCCTAAAAGACCAAACGGTGTAGAAAGTATTCCCTGTACCATCCTCATTTCCACGCAGCTAGGGCAATTCTTGAGAGTTTGTAATGCTCCTTTGCACTTGGAGGTGAGGGCGATCGCAACTTCACCTGTGATGTCTGTAGCAGTTCTAGCAACTGGGTAAGCAGCACCATTCTCTTCAGACCAGTAGTCTAGCGCCCAGAATGAGCGATCTCGAATGGTTCTAAAGCTCTTATCAGCTCAAGCCCCTAACCTGACTAACTTGCTCGAAAGATACTCGGCATCATAGCTAAGCTCTGAGCAACGCTCAGTTGCAATTGTAATCAAATCTTTTATAGCTACTTCTTTGACCTTGATTCCATCAAAGTCTAAAAGCTCGCGGGTATTGCCTTTGGTTATGATCCAGACCTGACGAGATTTACCTTGGATCTGAAGTGTTTTCGATCCACGCCCTCCGTCAGCTCTTCTTGTCTCAATTGTTAGTTGTGCTTTATTGCTCAGCTTATTGATGTAATTCTCGATTTGATCCTTCTTATACTCTTCGAAGGAGTCTCTCAGAGTGCAATCATACATGACAGCTAAGTTCTCTAGAATAAAGAACCCATCAGCCTTTCCAGCCTGTGATTCTCTACTGTATTGATAGACGGAATGAATTCCAAGAAGCCTTAGAAGTGAAAAGACCGCATCTTCAAATTCACCACTGTTATTGATTCTTCCTATTGAGTTGAAGGAATCGCTTAATTTCTCCAAGAAGGTTCTGTATGAAAAAGGATGGACATTTACTGGAGACTCTGGATTAGCCTTGGGCTTGGTAGAAGTTGGGATAGAAATAACTCTTTTTTCAGGAGGTGGTACAAATTTGCGTACATCACGAGCAATCCATTCTATATCTCCAGTTTTGGTCTGCCTTTGTTCTAAGACAAACCCCAGTTCCATACCTTTCTGTAGTAACTCAAAATTTAATTCTTCCAAGTCGCCTTCAAAAAATACAACATCCTTGCCATAGTCAGGAATCGGAGATTCGGGAGCAATGTAGCCCATCCCCATTCTCCCTTCACTCTTGCGGAGATACTTAATAGTGCCTTTCTGTTGCATAACCTTGCGAGTGCTAAGCCTACTGAAGTCCCTAGAGTTCTAATTCTGTGTTGATGCTCTAGCGCCTAGCTCACAGTGTTCCCCAAGGCTCAAATGCTCTAAACAGGTTTGCCGCTTTATTAAATCCCAGAATAATGAATTGCCAGTGATTTAGTGAGACTGGCTCAATAGTTAGAGAGCGATCGCCCTTCTCCTTACAAAAAGAGCGATCGCCTTGTTTGTTTTAAGTATTAGGTGATTTGCGATCGCGTCTCAAAGATAAGGCTGTCATTGCAATGCCAAAGGCAAATAAACCAACCGCAGTAGTGGGTTCAGGGACACTGATTGGGGCGTAGGTGATGCCGATCGGGCGCTTGAGGTTGGAGTTTGTGGCAACGAAGACTGCATTGGTGTTGCCAGGGCTGGGTAAAGGTTGGCCTGTAGTGCCGTCGTAGCGGAGGATGGCTCCGAAGTTGTTGTTCCGGGAGTCAAAACCCACGGTGTAGAGTTTGTTGTCGGGGGCGAAGGTGAGGTTGCCGATGAAGTTGCTGCTGCGGGGCTGGCCGTTGTCGTTGAAGGTGGCGTAGCTGGTTGCAATCGTTGACTTGAGTGCGCCTGTGGCTAAGTCATAGCTGCGGATACCATTGGCGAAGTCGGTAGTAGCCAGATCTCCGTTAGGGGCGATCGCCAGCCCTAAGAAACTCACAAAGCCAAAACTGAGAGGCAGCGGTTGTGGTTGATCCGCAAAAACAGTCGGGGTGGAGCTGAGTACACCGTTGTTATTAGTGAAGCGCAGTACTTGACTGGGCAAACCGGGAAAGTTAGCCGCAATCTCACCAGGTTCTACATCCCCGTCGCCATCTCCATCACCGGGAGCTGCAATACTGCCTTGCGTGGTGACATAGAGATTGCCAGCCGCATCAAATACCAGATCGTTAGGCCCATTCAATCCGTTGGGTTGGCCATTCCCTGCCGCAAACACATCAATAAAAGCTCCCGTTTGGCCGTCGTATCGAAGAATTTGATCGGTTAAGAAGCTGCTGATATAAAGCTTGCCATCTGGGCCAAAGGCTGAACCGTAGGGACGAATTAGCGCACCTCCTTGGTCAAAGCGACCGAGAAACTGTCCGGTCTTGCCGTCGTAACGCAGAATTGCCCCTAAAAAGTTGTCGCCGCTGCTGACGTAGAGATCGCCATCTGGGCCAAAAGTGAGATCATCTGGGCTAATCAGACCTCCACTTCCGGCGGCAATAAACTCACCCCCTAGTTTCCCTGTACGCTCATCAAAGATCAGAACGTTGTTGCCTGCGGTATTCCCAACCAACAAAGCGGCTTGGGCGGAAGCATGTTGTAGTCCCCAGATTGCCAAAACGCTGCCAACAGTCGCTACCTGATAAGCGATCGCTCTCCATTGCATAAACCCACTCCTCCATTCACAAAATCAATCCATTATTAGGGAATGGGTGGAAGCAGCAGGAGAACTTCTACAAATTCTTTACTCTCTTTTGGTTGACCTCTCTAGATGCAGCGATCGCCCTTCTTTCAGAAAAAAGAGCGATCGCCACCGTTGAAAGCTAACTCGCAAGGGAATTAACCCAGGATCGAATTAGATCGTTGACCTGATCCGGTACTTCGTCATGGGGACAATGCCCAGCATTCAGGAAATGCTCAGTCAGTTGCGGGTAGTGTTGACGGAACTTGACGCTGCGGGCTCTAGAGTTCATCCAGGGGTCATGCTCGCCCCAGAGCATCAGCAAAGGGCACTGAAGTTGTCCCAGCAAGACATCTACCTTGTCACCTTGGGGCGTCTTAAAGACCGATGCAAACACATCTACGGCACCGGGGTCACTGGCTGCTCGCAAAATATCATCGACCAAATCATCCGTGATGGCAGCCTGATCGAGATAAACCTTCTGCAACGTCTGGCGCACCACAGAACGCTGGCGGGTGTATTGAAACACAACATAGCTGGCCCAAGGTTGCTGAAACAATGACTGCACAAAGCTGCCAAACACTTCTCGGATCGGGTCTTTCTTGGGGGCAGGCTGAGCATCGCTAAAGGGGCCAGCACTGTTAAACAAAACCAAACCTGCGGCATCTTCAGGGTGCTGGGCTGCCACAGACAAGGCCGCATAGCCTCCCAAAGAGTTACCTCCCAAAATCGTTGGCTGGCCAATCATCTCGGTGATGAAGTCGTGAATTTGGTTTCGCCACAGCTCGCCGCTATATTGCCAGTTGGGTTTTGCCGATCGCCCAAAGCCCAGCAAATCGATCGCCCAAACTTCAAAATCGTTACTCAACCCAGCCACGTTTTTGCGCCAATGGAAGGTTGAGGCTCCAAAGCCGTGGATCAACAGCAATGGAGGACGGTGAGGCGATCGCTCGCCTGCTCGGACATAGTAGATTGGTTGGCCCCGCCACTGCCAATACTGACCAGATAGGGGAGCAATGCTGCTGGCTTGGGTAACTTGCATGGTGAGGAAGCTGTAAAGTATCTTTAAATATCTTAACTTTTTAGCCTGAAAGCTTGGTGCTGTAACGGTTGCACCACCTCTAAAGGCAGAGAAATTAGACCTACTTCCGCGACTCTATAAGATTCTGTAGGGCTGAGTCAATGGTAATCCCTACGGATTAAGAAGGATGAGGGATGAGGGATGAAAAGTGAGGGATGAGGGATGAGGGATGAAAAGTGAGGGATGAGGGATGAGGGATGAAAGGGTCACAAGTTGAGGTTGACAGGAGAACAAGCGTGCTCTTTTGGGTAGCTTAAGTTACTAGAGCTTTAGGTTTTAAGAGCCTGAGCCGAGTCAATAAAGTTCTTGGAATAAAATTGCTAAAAATCAATAAAAATCTAATATTCTTATACGAAGAAAATAGTTCAGATCGTTATCTGCATCAGGGTCATCTTGTGAACATGGCAATCCAGGAACTTGTTGATCGGATTTTGGCATCCCGTCGCATTAGTCGTACCGAGCAAAACCGCTTCATGTCAGCACTGCTCGCAAAAAATTTTTTGAGTGCAGAAGATCAACAGCAAATTACTCGCGTTTTTGATGGTTTGCAGACGGGTTTAATCCGCGTGGTGGATTAACGCATTGCTGGCAATTAGCGATCGCCCAAAATTGCATCTAACAATAAATCAGCGCGGAACCTAACTGGATCGGTACAAGGGAGGCCCGTTTCTTGTTGGGTTTGCTCAATCGCTTGCTTTGCGGCGCCTGTGTCTAGGTGAGCCGTGTTGAGGGCGATCGCCACAACTTTAGCAGGTGCAAAAGCTCCTCCTGCGGTTGCCACAGTTTCATACAGCTCAACCACCTGCGGTAATGGTGGAATCAGCACATGTGGGAGATTGCGAATATGAGTTTGTCCTGCCCGATGCACTAGCACGAGATGGGTGGGCTGAGAGCCACGCAACAACGGTAAAGTCGCGGTAGAAGCAGGGTTCAGCAACGAACCCTGGCCTTCCACAAACACAATGTCTTGGTCTGTACCTGAGCGCAGCATCAACTGTTCCACAGCGCCAGCCGCAAAATCAACCCGGATTGCATCTAGAGGAATCCCATCTCCTGCCAGCATCATGCCCGCCTGACCCGTAGCGAGGAACTTAGCCCGCAAGCCCCGCTGTAGCGCAGTTTGGTGGAGTTCTAAGGCAGTAGACATCTTACCCACGCTCATGTCGGTGCCCACTAGCAGCACCCGCAAGCAATCCAGCAATCGCGCCTGTCCGCTACCCACCGTTAAGCCTGCTGGCTCTTGGCGCATATCCCAAATCCACTGATCCGTGCGGAGGAGCGCCTGGAGTTCTGGGTCTTGGGCCAAGGGCGTATGCAGGCCATTTGCTACAGAAACACCCGCCGCGATCGCCTGTTGAATTTCTTGTCGCCAAGCCTCTGGCAAAATGCCACCCGAAGGCGCAATCCCGATCGCCAAAACATCAGGCTTATAAGCTAGAGCCTCAGCAACAAACGCCACGATGGGCGCAGAACGATGAATGCCAGTTAGGTCGAGCAGGGATTCTCCGACGCACTGTTGATCAATCACTGCCACAATGTTGGCATCGCTGTAGCGCAAGAGGGATAGCCCTGTTTTCCCCTGAGAGCCGCGAATTCCCTCGTGGAGCAGAATGGCGACGCGATGTTTAGGGCTGAGACGCATGTTGAACTCCTAAACCAGGCAAATCGTTGGGCAGTAAACGTCCATCCTGCATTGTGGCACCCTTAAATGGATCGTCTAGCAGATTCAAGTGACTATCGAGATCTAAATAATCCGCGTAGGCGGAGAGCTGAGCGGCAGCAGTATTGAGCAAGCTACTGTCAGAATAACAACCAAACATGATCTGGAGGCCACAAGCGCGAGCTGTATGCACCATCCGCATTGCCTCGGTCAACCCACCCGACTTCATCAGCTTGATATTAATGCCATGAACGCGATCGCTGAGGGGCGGAATATCTCGACTCGTAAAACAGCTTTCATCCACAAAAATCGGCAAAGGCGATCGCTCGTACAGTTCTGGCAAGTCTTGCTCCTGACCTCGACGGAGGGGTTGCTCTATATAGGTCACGCCTTGTTGCTCTAGCCACTGACTCATTTTGATCGCATTAGTGAGACTCCAGCCACCATTGGCATCAATGCTGATCTTGATTTGCGGTGGTGCAACCTCACGAATAGCAACTAACATGGCTTGATCGGCATCAGTACCATCGGGGCTACCCAGTTTGACCTTTAAAGCTTTTGCCGAAGTAAGTTGCAGCCAATCTTTAACCCGTTGCTGCGCTACCTCTGGCGGATTAATGCCAATGGTGACGGATGTCGGGACAATGCGATCGCGATTCAACCCCCACAACTGCCACAGCGGTAACTGCACTTTGTGACCCAGCCAATCTAGTAACGCGATATCTAAAGCCGCATGAGCCGCTGAAGGGAGTTGAGCTTCCCGTAAAACCAGTTCAATCTGCTGACGATCGAGGGGATGGAACGGTTCCAAGGCGGGGGCTATCTGCTGCAACTGTTGAGCGAGAGCGATCGCCTCTGTCGTTTGCGGCGTTTCCCCCACTGAAAAGGGAGAACCTTCCCCCCAACCTGCAATGCCATCTTGTTCCACCCGCACCCAGACATTCGTCGTTTGAGCCGTGGTACCTCGACTGATGGTGAGGGGGAATCGCTTGTGAACCGTAAAGGTTTCGACGTGAATTCGCATTACGCTACATCGTCCGAGATCTCAAACAAGGTGATATCCGGATCGCAAATATAAAACCCATAATTGGAGTTTAGACTAATCGAGAAAAGAGCGATCGCTCTCCAGAAAACTTGAGTTCTGAATCGGCTGACCTTAAAAATAGAGCTATTCAAGCCAGCATCCGGTGAAAGATATGAACCCAAATTATGCTCCTCCCGTTGATCAACTCCTCAGTTTTGGTGATTGTCGAAAGTCGATGGCTGAATGGCCCAATTATCTCCAAGATTTAGGGCTAGGGCCAGAGCATATTCCAGACTTGATTCGGATGGCTACGGATGAAGAGTTATGGACAATAGAGTCCGAAGGTTTAGAGATTTGGGCACCGATTCACGCTTGGCGATCGCTTGGTCAATTGCGGGCTGAGGCAGCGATCGAACCTTTGCTAGGTTTGCTCCACTGGATAGACGAAGAAGGCAATGACTGGATCGGTGAAGAAGTGCCTGAAGTGTTGGGCATGATTGGAGCCGCTGCTATTCCAGCCGTTAACCATTACTTGGTAGATAAAACGCATGGGGTATGGGCACGAACCGCAGCATCTGAGGCTTTGGTCAAAATTGCTCAGCAGTATCCAGAAGTACGAGAGCAATCTATTAACGCGATCGCCCATCAGCTAGAGCAGTTTACTAAAAACAATCCAGTGCTTAACGGCATGCTGGTTGCAGCATTGCTAGACCTGAAGGCGGTGGAAGCTGCCCCGGTTATGGAAAGAGCCTTTGCTGCTAATCGAGTGGATGACACGATCGCGGGCGATTGGGAGGCGGTACAGCTAGATCTAGGCATGGTCTCCGAGCTAGAGTTGCGCCAACGCCGATTTGAAGCCGCTCAACGCCCCGTGATTGATTTTTCTGCGATAGCCAAACCCAAACAAGAAGTTTCAGGTTTCGGCTCATCCTCTTCCGACAAATCCAAGAAAAAAGGTAAAAAGAAAAAATAGAGCGATCGGGTGGGCAAGCGATGATATAAATCATCCCACCCAATTAATCGTTTAAATTAGATGAGTGGAAGCCTTGACACGCACAGTAGACTGCCAAGTATCACCTGATTTCCATACTCTAAAAACATCATAGTTTCTGCTATCAACATAGTGACAAGCCATCCAGTGATGATCATCTCGTGCTTTTAGAAATGTTGTGGCTTTAACTCGGATATCATCGTGCCAAGTGTCATCATTGCTATTCCATACTTCAAAGCAATGGTGATTAACTTTATCTGATTTTGCAAACCTCATCCAATGCTTTTCATCTCTGCCCTTCAGCATTACTGCCTTTTGAACTACAACTGAACCTTTCTTGAGACCCGCCTGCAAATCTTTAAGATTCTGCCTGGTTTCTTTTAAATCTGTCTGAGTCTTTTTAAATTCTGTTTGAGCTTCTTTGAGTTCTGTTTTAACCGTATCCAGTTCAGTTCTGAGGGTTTGAGCTTCTGCTGTAGCTGCTTCTAGCTCACGTCTAGCGAGATCTAACTTCTGAAGCGCTTCTTCAATGCATTGTAAAGGTGTACTTCCCATCTTAATTGCTCTCCAAATTTACCTGAATAATGAATAGCTAAATATATTGATGCCAAAATTCACAGAGCTGACCATATTTGAACCAGTCTTTAATAAAAATATTTTGAAAAGCAGGTGCACCTCTTGCTAGATACTTCATTAAAACGGCGCTGTGTTGGAGTTGGGCATAAGTCTCAATAATCTTCTCGACAGGTTTATTCTCATTGAGTTTGCTCAGTTCGTAGCATTCCATGAGCCGATAGATCTCTAAGTTTGAAAGATCTAAACCGCTCTTCCAATGAATGTTTAATTGCTGCTTGCATTGATCCCACGGTGCAGGTAGAAAATGTCTAAATTTTTTAATTTCGAATTCCAATCTAGTTATTTCACCTGCTAGAAATTCTGCAATGCGATCAATGAGAGCATTGGCATCTTGAAAGAATTTTGTTTCTAGGTGTTCTATTTCTTTTAAGGTGGACTCAATTAAATCCTTTAAAGCATCTGTTCCAACTTGAGCTTTCTTGAAAAGGTTTTCAAGCAAATCAGTGACTTGCTCAATAGTGTCTTTAATAATCTGATGTGCTACGGATTCTCCATTCTTAATGAGTTCTGTAGCAACATATTCAACATGATTAGCAAAAGGATACAAATGATTATCGAAAAGCTCATCTATTAGATGGTTAAATTCTTCTTTAGTTGCTTCGCCAAAACTCTTACCTAGCTTTCTGCCGAAGGCTTTAGCGTCTAATAAATAGTTAAGAATAGAAGTGTAGTTGCGATGTAAGGAGATGACCATTGTCGATCAGCTTTGATGGCTGAATTGAGAGTGCCCATTCCTTTGCTTTAAGCAACAAAAAGGTGAGCGATCGCCCACCTCTAAAACCTTTTGTGTGTTGAACTTAAACGTTGAAGCGGAAAAGCATCACGTCGCCTTCTTGGACGATGTATTCTTTGCCTTCACTGCGGACTAAGCCTTTTTCCTTGGCAGCAGCCATTGAACCTGTAGTGGTCAAATCCTTGTACGCAACCGTTTCGGCTCGGATGAAGCCACGTTCAAAATCGGAGTGGATCACGCCAGCGGCTTGAGGAGCAGACATCCCAGCTTTGATTGTCCAGGCGCGAGTTTCTTTAGGGCCAGCGGTGAAATAGGTGCGGAGACCCAAAAGTTCATAAGTAGCGCGAATCAGAGATTTAAGGCCACCTTCTTCCACACCTAAGGAAGCCAAGAAATCTTGACGCTCATCTTCGGGAAGTTCGACCAGTTCTGACTCAACCTGAGCCGAGACTACCACCACTTGCGCTTCCGAGCCTGCATACTGTCGCACTTGCTCCACCTGAGCATTCCCTGCTGCCAAATCATCTTCCGCAACGTTGGCCGCATAGATGATGGGTTTGCGGGTTAGCAGACCTAGAGGCTTAACGATGAGTTCTTCTTCCTCGTTCAGGTCAACTTGACGAGCTTGTTGGCCTTCATTAAGGGCGGCACTCAGTTTTTCCAATGCCCCCAGCTCAATTTGGGCTTCTTTGCTAGTGCGGGCATTTTTGCGGGTGCGCTCAATCCTGCGATCGATCTGAAACAAATCAGACAATCCTAGTTCTAAATTGATCACTTCGATGTCGCGGACTGGATCAACCGAACCAGAGACGTGGATGATGTCGTCATTCTCAAAGCAGCGCACCACATGCACGATCGCATCGACTTCACGAATGTTGGCGAGAAACTGGTTACCCAGCCCTTCTCCCTTGCTGGCTCCTTTCACCAATCCGGCGATGTCTACAAACTCAACCCGCGTGGGCACGATTTCTGCTGAGCTAGAAATCTTGGCGAGTGTTTGCAGCCGCTCATCCGGAACCGCAACCACGCCAACATTTGGCTCGATGGTGCAGAAAGGAAAGTTGGCAGCTTGGGCTTTGGCATTCGCGACCAAAGCATTGAATAAAGTTGATTTTCCAACGTTGGGCAGTCCAACAATCCCGGCTCTTAGCATGTCAGTTCGGTTGCGTTAGTAAACAAATCAGCAGATGGGCTGATATTGATTTTATTGCGGTTCCGGAATCGTTTGTGGAATTGGTGCGGGGACTGTCTGCGGAATCGGCGCGGGAACAGGCTCTGGAACTGGGCCAGGAACCGTTTGCGGCACAACTTGAGGAATCGGTTCGGGCACAGGGCCAGGAACAGGCTCTGGAATCATGGGGCCAGGGTTTGGTTCTAGAGGGCCAGGGCCAGGAGTCGGAATTTGTGGCTCTGGGATGCTAATCATATACATGGTTCGCGGCTCCTTCTACATCTCGTTTCTATGGTAAAAGGCGATCGCGTGGCTGGCATCCGCCGCAAGTAACGACCTAAAGAACAACTATCCATGCTGAAACACAACAGAAAAATTGTTGGCGGGCATCGGTACAGTTTCCAGGAAAATCAAGTTTTGGGCTTTGGCTGCGGCGACGACATCTTCTAGGTTTCGTACTCCCCAATCGGGATTTTGCGATCGCAGCGATTCATCAAACAACTCATTGCTAGGAGCGGTGTGCTGTCCGTTTTGCTTATAGGGGCCATAGAGATACAGGATGCCATCTGGGGGGAGAATGCGGCCCGCACCTGCTAGCAGCCCTAGACCAGCCGACCAAGGCGCGATATGAATCATGTTGCAACAGACGATCGCGGTAATGGTTGGATCTGGGCGCTCGCTGCCATCGCTGGCTGTCTCAATCGGCCAAGTAGAGTCTCGCGTGTCTAGTTGCAGGGGCGATCGCAAATTATCCGCAGGCCATTCCTGCTGCCATGCGGCAATGCTAGCCACCATATCGGGGTTAGGATCGCTCGGTTGCCAAATCCGAGGCTGGAGACGTGGCGCAAAGAAGATGGCATGTTCCCCAGTTCCACTCGCCACTTCCAAGACTGTACCTGTAGGAGGCAAGACCTTTTGCAATATCCGTAGGATCGGTTCTCGATTGCGAGCCGTAGCTGGGGCATGACGGCAGACATCATTAGTCGTTGGATGGTCAGGCATAGGGTTCTTAGAACATCTCACCTGCCCATCTTACCTATTGAGCAGGCTGACCTTGATCGGGCTGTGCCTGAACGGGTTGAGCCTGAACGGGTTGAGGAGTGGCTTGAGGAGTAGATTGAACCTGAGGAAGTTGAGTTTCCTGAGCAGGCGCAGAATCAGGTCTGGTTTGACGCGCTAAATACTGACTCAACGCATAAGCCAAATCCCCTCTAGTAATCGGCTGGAGCGGATTAATCTGATCTGCTTCTACATTGACAAAACCTTCATTCAAGGCCGTTGCCATTGCTTTGCGGGCCCAGGCAGGAATGTTTTGCGAGTCAGGATAGCGAGCCAAAATTGCCTTTACAGTGGCATCTGGGAACTGGTACACCCCATAGGCTTGAGCAAAAATTGCCAAAGCTTCGGCTCTGGTCATTTTCTGATTGGGGTAAAACAGCCGACCCCGATACCCAGTCATAGTGCCCGTCTTCAGCACCGTTTGAATGTCTTTGTAACCCCAGTAATTAGGTGAGACATCATCGACAGGGACTGGTTCACCTTGTTTAGCCGCAGCTCGCTGATTTAACTGAAAGGTTTTTACCAAGATGGAGGCAAGTTCGGCGCGACTGAGTAAGTCATTCTCACGAAAATCTCCATTGCGATCCCGCGTCATCAACCCCGCAGCGACCACCTGGGCGATCGGGTCAGCGACAGGTGTGGTCATTTCGATCAGTTCATCTAAGGGCGGCACACCTGGAAGGGGTTGCGCTTGGACTACTAATTGCAATCCTTGTAGTAATGCCACCAAAGAAACAGTGCTGAGCAAACGGTGCATCTTTATAAATCCCTCCTGACTGTGCCAACTCTACGAATTACTTATCCTTTAAACCCGCTAGAGTCTTTGAATTCAACCCTTTCACCGAAGTTTACGGATCAGGTTCAACGAACGTGCTAGAGATTGCGTCGTTCAGTGAGGTCGATCTAATTGATGACCCCGACCGTCCAGTTGACGAGTCAATCAGATTTATGTTTCAGCAAATTTACACATCGGCGATCGCGGCCAACACTACTTTGGGGGCCAATTTATCCTTAAACCAAACAATTCGCGCCGGAGTATCCTGCACCTTCACGCCTGCTTTTTCGAGGTTTAAGCGCTCGGAGATCGCCAAAATCAAATTGTCGCAACCAGATTGGCGCACCTGCGAGAACTTTTTGCGGAGATATTCGGGTCGCCAATAACCCACAATTTCGAGCAGAAACGTCCGACCATCAGGATGTACCAGGCGGAAGTCGGGAATCATCACACTGCCAGGGATCGGGATTAAATCCACTTCTCGTTCTAGCCGCCATTCTGATTTCAAGGAGTCCCAGCGATCGGCGAAGGACGCTTCTAGCATGCTGTCGTAGGGCTTACCGGGAGGATAATGCGTTACCAAACCACAGTCATCTTTGAGGCTGAAGTGACGTAATTTGGGTTCATTGGTGTAGAAGTCACGGGTTTGCAGCGTCGCTTTCAGGTTCCACTTCGTGACATGCAGCATTGCTGGAATGAGTTTAGCGATATCCAAGCCGTAGCGGGTGCTGACCTTAAACAAACTAGCAGGCCCATCAATCGTGATCGTAAAGCCATGATCCGCATCACCTTCAATGTAGGTCATCAGTTGAAATAGCTTCAGGTAGCGGAACAGCAGCTTGTACTCACCCGGATCGTTGCGATGCACATTTAGAATAATGTGGCTGGCTTTGTAGAATACGCCCTGCACTTGCGACAAGTTGTAGCGATGCAGCAACGCTTCGGGCGTGGGTTCCTCAAACTGCGTCAGGATACGGTTCTCTGCCAAGTCTGCATATAAACCCGCGCGAATTTGGTCGGGAAAGACTTCTCGCTCTAACTCCTTACTCAACAAATCTGCTAAGCGATCCAATATTTGGGGAGTAGCTTGGAGGCTGGGCAGCGTATTCGCCGCAAAGGCAAAAACTCGTTCTCGTAACTGCTGCGGCTCTAGGGGACTAATGATCTCAAAGGTACACATGGCACTCTTAAGCAAATGTGCCAAACCCCGCTTCATCCGATAGTCGGGGGTATCTCCTTCTAGCTCTTGGAGTTGCCGATTCAGTTCTCCCTGCGTCTGTCCCACCACATCTCGAAACAGAGAAATTAGCTCAGAGGCGATCGCGATATTTGTCGCCTCAATCTTCAGGCGTTTCGGGATGATCTCCTCCCCACTGTAACGGTGAATCAGCAGCTCGGTGGGTAGCATGGGCGCTTATCTCGTAAGGGCTAGATACAGGATTTGAGGGAACAATTTCTAATTGTCGGTGTGGCTGCGCGGGTTTGGGCTTGAATTTGGCAGTCGTCGGGGCAGTCGTAGAACGACGGCGATCGGAAGTGTTTTCTTCGCTGGTCTGCTCTGCCACCACTTCATACAGCATGGCTAATTTCTCGCCTTCTTTACTTCTACGCAGCACGCGACCTAAGCGTTGAATAAATTCTCGCTGCGAGCCTGTGCCAGAGAGAATCACTGCAACACTGGCTTCTGGCACATCTACGCCTTCATTCAAAACATGAGATGTCACCAAAGTTTTGTAAGTGCCGTTGCGAAAGCGGTCTAGAATTTCGTGGCGTTCTTTGACTGGGGTTTGGTGAGTCAGGGCTGGAATCAAGAAGTTTTGCGAGATCCGATAAACGGTGGCGTTGTCGTTGGTGAAGATCAGGATACGTTCTGGGTGGTGCTGCGACAACAGATCTGCTAAGACTCGGAGCTTTCCTTCTGTGCCTAGGGCGATCTCCTTCGACTCTCGGTGGGCTAACATGGCTCTCCGTCCTGCTTGCGATCGCGCACTCGCCTGCACAAACCGCTGCCATCCCTGGATGCTGCCCAACCGGATATTCACATCTTGCAAAAACTGATTGCGAGTTTTAATCAACTCATCATAGCGATCGCGCTCCTGAGCCGACAGTTTCACCTTAATCTGCACCACTTCATGATTTGCCAGTGCAGTTCCAGAGAGTTCTTCAGGGGTGCGGCGATAGACTTCTAGCCCAATTAGAGTTTCTAAATCGGTATGTCTGCCATCAGCCCGTTCTGGCGTAGCGGTGAGACCCAATCGGTAAGGGGCGATCGCGAACTCGGCAATGACGCGATTAAAGTCACTGGGTAAGTGGTGGCATTCATCAAAAATTAGCAACGCATATTGATTGCCCAAGGATTCAGCGTTGATGGCGGCACTGTCGTAGGTAGAAACGAGAATGGGGGTGCGATCGCGGGAGCCTCCACCCAACAAACCAATCTCGACATCGGGGAAAGCGGCCATTAGATGCGCATACCACTGATGCATCAAATCCAACGTGGGCACCACAATCAACGTGTGGCGAGGCGTCGCTTGCATCGCCATTTGGGCTAGATAGGTCTTCCCTGCCGCTGTGGGCAATACCACCACTCCCTGCCGCCCCGCCTCGATCCAGGCCGCTAGCGCCTCGCTTTGATGAGGATAAGGTTGCATCTCCACACTCGCCACCAACGGCAACGGTGCAAAAATTCTGGCTTGATCTTCAAAGGCGGTGCCATCAGATTGCAACGCTTCTACCAATTCGCGGTAATGAATCGCCGGAATTCGGAAGCGTTCTACCCGGTCGTCCCAAGTGGCAAACTCAATCCACGCTTTACCTTTCGGTGGTGGATGCAAAATCAATGTACCCCGATCAAAGGAGAGCGTAGGAGTGCGAGCCATCAGTCTCTAACAGTTGTTCTCTTCCGCTCATTCTAGAGGTTTCGTGGGATCAAGGCGATCGCAAAGCCAAACCCAATCAACGCAATCGAGGTTCGTAGCCAAGCCAGAAATGTTCGTTCGTTGGCTTGGTGTTCGCGTTGGCGATCGACCTGTGGCTTTTGAATCATGCCTGAGGAAGCGCTGGTGGCAGCGTCAGAGCCTGACTAATGTGGGTTGGGCTTCAGTTACCACAGGGGTCGTAGTCGGGTCGTAACCGAGCTGTTCAGTAATTCGTTGTTTCGCTAAAACTCGATATTCCCAAAAGTGCTCTCCCACAGCGCATAGGCTCAAATACATGGCCAGAGTCTGGGGTTTAGTTCGAGCGATCGCCCATAACTGTCGCCAAAACTGTGCCCGAATTTCGGGTCGTCGAATCCCTTGATGCCAGATTAACTGGCTCACCAGCCGCAACCCTCTACCCGGCGTAAACTGCATCGTCTGCTTGCGATCCGATTGGGGCGTAATGTTGAGACATTGCTGAAAGCAGCGTCTTAGGTAATTGGTAGGTTCATATAAAGTCCAAAAACCCTCGACATACTCTTTAGCAATTTCCGCGATCGGACGAGTCGGAACAAAATTCATGAGAGTATTTTGATCACCCACATCTGTCACGCCTGTACCTTCAACTAGGCGTTGCTCTTGTTGCAGCCGATTCCACAGAGCCGTGTTGGGTAGAGCTTGCAAAATCCCTAGCATGGGTTGAGGGATACTCGTTTGTTCCACAAAAGCTTGAATTCGCTCTCCCGCACCTGAGCGTTCTCCATCAAAGCCCAGAATAAAGCCAGCGTAGATCAGCAATCCTGCGTCATTGATTTTGCGGCAAGCCTCGATCAGCGGGTTACGCGTATTCTGCATCTTGCGCGTCACCTGGAGGCTGTCTTGAT
This sequence comes from Trichocoleus desertorum ATA4-8-CV12, assembly GCA_019358975.1. NCBI lineage: Bacteria > Bacillati > Cyanobacteriota > Cyanophyceae > Leptolyngbyales > Trichocoleusaceae > Trichocoleus > Trichocoleus desertorum. The sequence goes on from JAHHIL010000003.1 coordinate 284,950, forward strand.
CCGGCGTTTCAATCCCGAGGAAGACTGCGTAGAAACCCGCTGCTCGCATCATCTGTAGTAGTTCATCATCTTCTGCCAAGTTCACAGAAGCTTCGGTCATAAAAGTGAAAGGATAGTCGTGCTCCTGCATCCAGGGAATCAATTCTCGTAAGAAGCGTTTGACGTTGCGCTGATTGCCAATAAAGTTGTCATCCACAATAAAGAGCGAGCCTCGCCAGCCCAAGTCATACAGCGCTTGTAATTCGGCTAAAGCTTGCTGTGGTTCTTTGGTGCGGGGTTTGCGACCGTAGAGCGTGATGATGTCACAAAACTCACAATTAAAAGGACAACCCCGCGAAAACTGAATTGCCATCATGAAGTAGGCATCGCGTTGCAGCAAGTCGAAACGGGGCAGAGGACTTAAGCTGACATCTGGTTTTTCGAGAGAACGAAAGACTCCTTGAGATTCCCCTTGCGCGATCGCCGCCAAAAACTGCGGCACTGTCATCTCTCCTTCATCTAGGATCAGATAATGTGCTCCAGAATCTAGAGCGTCTTGCGGTACCGAGGTGGGATACGGCCCGCCCACGGCCACCTTCTTGCCCAATTGCACTGCTTTTTGAATCAGGGCGTGGAAGTCTGGTTTCTGCACCAGCATGGCCGAGAGGATGACTATGTCACACCATTCCCAGTCTGCCTCGGTTTCAACTTTGACGTTGCGATCGTAGAACCGAATCTCCCAGTCTTGAGGGAGGAGTGCAGCAACTGTGATAATGCCCAAGGGAGGAATGACGGCTTTGAGTCCAGCCATCTCCATGCAGCGATCGTACGACCAAAAAGACTGGGGAAACCGAGGATAGAGCAGCAGTGCTTTCATAAGATCCTAGGTATAGCTTTAGCTTTACCTTGGCAGGAGAAAATACTCGTTACATCCTACGGAAGATTGATCTTCACTGGATACGCTGAAGCTAAATCAGTAGTCTCTAGCCTATAGGTTTCTAGCCTACAGATAATCTCGTTACGGTGAATTGGCCTATGTAGCCAAGCGATCGCGACTCTCCAGCAAGGCCGTAACTGCATTCACAACCACTTGGGCAGACCCTGCAAAGAATTTCTGGTCAATGGTGTCTGGAGTGTCGCTGGGTTGGTGATAGTGAGGTGTGCGGAAATTTGCGGTATCGCTGATCACAACTGCCCCAATACCCTTTTGCCAAAACGGGGCGTGGTCGCTGCGGAGCAAGTCTGGAGTTAATAAACCCCGCAGTGGTATGGGCAAAGTAATCACCGCTGGTAGATTCGGTTTGGCTGACTGATGGAAAGCTTCTAGCAAGGGTAAATGTTCTTGATCACCGATCGCGGCTAAAAAATCGCCTTGGGTCGTCGTCGGCTGGAAAGGCAACCCCACCGGATATTTTTGGCATCCCGGTTGGTAGCAAGCATAGCCCAGCATTTCTGGGATGATCACCCCTTGCAAGTTATCTAACAAGCTGTCATTCGAGGCGTAGGCGAAGCTTCCCAGTAACCCCCGCTCCTCCTGGTCAAAAAAAGTCACTCTTAAAGTCCGGGGAGTCGAGCGCGCACCCAATAATTGAGCCACTTCCAGCGTGGTTGCCACTCCAGTCGCATTGTCATCGGCTCCAGGAGATCCCAGGACTGTATCAAAGTGCGCGGCCACGAGAATGCTGCCTGCTTGCGGGTCGGTGCCTGGTCGCTCCGCCACCACATTCACCCCACTGCTAAACACTTGCAGATGAGGCTGCCAACCTGCTCGTTCCAGTACTTGCAAAATGTATTCTCGCGCCTGAAGGCGATCGCTCTCGCTATGCCGCTCAAACGCCAACGCTTGCACATGATCAAACAAACGCTTGGCATCTACCGCAGGAGCATTGACCCGCTGAGCAATGGGTGGAGCAGTGCTGGAGTCGGGCGCTGACGGTGCAAATTGGGAAAGCTGCTCAGATAGGGCTGTATCCTTGCGGAAATGATTCACCACCATATATTTCGGCGATCGCATGGGCCAATGTTGGCCTGCCACTAAACCCACCAGCACTGTCAATAAAAAGAGTGCTACCCAAATCCAATGCCGCTTCCGCATAATTTCCTTGCCGCGATCGCAACTTGGTGATCCTAGCTCGTTTACTATCTTGGTTGCAGGCAGTGATAGCAGGCAAGATAGAACTAGAAGCCACAGTCCCTCGGCTTCTCAGATTACGACTCCTGCACCAGGAGAACAATCATGACTCCCAAATTAGTTATCTCATGTACTGCTGTATTAGCTGTTCTAGCTAGTCTTACCGCTAGTCTGCCGCCTGCGATCGCCAGAACCCCAGTGGCGATTAATAGCATCGTCATCAGCGGTGTGGATGTAAGTGGCATTGTCTTTGCTAGCTTCTCCGTCCCCAATCGCGATCACGACCGGGCCTCTTTCAACAGCGAACTCAGCCTTTACGAGCTGCACATCGCCAAGATGTATGAAGTCACCGATGCCCTATGCCAGCGGCGACTCACCTTCCCCTTTAATCAACCCATACAAATCTTTCAATGGTCTTACTCAGCTAACAACCTCCCGATTGGTCAATTGCAGGTTAGTTGCCGTGAAGCTCAAGACATCTTCAACACCTATGGACGAGCCTTTTTAGCCGAGTCAACCACAATTCGTCGCCCCTGGAGTGCGGGTTCGACTCCTAGCTCCGAAACACTCCAAGCACCTACCCTCAATCTGGCAGGATATCGAGCACCGCTGTGGAAGAACTTCACGCGCCAATTACGCCTCAGCGGTAACTATTAGCATTAGGGAGTAGGGGCAAGTTAAGGCGCAGCTTCAGCCTGTTGTTGCTTAGCGTAGTCGAAGTTGCGCTGGTACTCCTGCAACTTCGTTTGAGCCGTTTCGTAATTTGCACTATCCGGTGGCACTTCTTCTAGAAGCAGAATTGATTGGTTCCACAGATTTGCCACAGCATACCAATCGCCCTCAGTTTCTGCTGACTGCCCCAAGCTTGAGGCTTTTGTCGCTCGGTTGATTGCTTGCCGAAATGGATCATTAGCATCAACTGGTTTAGTAGATTGCGCTGGAGTCGTTTTCGGGGATGCAGTCGGCATTACCGTTGGTGACTCAGGAGACATGGCTGGATCGGAGAGCGAAGGTGCGGTGACAGGTTCGGGCTGCGGGAGTTGCCGCTGTTGATAGGCATCAATACCAAACCAGGTACCCGCCACGATCGCAAGCCCAGAAAGCACCGCCATTGTGATTTTGAAGATGCTGTAGGGGCGATCGCCTAACACTTCTCCCGTTTGGGCATTCACCATTACCTGATACTGCTTATTGTTAAAGCGGTAAGCCGAAAGCCATACAGGTAAAAGAATGTGCTTAAAGGTAATCGCACTATAGGCCGTGGACACAGAATGTACTCGCTGCTCATCCCCACCAATGTTGCAGCGCACATCTGAGTGAATCACCGGAGCCATCTTGCCTTTAGCGGTTTCAAATCCTTCCTGCAAGTTGACTTGATAACGTTGAGCCTTAAACCCTGCCAAAAACGAAGGATTATAGGGAGCCAACCGCGACAAATCCCAAGGCTCCAACTCTTCTAAGCGCTCAATATCTACAGACTGTGAAGCTGCTACCAACACATCATCAAAGAAGCGATCGACTCGGCCAGATACAGAATTCCAGCGAGTATGCCGCACTTGTCGAGTTTTGGTAACCGTTTTGCCCTCAGAATCGGTTTCTTGATAAGTCTCTGTCACGTAGTAGTACGTTCCCCGTTCCCCTTGATAATGGCTTACCGTGAACGAGTCATAGGTCCAGAAGGGCAAGTACATGCCTTGCAACCCTTCATGCTGCGCCATTTTTTTCAGACCATTAGGCGCAAACCAGAGCTTGCCTAACCAGTGGTGAATTTTTTCACGGGCAGCTTTTTGCCCCACACTAAACGGCAACACGGCTTCTGGGGCAATAAGAGGATCTGCTGCTTGTGGTTGCGCCACAATACTGGTGCCACAGAAGGGACATAGCCCAGCCACATCGGGTGGCTCAAACTCAATTTGTGCCCGACAGCCCGGACAAGACACCTCCATCGCTGTTGCGGAGAGCGCCGCCATTTTCGTCCGACCTGGATTGAGATATTCCTCATACGATCGCTCCACCACTTGTTCGGCACTTTGAGGAATGATTTCCTCTCGACCACAGTAAGGACATTTCAGTTGCCCCGCTTGAGGATTAAATTGCAAACTTGCCCCACAACCAGGACAAGGAAATTGTTTGATCAGCGGTTGGGTGGTAGTCATAATGGGGAGTTCAGCTAGCAGGAGGTGCAGGTGGAATTGAAGCTAAAACAGCGGCCAACTCAGGCACTTCTGTCACCAACTTCCAGCCTTCCATCCCCGATCGCCAAACATGGGTTTGAGCAGTCAAGCCATTTTGAGGCAGTTGATCTGGAGTAAATGGCCCTAGATTTTGACCACCCCGTGAAATAAACCATTGAACTTGCACAGGCGGTGGTGGTGGTGCAGGAGGCATCCCAGACGCTCCACTAGGCATTCCAAGGGCAGGCGCTGGCGCTTGTACACCTTGGAGATTAGAAATGAGTTGCTGCCCCATTGCCAAACCCACACCAAAATCCAACGCTTGATTGCCGCCACCCGGATTGTTAGCCGACGCTTCAACCGCGTTAGCTGCTTGAAACTGAGCGTATTGCTGCATATTGCCCAAAATGCCCATCGAGGCTCGCTTATCGAGAGCCGTTTCAACTTCGGGAGGCAGGGAAACACTCTCAATTAATAACTGGGTAAGTTCCAACCCAAATTGCTGTACTTCTGGCTGCATCCCTGCTCGAATGGTTTCTCCCATCTCACCATAGCGAGATGCAAAGTCAAATAAGGGAATATTGCCTCGACCAAACCAGGTGGCAAAGGCTGTGATGATCATGTTGCGAATTTGGTCGCTGACTTCATCCACCTGGAATAAGCCATCAGTACTCACCAATTGGCGAATCAGTTGAGCAGGATCTGCGACCCGGATGTTGTAGCTGCCAAACGCTCTTAGGCGGACTGGGCCTAGCTCCGGGTCACGAATCGTGATGGCATTGGGCGTGCCCCACTTCAGGTTGGTAAAAATCTTGGTATTAAAGAAGTAAACTTCTGCTTTGAAGGGAGAATTAAATCCGTATTGCCAACCTTTTAGAGTGCTGAGAAGCGGTAAATTTTGTGTCGTTAAGTCATAAAGACCAGGGCTAAAGGTGTCAGCAATTTGGCCCTCGTTGATGAATACTGCCTTCTGCCCAGGTCGTACCGTCAGCTTAGCTCCCATCTTAATTTCATTGTTGTGGCGCTGAAACCGATAGGCGATCGTATCGTTGCTTTGATCGAGCCACTCAACGATATCAACAAATTCGCCTCTAATCTTGTCAAAAATGCCCACTCGGTTTTCTCCTGGATTTACCTGAGCTAGTGCCTGGACTTGTAATCGCTTTGCTGCACTGCCAAGCACCTATCTACTTAGTGCCCATTTAGCAGCCAGAGTCATCAGTTAACTTCAAAAATACTGCGTGAAGTTCCAGAAAACAGCTATTTGAACCCACCCACCTTGACGACCGTTGTGGAAACCAGTAATTTTCAGGAAAACTTTATGAATTTTGACGAGAGTGGGCAAAATGAACTAGGGGAAATTCAGGAGCCATGCTACCTAGAATCCACCTCTCGTGAATCGCGTCCCTGCCTAGAACCGTGAGGTCAAGCCATGAAGATCGTGCATAGAGCAATCACAATTTTGGGAGCTGTTCTCTTGTTGGGTGGACTAAGCCCAACTGTTTTGGCTCAATCTGAGAAAACCAAACAGCCAAAGGCTCAAGATTTCTATCGCAGCGGAGCTACCCAAGCCAAGCAAGAAAACTACGACGCAGCTCTGAAAGAATTTGACCAAGCGATCGAACTCAACCCGAATTACGGTTCAGCTTTTGTGAATCGTGGCTACATCCGGTCTACGCTAGGGGACAAAGAAGGAGCTTTAGAAGACTTTAATCAAGCCATCGAGCTAAACTCCACTGATCCAACTGCATACGTGAATCGGGGCAATCTTTACTACCAAGGTGGCAATTCTCAAGCAGCCGTAGAAGACTTTAATCAAGCGATCGCCCTTAAACCCGACTATGCCGCTGCCTATCTGAATCGAGGGTTTGTGCATTCTGCTTTAGGAGATAGCCAAGCCGCTCTGACGGATTTCAATCAGGCAGTCAAGTACAACCAAAACTATGCCGAAGCTCATTTGAACCGAGGTGTGATTCGGGCAGCTTTGGGCGATCGCAATGCCGCTCTAGACGATCTCGATCGCGCAGTGCAACTCAACCCTGATTACGCTGAAGCTTATTTCAATCGGGGATTTATCCGGGCCACGAATGGCAATCAAACGGGGGCAGTGGACGACTTCACCGATGCAATTCGAGTCCGCTCTAGCTACGCGGAAGCCTACGCAAATCGGGGGTTTGCTCTCGTGGTTATGGGACAGCCTCAAGTTGCGATCGCTGATTTCAATCAAGCAATTCAACTACAACCTAACTACCCAGAAGCCTACAAAGGTCGAGGTGACGCGCGAGCAGCTCTAGGCGACCAACAGGGGGCGACCAACGATTACTCCCAAGCATTGCAGATCAATCCCAACTACGCTGTGGCTTATGCCACTCGTGCCAAAGCTCGCTCTAATGCTGGAGACACCCAAGGAGCCTTGGAAGACTACACCCAAGCTCTCAGCATGAACACCAGCAACGATACCGCTTATACCGAACGAGGCATGAACCGCAAAGTCGCTGGAGATAACCAGGGAGCGATCGAAGACTATAGCCAAGCCATCCAAATCAATCCAGGTAATGCGGATGCTTACTTCCAGCGAGGCTTACTGCAATTAAGCCAAGGCAATCGCCAACAGGCACTGGCAGACATGGAAACCGCTGCGAATCTTTATCTCAAATTGGGTCGAGCCGATGGTTACCGCAACGTCATTGCTCAGCTCAATCAAGTTCGCTAGGTACATGGCTTAAAGAGCATCTGAATCTCCTCCCGCCTACAGCATCCCTCTTCTTAGGGAGAGGGGCTGGGGAAGAGAGGCTCAAAAAAATTCTGGTATTGCACTATTTAAAGCAGAACCGTGAGGGAGAGCAGTGAGATAGAGCGAACAGCTTAATATTCTTCCTGCTGGGGTTCATCAGCCATGAGTAGCTTATCTACTTGCTCTAAGCTCAGATATTGATCTAGATATTCACCAACTAGTGGCAATAATATTTGCACTCGGTCTTCTAATTCTTCTAGATATTCTAAGAGTTCCATAAAGGCTAAGTTGCTCCAAGCTGTAATTTTTTAACTGCACTCACCTTAATTGCTATAACCTGAGCGCATAAAGACTTAAACATAAATCCCTCTTGACTTATTGTGTAATTGATTTGCACAAGAAAAGCGACTGAGACACCAAAAATACGTGATACTTATCACACCCCATCCTAAAAATTGGGAATTAGCTTAGTTGAGTTTTGGCCCTACGAACTAGTAATACTGCTAGCCACTTCAGCGCTAAGAGCACTGAAAACGCGCCATTTTTAGGATGTTTCTACATTCCTAGATCCTTGACAATTTTGGGTGGAATTAATTGAGAGGAGTCAGTAGGGATTTAGCATGAATGCCAATCAAATCTGTCAGCAATATGCTGCTGGAGAACGTAATTTCTGTGGGGTAGATTGGAGCGATCTTGATTTGTCAGGTCTTCATTTGATCGAGGTTGATTTAACTGGAGCCAACCTCAGCCGCACCAATCTAGCTGGAACCAAGTTAGCTCTGGCTAATCTAACGGAAGCCAATTTAAACAGTGCAAATTTGAGTCGTACTAATTTAACTGGAGTCGATCTGAACCGAGCCAATCTACGCCGAGCCAAGCCTGTGGGTGCGATTCTGATTGGGGCTGATTTAAGTCAGGCAGATCTACTAGAAGCAGATTTGACAGGAGCCATTTTAAGTGCAGCGAATCTGCAAGGTGCGAATCTGCGAGAAGCAGTTTTGCGAGAAACTGATCTTGCAGGAGCTAATTTGACAGGGGTTAGTTTGCAGAAGGCAAATCTCAGTGATGCTAACCTGCGAGGAGCCATTCTGCGCAACGCTGACCTAGTGGGTGCTAACTTAACTCGCGCTAACTTAGCAGGCACAGATTTGCTAGGAGCCAACTTACGAGATGTGATTATGCTTGACAACGTTATCTACGAATAGCCATGATTTTTGGGCTAAAGATAACTGGTTGCTAGCTGAGGTGTGCATGCAGAAGTGGGAGTATTGTGAAGTTTTCTATTTTGTTAACCGGGTTGGCTCTACCTCAACCCTGAGACTACAACTCAATGGGGAACAGCAAAATAATGTTTCTAGCGTGATTGAGTTTCTCAATCGGCTTGGTCGGCAAGGGTGGGAAATGGTGAGCCATGTGGTGAGCCAAGAGATCATCTCGCAAGATGATTACGGCAAGTATATGTACACCAGTACCTTCAACACGCTGACCTTCAAACGCCCTCTATAGTGCTACGCATCAAGTTTAGGGCAAAGGGGGTGTGGGGGCGAAGCCCCCAGCCAGGGGTTTCACCCCTGCACCCCGTCTTAACCTTTATCAGTACTGCTATACCAAATTAGGAGAGCCAGACTACTAGCTCTGACAAAACGATTACTTGCTCACGGATTACGCATCTCAGCCACATGATTTGCTCACAAATCTCCGTTGGCCCAACGCTACTCCCGTGACCTTAAAGTTGAGCGGACACTACTTTGCCAGACTCGCAACGGTTTTGCAATGGCTTTGCAATGCCGTACCTCGTCATGCCTCCGCCTCAGTAGATCTACTCCCTACTAAGGTGTTTCAGTTGCGGAGATCAGGGATAGTACAGATCCGGAATTACCCAATAGTGCCTTGTTGTCTACTCTATCGATAGTTTTCTGACAGGTTCTGGTGACGTTGGCACCCGCCTACTCTCAGGTTCACATCTCCTAAAGCTTAAATTACCCTTTTAAGTTGCAATGTTGAGTGAATTATCTGGGAACCTAAAGAGAGACTGTGATTATACGGAATCTTAATTCCTTACGATTACTCAGTATAATTGGCACCTTGCTTAGATAGGGGGTGATCGAGGAATCATCAGCCACCGTACGTATTCATTCAACAGCCCCTATTGGAGAATGCATCTAGCATGGAAACTTTAGCTTTTGTTCATAGCGCGATCGCCTACGCTGACCCCGATGCGGAGCCACAATTCTCTTTCCAGCCTCTTAACTTCAAACTCCTCAATTCTGGATGGATGAGCTTGGCCGCGATCGCGATCGGCTTGGCAATTCTCAGTACCACTTCAGATGCAATGGCAGCAGTTATAAAACGTGGTTCTAGTGGCAGTCTCGTCGGCACTATACAGTCAGCCTTGGTCAATCGTGGCTACAACACGGGTGGCGTGGATGGTGTTTTTGGTCCTGCGACTGAGTCGGCTGTCATTCGCTTCCAGCAAAAACAAGGACTGAGCGCTGATGGCATTGTCGGTGCGGCAACAGCGGCAGCTCTAGGCATCAATAACGGCAGCATCACTGGTGGTGGCGGTGGCGGTGGCGGCGCTCCTGGCACTTACACAGTTACTGCTGGAAGTGGGCTACTGATTCGCTCAACCCCTAGTCGAGGAAGTGCGGTAATCGGCAGTTTGGGGTACGGCGGGCAAGTGAGTGTTACCAGCAATCGGGCCTCCGGGGACGGTTACACATGGGCACAGCTTGCGGGCGGTGGCTGGGTAGCGGCAGACTACCTCAGCGCTGGCGGTGGTGGCGGTGGCGGTGGTGGTGGCGCTCCGAGCGGTGCGGTCACGATCTCGACCAATGGCAGCGCTCTCAACATTCGCTCTGGCCCTGGTTCTGGCTATGGCGTGGTTGGCAGTTTGTCCAATGGCTCACAAGCTAGCATCACTGGGCGCACCTCCAACGGCTGGTATGAACTGGCTAATGGGGGCTGGGTTTCTGGCTCTTGGATCTATTAATTTCCGATCTTTAGCGCCCCACCTACGGGACTGTGGGCAGGGAGAAATCTAAGGGAGCGCGATCGCCTAGCCGTTGGGTTGCAGCCGAGGACTGATTTGCCGTTTGCCATTGGCTGAGAACCTGAGCGACCTGCGATCGCGTCATTCCAGGTTGAATTTCTGGGCGATACAACATCCGCAGCAGCGCCTGATCAATTTCGCTATATTCGGTGGGATCAGTCCAGCCCCGAAAAAAGATACTGTCGGGATAGCGGCTAGAATCTTGCATCAAGCCGAGCGATTGGGTCAGTTCTTCGCGGATCAGGTGCGATCGCTCCTTCTGGCTCACCCCGACGGTCGAAATCAAAATTCTGGCGCTATAAATTGTGTTCTGTTCGTCCCAATGCGTCCAGAAAAAGCCGTAATTAAGTCCTTGGTAGTTCGGTTCATACCGCCGGAAATCGGACTCTGGTACAAAATAAATTTCCATGTTGGGGTTGTCTTGATCCATTTGTAGTTGCAGCCCCTCCGTTAACCCCTCGATGTCTCGGACGACTGCCTGTAACGTACGTAGATCTTCTGAGGTGGGCGACCCGTGAATTTTAATCTTTACCGGACCCTGCCATTTCCGTACCCTAGGAGTTGACGCACCAAACTCGCCACCCATTGCCACTTCTAAGAAATAGTTGATTTGCTCTGGGGTATAGCTAGGTAACCCCAGGCTTTTTGGACGTGGCGTTGCTACATTGGTGGAGTTTGTTGAGATAGGTTGAGGGTTAATAGCAATCGCAGACGAGGCTCTAAGGGACGGAACTGGTAATGGCGATCGCTGCATCTGCACCAAGTCGCTCCGCACCCAGCCTGCTAAGCGATTTCGCTCAAAGCGCACATAATTCCAAGTTGCACCATCTCGCCCCCGCACTTCTCGCAGCACCTCAACGCGATCGCCAACCCACCCTGTGGAAACTCGTGATGCCACCGTTGATGGAGCCGAACGCACATTAATTGGCGAATCTGCATATCTCGCTTGCAACATCGCAGGTTTCGCCCAACTCGGCAACCCTACACTCAGAGCGATCGCTGTAGAAGCCAAGGCAAACGGAACCATCTGACGCATCGTCGCTAGCAGGCTGAGTTTCACTGTCATGGTTCTTTATAAGTTCCAAAACGCTGGGGGCTACTAAACATAATTCCCCACTTTATTCGCAGTGTCTGGTCCTACATCCGTTTGATTTACCCAACTTTACCCGGAATATTGGCGGGAAAAATTGGCGCGCAAGCTAAAATTTGTTGTCACTCGGAGAAATTGCGCCATGCCCCTTGCCCAATTGCCTCTTGCCCAACTGTCCCTTGCTCAACTATTCGATGGTGCCAATCTATTTGTGTTGCCTTTTTGGGCGTTGATGATTCTGCTGCCCAATTGGAGCGTGACTCGGCGCATCATGGGTTCGTTGATTCCGTTTGTGGTCCTAGCAGCGCTCTACCTCTATCTGTTTGTCAGCACAATCACACCGGAATCAGCCCAAGCTTTGTCTAATCCTCAACTAGCCGATATTGCTCGCTTTTTTGCTACTGAATCTGCGGCTGCTACAGGCTGGGTACATTTCTTAGTGATGGATTTGTTTGTCGGTCGTTGGATCTATTGGGAAGGTCAGCGGACTGGCATTTGGACCATCCATTCGATCGCCCTTTGCTTATTTGCAGGCCCACTCGGATTGCTGTCTCACATCGTAACCAGCTGGGTCACTCAAACCTTTTTCGCTGCCACAAAACCTAAAACCGAAACAGCAGAAGCATCATCAGAAACTTAGGCTTGATATTGTTGCCGCTCCACTTTCAAGGCTGTTTTGACGTTGGCATATTCAGCTTCAAGTTGCTGCATGAGTCCACGAGCTACTTCAATTTGGCTAGGTTGAGCGATCGCGGCTAACTCCTCACATAAGCTAGCTAGCGTCTTAGCCCCTAAAGTCACGCTGCTCATTTTTAGACTGTGCGCGGCTTGATGCAGTGCCGTTAAGTCTTCTTGGACTAAAGCTAACCACATGCTTTGTAGAACTTTAGGCCCATCCTCTAAGTAGGTGTCAATCACTTCGACTAAAAACTCAATCGCATCTTCTCCCACTAGCTCCTGCAAGGCTTGTAGAGCTTGCCGATTCAAGACATCTTCTGGCGATCGCCCGTCACCTGTTCTCAAGACTGGAGCGCTGGAGGGGCAAGCATTCAAGGCTTTTACGAGCGTATCTAGTCGAATTGGCTTGCTAACATAGTCATTCATGCCAGAGGCTTTACAAAGTTCGCGATCGCCCTGCATAGCGTTGGCTGTCATCGCAATGATGTAGGGGCGGGTTTCGGGGGGCCACTCTTGGCAAATGCGACGAGTTGCTGTGAGGCCGTCCATTTCGGGCATTTGCACATCCATCAGCACCACATCATAAACTTGCCGCCGTAACGCTGCTAAGACCTCTAAGCCATTCCCAGCAATATCCGCTCGGTAGCCCAATTGCTGCAACAAATGTATAGCCACCTTTTGGTTGACCACATTGTCCTCGGCTAGCAGAACCCTCAGAGGATGGCGTTCTGCAATTTGAGCATCAAAGCGGGAGTAGCTAGAGCGAGTGGAGCGCGATGGCGTTGGCACTCCATCAAAAATTTCGTTGAGAGCGTCGTAGAAGTGGGACTGCTTGACGGGCTTACTGAGAACTGCTGCAAAGTTCGAGTTTTGCCTAGCAATTCCAGTTTGCTGTAGGGTGGTCAGCAAGATGAGAGATAACTGTTGGTCGTCCTTTTGCTGACGCATGGTCGTTGCCAGCATCAAACCGTCAGTGGTTGGCATTTGCTGATCGATGACTGCCACATCAAACTCTTCCCCCTGATTTAACCAGGCCAACGCCTCTGCGGCAGAGCTGGCTGCCCGTGCTCTCATGCCCCAAGATTGAGCTTGTAGCATCAAGTTTTGGCGGCTGGTGGCGTTGTCATCCACAATTAACAATCGCTTCTTAGTTAAGCTGGGCAAGCGCACATTGAAACTAGTAGATAAGTCCTCCGCCACTTTGGCAATCACTGAGAAATAGAAATTGGAGCCAGAACCTGCCTCGCTATCTACCCAGATTCTGCCTCCCATCAATTCGCTCAGCCGCTGACTGATGACTAATCCTAGACCTGTGCCCCCGTATTGACGGCTGGTGGAAGAGTCAATTTGGGTAAACGGCTGAAATAAGCGATCCAGGCGATCGCTCGGAATCCCCACTCCCGTATCCCGAATCGCAAATCTGACTGCGTATTCTGCATCCTCGGAGGAATCGGCGTTGCAGCTATGTAGCAGTTGACGTGCCTTGACTTCCACAGTGACTTCACCCGCTTCTGTAAACTTGACCGCATTGCCGATCAAATTCACCAAGATTTGTCGGAGTCGAGTCACATCACCGATGAGGGAAACAGGCGTATTCGGTTCAATCAGATAAGCTAGCTCTAAATTTTTCTCAGCCGCTCTAGGTGAAAGTAAATCTAGAACTCCCTCAATACAGGTACGCAGGTCAAAAGGTTGCTCCTCTAAATCGAGTCTGCCAGATTCGATTTTGGAGAAGTCAAGAATATCGTTAATGATGGCAAGGAGCGATTCACCACTGGTGCGGATCGTTTCAGCAAAGTCTTGCTGCTGATCTGTGAGAGGAGTATCTAGTAATAACCCAGTCATGCCAATCACGGCATTCATGGGGGTACGAATTTCGTGGCTCATGGTGGCCAAAAATTCACTTTTAGCTCGGTTGGCTGCCTCTGCTGTTTGCTTAGCTTTCTCTAAAGCTAAATATTGCTCAGTCAAGCGTTCTCGTTGGTCAGTTTCTTGCTCTAAAAGATAGGCTTGAGCTAAGGCAATGCCCACTTGGTCAGCCACTGATTCCAGCAAGCTAATGTCATCTGTAGTCCAGTGGCGATAGGCATCACATTGGTGGAGAGAAATCACTCCATTCGGTTCGCCTTGATAAGAAGTCCGCACAGCCAGTAACGACTTTAAGCCTGCGTGATTCCAAACAGAACTCGCAGCTTGCATGTGAACATCCTGCGTCACGTTATCAGAGGCGATCGCTTGGTCCTGAGCCAACACAGAGGCGATAAATGGATTATTGAAAACTGGCACGTTGACATGAGCCACTGAATCATAACCAGGCTCCAAATACTCAGCCACGACTGGAATTTGAGGAGATGGACTGGGGAGGTAAGTCCGAATCAAGCAGCGATTAACCCCAAACGCTTGACCCACCTGCAATGCCGCCGTCCGAAAAATCTGCTGGGTATTTAAGCTCTGGCGAATTTCTTGCGTAATCTGCTTGAGCAATATAGCCCGATGAAACTGATGATGTAGCGCGGCCTTCGCCTGTTGCCGCTGCGTGATATCTCGATAGCTGATGACAGTGCCAACGATGTTGTCGCCGAGCTTTTGAGGCTTAGAATAACGCTCAAAGCTTCTACCATCTTGAAGCTGAAAAACAATACAGCTAACGATATCAGGACTGGTGTAAGACTCATGAACTTGAGCCAGAAACTCCTCTGGTTCTTGCAGTTGCGTTAGGGCAAAGTCAACAAATTGCTTGTTTTCTCGCGATCGCATAATTGGCTCAGGAACCCGCCATAACTCCACAAACCTGTGGTTCCAGATCACCATTGTTCCAGCCGAATCAACCGCCACAATGCCATCAGCAGTCGATTCTAGGGTGGCCTGAAGCAGTGAAAACGACTGATCTAGCTCTCTCTCGGTAGCGCGGCGCTCAGTCACATCAATGCCAGTGCTAACTACATACTCCACCACTTCGGCAGAGTCTAGAAGCACCGTGTTAGACCAAGCAATTAAACGACGGCCCCCTGCTCTAGTCAGCCAATAATTTTCATGCTGACTGGGAAACTGCCCTGCTCGCAACTCTGCAAATACAGCCTTAATTGCTGTCATCTCTTCGGGGGTGACGAAAAAATCCCAAAACGGTTTGCCCCTTACTTCCGCAAATGAATATCCTGTGATTTGCTCGCAGGTTCGATTGAAACGTACAATTCGTCCTTGAGTATCCAGCACAATCACTAAAGCAGCCGAGGTGTCTAGGATAGTGGACACAAAATTGCGTTCTTGCCACAGCGCTTCTTCGATCTGCTGTCGCTCTCGGACTTCTTGATTCACTAAATAGTAAACAATTGACAGAATCCCCAGATGCAGCAATACCCCTAGGGAGAAGATCACCAACGTCTGTTGAGTGCTAGTTGCAGCTGCCTGAGATTGTTGCTGTAGCAACTGCTTGGCTTGCTGCTGCATTGTCAAAGTCAGATCTTGGATATCACTGAGGCTGTCTTCACCTTCATCTACCAAGACCCGCTCTACTGCGGACTCTAACCCGTACTGGCGGCGCAAATCAATGGTTTGCTGTAGCTCCACTAGCCTTTGAGAAATCAACACCTCTAAGGTTTGGAAGTTTCGCTGCTGGTTAGTATCCTGCTGAGTCAAGCTGCGAAGATGATTCAGATCTTGTTTAATGACCCGCAAAGCCTGGTTATAAGGAGCCAGATAAGAGGTTTTACCTGTGATCAAGTAACTCCGCTGATTAGTTTCAGCCTCCTTGAGTTGCCCGATCGCATTTCCTAAGCTGTCTAACAACCGATGGGTTTGCTCAACTGAATTACTGGCTATTTGCAATTGAGTGGCACTGCGGTATGCAGCAAACCCAGTCATCAACAGCACACCAGCGAGTAAGACAAAACCACTGCGAATCTTAAAGCCAAATTGATAACGCTTTTTTTCAGGTTGCTTGCGCTCAACGGCGGTATGGGCAAGGCTGGCTAAATTACGCCGCAATTCTAGCTGGGTGACAACTTGACGGGCTAAAGCATATAAGGATTCAATTTGCCAATCACTCAACTGCCGTGGGGAATAGTCAATTACGCAAAGGGTGCCCAACGGATAGCCTTCGGGTGTAATCAGAGGCACGCCTGCATAGAAGCGGATGTTGGGTGCTGAAGTGACAAGGGGGTTGGTAGCAAACCGCTCATCCGCTAGGGTATCTGGAACGATGAAAACTTTTGGTTTGTGGAGGGCATGAGCACAAAAGGCCACATCTCTGGGTGTTTCTTGAACATCCAAGCCCACCTTTGACTTGAACCACTGACGCCTCGCATCGACCAGACTGACCAGGGCAATGGGAGTTTCGCAGATTTGAGCGGCAAGGCGAGTTAAGTCATCAAATGCTTGTTCTGGAGCAGTGTCCAGAATTTTGTATTGAGAGAGAGCTTCAAGCCTTGCTGATTCATTGCTAGGCAGAGGTGCCTTCATTGTCAATCTCCCATTGAGCAGCCCATTCTCGTCAGTGCTGTTAATTCTGTTAATTTTAGCGATCGCAACCCGTGCGACCCCAGCAGGGCTAGATTTGGCAGCACTAGGTTCGGCCTAGAAGCAGATTGATGTCTGATTAAGCTTTGTGCAAACATTCAATCATTCCAAGTTACCAGCCTCTATCCTTATCCAAGCATTGCTCAAGCATTGCCCAAACATTCCCCACAACTTGCTTGAAGTTACCAGGCCAAGAAACCTTAGGCTATCCAAGTACAGTTTTAACGAACTCTGTCCTGTTAGTATTCCCGAAAAATTTCTTTAGGCAATGGTGCGCATTCGCAGGGCAGGCAACTGCTGAGGAACCTCCTTATGTTTCCACGTTATCAACCCCATCAACCTCCCGATTTAAGCTTGCCTCATCCTTATTTGTATCACCGCAAACAATGGGCGATCGCGTTTGTTTCTGGTTGTGCTGTGTTTTTAGCCGTTGGGCAGCAGAGCTTAGCGGCCTTTATCACCCCCCAGCGGAGTCAGCAGGGAATGGTGGTGTCAGCCCATCCGCAAGCCAGTGATGCAGGGCTGAGGATGTTGCAACAGAGGGGTAATGCCGTAGATGCCGCTGTGGCTACTGCCTTTGCCATTTCAGTAGTAGAACCTTTTTCGGCGGGCATCGGGGGTGGGGGCTTCTTGCTATTTCATGCGGGTAAAACGGGCGAAACTACAGCCTTAGACTTTCGTGAGCAAGCTCCCCAGTTAGCGACTCGCCAGATGTTTTTGGATGCCCAAGGACGAGTTCGCCCCCAAGCGAGCGTAAATGGGCATTTGGCAGTAGCGGTGCCCGGAACAGTGGCGGGACTCCATGAGGTACATCAGCGCTATGGTCAGTTACCTTGGGCAAAAGTAGTAGCGCCATCGATCCAACTAGCTCAGAGCGGCTTCGTGGTTACGCCTCGCTTTGTGAGGTCTGTAGAGGCGCGTAAGACGGTAATTTTGCAAAACTCATCTGCTCGCCAAGTCTTTACCCGCAACGGAACACCATATCGCGTGGGCGATCGCTTTGTGCAGCCAGAGTTAGCCAAGACTTTGCAAGCGATCGCTCAAGATCCCCAAAGCTTTTATCGGGGATGGATTGCAGAGGCGATCGCCCGCGACATGGCAAAAAATGGGGGCTTAATTACCGTTAACGATCTCCAGCGTTATCGCCCTACCTGGCGCACACCGCTTTGTGGCCCATTTCGGCAATATCAAGTCTGTTCCATGCCGCCGCCTTCATCGGGGGGCGTTCACCTCTTACAGATGTTGAACATCCTAGGCGACACTGACCTAAAAGCTTGGGGTTGGCGCAGCCCAGATGCTCTACACTTGCTGGCTAGCGCGATGCAGATTGCCTACGCTGATCGCGCTGTCTATCTAGGCGATCCTAAGTTTGTTCAAGTTCCAGTCCAAGCCTTAACTAGCCAAGCTTATGCAGCAGCGCGGCGACGAGAAATTCCACCCCAGCAGGCCCGCTCCTCGAAAGTTGTGAAGGCGGTTGAGCCAGCCATTTTGCAGCGATTTATGGCCCAGGCCGAGTCTAATGACACTAGCCATCTCACAGTGGTAGACCCAGCCCGGAATGCAGTCAGTCTCACTTTTACAATCAACGGTGGCTTTGGGGCGGGGGTCGTAGCACCGGGGACAGGAATTTTGCTCAACAACGAAATGGATGATTTTGCGATCGCCCCTGGTACTCCTAATCTTTATGGGCTGGTAGGAAATGAGGCTAATGCGATCGCCCCTGGCAAAATCCCGCTTTCCAGCATGACTCCCACCATTGTCACAGAGCAAGGCAAGTTGCGTTTGGCGGTAGGCTCTCCCGGTGGCAGCACGATCATTACCACCGTTTTTCAGATTATTCTGAACGCTTTGGTCTATGACATGGATGCTGGCGCTGCTGTTTCTGCCTCCCGCATTCATCACCAATGGCTACCCGACACCCTAAGAGTAGAACCTTGGGGACTAGATGCAGCAACCCTGAAAGATCTACGTCAGCGAGGCTACAAACTCGACGAGCAAACCCCTTGGGGCAACGCCAATTTAATTATTGCCACTCCCAATAGTGCTCTCGAAGGAGCAACTGATCCACGAGGCGAAGGAGCAGTCCGAGGTTTTTAGCCTTCCCACTAAGCAGTGTGGCGTAGCACCTCTAACTCCAGCATGGCATCAATCATGGCCCAAGCTTTACCTAAGGCTTCGTTCAGCTCTGTCACTCGAATGCCATAGCGTATTCTGCCGCGCTGCCATTGCAACCATACACCTCGGTCGTGGTCTGACTTCTTGAGGTAAATCGGAATTGCGTGGTAGGTTGTGTAGGGTTTTAAAGGGGCCATTACCAAAACCTCGATGCCAAAAATAATTGAGTTTATTGAGAGATTAATCGTGGATTGCACCCAGGTGATCGTAAGGATTTAATTTTATCTATAGCCGTAATTCTACTAGCCAGATGGGTGAGTTGAATCCACCTTTTTAGATAAATATTTAATCCCTTCTAAAGATATATAGAAATGTAGCGATCGCCTTTGGCAACTACTTTTCGCAGCCATGTAATTCCGGTCAAAAGCTTCTTCAAGAAGTTTTTGGTTACCTGCAAATACTTAGTTCCAGACTTATTCAATGTTTCCGTAAATTTTCGGTAAAGTTTTTGTAAGCTTATTAAATTCTTGAATGGGGTGCAGCGGTTCCATGCCCTTATTCACAAACAGTTTGTGAACGCTATAGCTGTTAGGTATTTATATTAGGTATCTGTACCTAAATTTCATTGGCCGAAATTTGGGGAAGAGATTAGGATAGAAGCCTCGATCGTCGCCAGCATCTAAACCGCCTCATTGAGAATTCAGCGCTTATGGAACCAACCATCAGTCATGCGTTAAAAGAGTGGGCTGTAGCTGTCAATGCCTTGGCGCAGGGACAAACTATTCTGCTGTTACGCAAGGGAGGGATTAAAGAGCAAGGTGGAGCTTTCAAGGTAGCTTATGACCAAGTGCTACTCTACCCTACCTACGAGCACCAAAAACCTGAACTGCTCAAGCCTAACTATGCGGCTCAAGTTCAATCAGTATCATCGGGTTGGCATCCTGAAACGGTTCCCATTAGCGCTTGGGCTCAAATCACTCACATTATCCAGGTCAGTGAGGCGTCAACCTTGGCTCAACTGCTCCCCTTCCACGTTTGGAATGAGCAGTTTGTGAGCGATCGCTTAAAGTGGAAGCCCCGTACACCGCTGTATTTGCTGCTGCTACGGACTTATCGTCTCCCGCAGACCCAAATGATTCCCTATCATCTAGAGTATGGAGGGTGCCAATCGTGGATTGATTTAGCCACCTCGATTTCACTAGCTGATTCAGTACCAGCGCTCAGCGATGCCGAGTACAGTCACCAGACCAAAACGATTCAAACGATGATCAATGAATCGACGGTTCAAACGACAGTGACTTCTTTATGACTATAAAATAACGCTATTCATTAGACCTCCTGCACGAATAATAAAAGCCCCCTCCTGTCCCCCAATTCTGGGGGAAGTTAATACTCGGTCCCCCCCAGAATTGGGGGGTTAGGGGGGCGAGATTCGATTCATGCAGGAAGTCTATTACTCATCCAACCCCTTTCTCCACAGCATCACCACCATGGCTAAGCAAAGAAGTCGGTTAGCTGATCGCCCGTCCACTCGCAATAGACAACCCATGTCTTTTACGTTAGAAAATATTACGCAAAGAGATTTCTTTGTCGCCCTAGGAATATGGGTCTTTCTGGAAGTTTTGGCTCTCTTACTGTTTCCAGCAATGGGATTGATCAAACCGGGCGATCGCTTGCAGGGATGGATCGCGACCAGTATCCCACTCGGGTTAATTGGGGCGTTCTTAGTTGGCGCAAGTTCACAGTATATCAATGTCACTGTGGATCGCGCAGATAGAACGAACAAGCCTTTGCTGATTTTGTTAGGGCAAGCTGTGGGCTGGCTGGGTCTAGCTGGCGTTCTATTTCCCCTACTCGTCGTGGCAATTGAGTTTTTTACTAATACACTCGGCAAAGCAGGTTGAGGCGGAGCTGCAAGTCGTCATTCTAGCGCCAGCAAACTACCTCGTTGAACACGGGTAATTTATATCACATTTGTCTAGCTGGGTTGCGGTCGAACTTCGCCGATTTTAAGGCTGGGCCAAGAGTTGCACAGAGGTAGTGGATGCTTGGCTTGGGGAGGTGACACGCTTGAGTTGCGAATGGCCTGAGAGGAAAGCAACAGCAGCAGTAATGGCGATCGCGTTAATAACAAGAGTGCTGCGTGAGGAAAATGATTCAGACATGACGATAACAGGAAATGAATGCTAATTTCGTTATGACATTCCCTCCAGCTAGTTCACGTGATCTTACAGGTGTTTATCTGTAATCTCTGTCACAAGAAGGCTTGGAACGGTTTGTCTGGGCAATGGCGCAATGGCGATCGCTTCGTAACTCTGGTGCCCAAGGATCAGTGATGACTTCTCAAATTCCCGCCAACTCAGACACCAATCTTTTCGATCCGCTCACCCCCAAACCTTTGCGAAGCAAGCCAACGCTTGAATCTCTAGGTGAGCTAAGAGCAAGAGCCCTAGAACAAATCCGAGCGAGTTTGCGGCCTGGGCAGCAGCAAATGGCAGATTGGCAAGGTGGACCGTTGGCAGTTTCTGCGGTGCCTGGAGCGGGAAAGTCAACTGGGATGGCAGGGGCAGCGGCGATCGCGATCGCGCGTTACCAATTGCATAACAGCCGTCAACTGGTTGTCGTCACCTTTACCCGATCGGCGGCGGCGAATGTTAAGGCCAAAATTCGCCAAGCCCTGCGAGCCATGTCTCTCCCTCAGGGGGGCTTTGTGGTGCAGACGCTACATGGTCTGGCCCTCAATATTGCCACCCGACACCCTGATCTTTCTGGGCTCAACTTAGAGCGCTTAACTTTAATCTCACCGACCCAAAGTCATCGCCTGATTCGCGCTTGTATTGAGCAATGGATTGCTGATCATCCAGCTTTATACCAACAGTTGCTGGAAGGGCAACACTTTGATGGAGAAGAAACAGAGCGATTGAGGCGACAGTCAGTGCTGCGGACAGAAGTGCTGCCCGAACTGGCTCAAACCGTCATTCATGAAGCCAAGAGTTCTGGTTTGTTGCCTGAAGATTTGCAGCGCTTGAGTCAGGAAATTACATCAGATGGTTATGGAGTCTTAGAAGTCGCCGCTGGGCTGTATGAACGGTATCAAACTTTGCTGCGATCGCGAGACTTCATCGATTACGACGAAATGATTTTGTCTGCCCTGCGAGTGTTAGAAAATGACAGTGCTCGCCAGCTTTGGCAAACCCAAACTTTTGCAGTGTTTGAAGACGAAGCCCAAGACTCTACACCCCTTCAAACCAGGTTATTGGAGATCTTGTCTACCGATCCCAGCAATGCTGAGCAATTACCTAACTTAGTGCGAGTGGGCGATCCCAACCAAGCCATCAACTCCACCTTCACCCCAGCTGACCCCGTTTTCTTTCGAGAGTTTTGTGAACGCTGTGGCACCCAAGACCGATTAGTCACGATGGATCAGGCGGGTCGCAGCACCCAGATTATTATTGATGCTGCCAATTTTGTCATGGAATGGGTAAATCGCACCTATGGAAGTCAGCGATCGCCAGCTGCACCTCAAGGTAACGAGACGGTTCTCCCTTTCCGACCCCAGCACATCCATCCCGTTGATCCACAAGATCCCCAACCTGATGCCAACCCAGCTCCCACTGGGCGAGGTTTAGAGCTACACACCCCCCGTGACCCTTATCATACGGTCGAGTTAATTGGGCAGCGGGTCATAGATCTGTTTGGACAAGATCCCCAAACGCAAGCAGCCATCTTGGTGCGCGAAAATAAGCAGGGACGCTTTATTGCAGAGAACTTAAGTTACCTAAAGCGAGATTACGGCATTGAAGTTTACGATGTTGGCGATCGCGATCGGCACTCGAAAGTCCCAGGTGAAATCCTGGCCCTGCTGCAATTTATCGATCGCCCCCATTCCCCCGACAACCTGAAAGCTGCCCTTGCGGTTTTAGTCGAGCGGCAGTTAATCCCCTCGCAAGATTTGAACGCGATCGCCAGTCTCCCAGAACAGTTTCTATATCCTGGCCCGCTTGACCCCGCTCAAGCCGATCCGGTACAAAAGGCCCGCCGTTTCTGCAACAGCTTGCTCCGAGCCCGCTTGGAATTGCCCCATTATCAATTCATTTCCTTCCTAGCTTTAGCGCTGAATTATGATCAGGCGGAATTGGCGACAGCAGATAAGCTAGCCGAACGCATCGCGCAGCAAACGGTAGGCGATAGCTCGATGAGCGCAATGTTGATGCGACTGGGCGAAATCGTGAGTTCAGAGAAATTTGAACCTGTAGAAACAGAAAACTCAGAAGCTCGTTACACGCGATCGGGACAACTGACCATTATCACGATGCACAAGGCTAAGGGGTTGGACTGGGATTATGTATTTCTGCCCTTTCTGCATGAGCAAACCATTCCGGGTGGTCTGAGAATTCTGCCGCAATCTCAGTTTCTTGGGGACTTTACTCTGGCAGAAGTCGCTCGCGCCCAGATTCGCGCTAGCTTACATGGTCAGTTTCCTCTCCCTGATGTTGCAACTGCTTGGGAGCGGGCAGGGCAGTTGAAACTGGCAGAAGAGTTTCGGCTGCTTTATGTCGCAATGACTCGTGCCAAACGCCTGTTGTGGATGTCTGCGGCCCAAAAAGCGCCATTTACTTGGAATAAACCTAATAATTTAGAAGACAAAAAACCCTGCCCCGTTCTACCCGCACTCAAACGCCAGTTTCCTGAAGCAGTGGTTTCCTGATGGTAGTAGCTCCCTAGAGTCAGGCAATGCACACAAATGTCCGTTGTGCTGCTTCAGTCTGCCTTGCCGTCAGAATCGTCTTCATTGGTTGGGTGCATTGGGTCTTTCAGGCTTAGAACCACCAGGAATTAAACTTCCATAAGGAAGTTTTGGTAAAGATTGAATATTAGGACCAGGTAAAGTTTCTGGCTGCCCCGTCTCTGGACCTATTGGAGTTTTCGGTTCATCTGGAATGTCTGGATCATTCAACACATCCCGAAAGTATTTGCCTGAAAGTCCAGCCGCTGTCAGTGTGGGTACGCCTGCACGCAGATCGACAACATAAGCAATGTATTGCGTTTTAAAGGGCTTTAGTTTTCCATCATCCTCAACAGAGGGCACAAACTCGGTTGCATCGAAATTGCCTTTTATGACAACTAAAGCAAGTGGTGGAACCTCTCCAATCGGACTGAATCCTAAATCAATCGCTTCAAGTTCGGGCAAGGTAATGGGGAGATTTAAGACAACTTTCGGACTGCCATTAAGAACCTTGAACTGAAGATTGTCAACTTTGAGGAAGTTTAGGGCAACTTGTTCAAGTTCCTGCTTAGAAGCATTAATTAGTGAACGTCTCTTAAGAAAAGACTTAATGGAAGGCTTTTCCGGCGAATCTTCTGAAGAATTATTGCTTGGTTCGGTCATAGCAGTCTTCTGTAATAGAAATACTGTTGTTACGACTCCCATACAATTACAAAATCTGGGGATTTTCCAGATTCTAAGAAGGCTCAAAAGCTTGTTTTCCAGTAGTCCCCGAGTTTGAGCCACCAAAATCGATCGCTGAATCCTTCTCCTCTATGCCTTCGACAAACCCAGAGCATGGCTACGCTAGCGCCCCTACAAGAATAACAAATGCGATCGCCCTCCAATTTCTCTAGAGTTGCGATCGCATTAAAAACTTATTTTGGCCCCAGTTTTAGATCAAGAGCTTACTGAAAGTTCTTCGGGCCTTGATAACCTGACAATTCAGCCAGCTTTTCTAGAGATTGGGTTCCCCCAAAAAACTGTCCATTGATTTCCCAAGTCGGATAGCCTTCAATCTTCTGAGCTTTGCAGACTCCAGGTTGAGCGTTCTGGCCGCCCGGATCGCACTCAATGTAATTAATTTGCTTGGCACCCTCACGACCAAACAATTGTTTTTGGTCATTGCAGTGGGGACACCAGTAAGCGCCATACATTTTGGCTCCAACTTGGCTGAGGTGCTTCGCTAGACCAATTTGAGCAGGGCTAGAAGGAGTTGTCACCAAGGCACCCGGTTCTCCAGCACCAGAACCTGACGCGCTCGTAGTGCCTGTACCGTCAATGCTGGCGTAAACCCCCAGAGTTCCGACCAAGGTCACCAACCCAACGACCAATCCTGTGAAAAAGAGTTGCCCGACATCTTCCCAGGTTCGACCGATGACTGTCAGAACCAGGAAGCTAATTGAGAACAGCGCCGACGCTAGACAGTAGAGGCATAACGCTTTGATTTGAAATGCCAGCAGGTACATCAAGTAACCGCTAAACACCGTCATTGCTGTACCGATCGCTAACATTAGCGGCCAAGTCCAGTTTTCCAACTTGGCGTGCAAGTCTTTGTTGGCAGAAGTATTCACCACTAAAGGCGCGATCGCCAACCCCCCCATACTGGCATAAGCCAAAAAACCAAATAGCGTCAATGGCAAGCCAAATACTGTGGCGTAGGGGCTAGAAAGTACCTGTTCGCAGCCGCTAGTGGGACAGGCCGCAGCCCCTCCTGTCAGCTTGATGATGGTTAGGTAGCCTGTTCCTACAGCTCCCACAGCCGCGATCGCGGCAATAATCACGCGAGACCAGCGATGAATCCAAGGAGTAGAACGTCGGCGTCTCATAAAACCCCTGTGCAATTAACTGAACTTGATCATTGCCAATCTAGCTTATAGCACCCTATTAAGTGAGTGACTACTCCACTTGGCAACAGGTTATTCCGAATAAGAATGGGCCGTGATGGAGGTCATAGGCTTTGCTTGCCCTTTCATCGCCAAACTACGACGCATCGACTCTACAAAACGGCTCACCCGAATTGGGTCTACTGGCTGCTCAATGCGGCCATGCCGCTTCAAGGAGCTGGAGACGATCACCCCATCTGCCGCTTGAATTAGGGTCGGGATATTTTCCCAATCCGCCCCACTGCCAATAAACACAGGCGTACCATTTGCCGCTGCTGTCGCCAGCTCCAAATCTTCCAAGCTGGGAGGGCTACCCGTGGCCCAACCAGATAAGATCACCCCATCGGCCAAACCACGCTCAATGGTTTCTTGCACCGCTGTGGTCAAATTAGGTGATCCCAAGGGTCGGGCGTGCTTCACTAGCACATCCGCCAAGATTTTGACATCGCTGCCCAGTTCCCGACGATAGCGTAAGAGTTGATGCGCTTGCCCTTCGATTAGACCTTGGTCAGTTGCCATCACCCCAGTCAAAACATTGACTCGAATAAAGTGAGCCTGCACACAGGTCGCGATCGCTATTGCACTCTGAGCATCGTTACGCAGCACATTGAGCCCGATAGGCACCGTCACAAGATGCATCAGCCGTTGCACAATCAAGCTCATGGCACTCACCACAGCCGGATCAACGCGGTCTTTGGCAAAGGGAGCATCAAAAAAGTTTTCTACGATAATGCCATCTACACCGCCTGATGCCAAAGCTGTAGCTTCTTGCTCAGCGCGATCGATGACAGCCTTTAGGCTCCCTCCCCAACGCGGCGAGGCTGGTAAAGGCAGCAAATGCACAACACCAATGATGGGATTCGCGGTTTTGAATATGTGATTTAAGTCCACTTGCTTCAAATATCTCGGACTCAGCGGCAAAGGTCAGATAATCAAAATGATAACTTCTTACCGCACTTCTATTCGCTGTAAAGATTGATTCGCTAGCCCACCTTTCAGTAAATGCTTCAACGCTACGAACAAACAGTAAGCCTTTCTGAAACTCGCGATCGCTTTTGCAAAATCACTTTAGTTAGCCCAAGCAAGGCCGAAGTGGACATCAGCCAATCGCTAGCACTAGTCATCATTGAACCAACTTAATATGTTGTAACCGTTAAATTGTGCGGTACTATGGAGACTCGTGCTATTTGGCGATTGCAGTCAACGGCCTCCATCGGACAGCAAACCAGCGGGGTTGGAAAGGCGATCGCAACAGTCTCAACGGCCTGACCTCTCCCTGTCTCAACGCTGATCTCCTTAATACTTACCGAACTCTGAACTTCATGGGCAATAAGCCAACTATTTCCGTCGCACATTTAGGTTGCGAGAAAAATCGAATTGACACTGAACACATGCTCGGTCTGCTGGTAGAAGCAGGCTATCAAGTTGATACCAACGAAGACTTGGCCGACTACGTCATCGTCAACACTTGTAGCTTCATTCAAGCAGCGCGAGAGGAATCGGTTCGCACCATTGTTGAGCTGGCTGAAGCCAACAAGAAAGTGGTGATTACGGGTTGCATGGCCCAGCACTTCCAAGAAGAGTTGCTAAACGAGTTACCGGAAGCCGTGGCCCTAGTTGGGACAGGTGACTACAACAAAATCGTCAACGTGATTCAGCGGGTGGAAACGGGTGAGCGCGTCAAGGAAGTAACGCCAGAGCCGACTTATATCGCTGACGAAACTACTCCTCGTTATCGCACCACCACGGAAGGCGTCGCTTATCTGCGGGTGGCAGAGGGTTGCGATTACCGTTGTGCCTTCTGCATTATTCCGCATCTCCGAGGCAATCAGCGATCGCGCACCATCGAATCTATTGTGGCCGAGGCTGAACAATTGGCTGCTGAAGGCGTGCAAGAGCTGATCTTGATCTCCCAAATCACCACCAACTACGGTTTAGATATCTACGGCGAGCCAAAGTTGGACGAACTGCTGCGGGCTTTAGGGAAAGTTAATGTGCCTTGGATTCGCATGCACTATGCCTATCCCACGGGACTCACCCCCAAAGTGATTGCAGCGATTCAGGAAACACCCAACGTTCTGCCTTACCTGGATTTGCCGTTGCAACATTCTCACCCAGAAATTCTGCGGGCGATGAATCGGCCTTGGCAAGGTCGCGTCAACGACAGCATCATCGAACGGCTAAAAACGGCCCTACCTGATGCTGTTCTCCGCACCACTTTTATTGTCGGCTTCCCTGGGGAAACTGATGAGCATTTCGAACACCTGTTACAGTTCGTAGAACGGCATGAGTTTGATCATGTGGGCGTGTTTACCTTTTCAGCTGAAGAGGGCACTCCTGCCTATAGCCTGCCAAATCAAGTACCGCAAGCTATAATGGACAAGCGTCGTGATGCGTTGATGGCCCTTCAACAACCCATTTCCTTGAAGAAGAATCAAGCTGAAATCGGGAAAACTGTTAACGTTCTGATTGAGCAAGAAAATCCTGAAACTGGCGAGTTGGTTGGGCGTTCCATTCGCTTTGCTCCAGAAGTTGACGGCGTTGTCTATGTTCAAGGCGAGGCAGCGCTGGGAACCTTAGTTCCAGTTACGATCGCCGACGCTGATGTTTACGATCTTTATGGTCGCGTTGCACCCTAACAAAAATTAAGGTTGGACAATTTCGTCACTTAGGTCGTAAAATTTCTTAATATGACAGCTATTGACCAAGCGCTCATCAGCGCTGGTTAGTTACAAGAACCTTGGCGAGACCAGGTAGAGGGTTCTAGCCGCAAGTTTTTATTGGCAATGTACCTTAGGAGGTACAGCTTGCAAATTGCCCAAGTGGATAAAACCTTCTAGATCAATACGCTCAGTCTTGGGCAGGGTTCAAACGGCGGACGGCATCCCGTCGAAGCTCGTTGAGGGTAAAGTCACCGCGACTCCCTAAGAGACGAGAAAACTGCGACCAAGCTTTTCATGCTTGGGGCGGGAGTATGCCATGCGATTCATGACCCTTATTTACTAAACTGCATGACTCTTTCGTTTCAAAGTCTCGGCCTCTCTGAAGCCCGCGTTCAACATCTAGAAAAGATCGGTTTTACCACTCCCAGCGCAATTCAAGCCCAAGCCATTCCTCATCTGTTGGCAGGCCGTGACGTAGTAGGCCAAGCCCAGACGGGTACAGGTAAGACTGCTGCTTTTTCGCTGCCCATCCTAGAGCAGATTGATTTGAATGCGGTAGGGGTACAGGCGTTGATCCTAACTCCCACTCGTGAGTTGGCTGTTCAAGTCAGTCAAGCCATTCGTACCTTCAATGATGAACGACGACTGCACATTCTACCGATCTATGGTGGTCAAGCGATCGATCGCCAAATTATGCGTCTCAGACAAGGCGTACAGGTAGTCGTAGGAACTCCTGGACGAGTGTTAGATTTACTCGACCGTGGCGACCTGAAGCTAAACAACCTGCGTTGGTTGGTATTGGATGAAGCCGATGAAATGCTCAATATGGGCTTCATTGACGATGTTGAAAAAATCCTGACCCAGGTGCCCACAGAGCGGCACACCGCTTTTTTCTCGGCTACCATGCCACCGTCGATCCGCAAGCTGGTCAACCGATTCTTGCGATCGCCTATCACGGTCACTATTGAGCAGCCCAAAGCCGCTCCTTCTCGGATTAACCAAGTTGCTTACATGGTGCCCCGTGGTTGCACCAAAGCTAGAGCTTTGCAACCGATTCTGGAACTAGAAGATCCCGAATCAGCGTTGATCTTTGTACGGACTCGCCGAGCTGCTGCCGAACTCACCAGTCAACTGCAAGGCGCAGGTCATAGCGTGGATGAATATCACGGTGACCTCAGCCAAAGCCAGCGGGAACGCCTCTTACATCGCTTCCGGGAAACCCAAGTTCGTTGGGTTGTGGCTACCGACATTGCCGCTCGTGGCATCCACGTTGATGACCTCACCCACGTGATCAACTACGATTTGCCTGATAGCGTTGAAAACTATGTCCACCGGATTGGTCGGACAGGTCGTGCAGGCAAAGAAGGAACTGCAATCTCTCTGGTTCAACCCCTGGATCGCCGCAAGCTGCGGGATATTGAGCGTCACATCCGCCAAGGTCTAGAGATTCGTTCGATCCCCACTCGTGCTCAGATTGAAGCGCGTCACATCGAGAAGCTACAAGCGCAATTGCGTGAAGCATTAGCAGGTGAGCGGATGGCTTCCTTCTTGCCAATCGTGGCGCAGCTGGGTGAAGAGTACGACTCTCACGCGATCGCTGCAGCTGCTCTGCAAATGATTTACGATCGCAGCCGTCCTGCTTGGATGCAATCTGAGGCTTATGAGGATATCGTGACTGACGACAAGCCTCGTCTCAACTCTGGCTCCAAGCCCAAGCCAGTTAAGAAAGTGGTCAAAACTTCTTCAGCACCCCAGGCATCTGCCTCCAAAAACGGCTAATCTTCTCCGCATTCAAACATAAATAGATTTCCCCCTTGTCTGAATTTAGATAAGGGGATTTTTTTATTAAGGAGGAGGGATGAAGGAGGAGGAAAAGATGCTTTAAGCAGGTGAAAGGGGCGTATCGCTAGGAATTAAGGCTATCTCCTAGGCGAGCTACCATTTCGGTGCGCGTGGAGACGTTGAGCTTACGGAACATACGTTTCAGCGCTTGTTTTACGGTGTTTTGGGTAATCCAAAGCTTTTCGCCAATTTCTGCGTTGGTCAGTCCTTGAGCCACTAGTTCTGCAATTTGTTGCTCGCGCTCGGTGAGGCGATCGCTGATGCTGGGCTGTAAACGAGGGGATGTTTGAGGTCGGAAAACAGCCAAACGAGCTGAAAGATGCAAACATAGACCACTCAAACTCGCCAAATCTTGCAAGTTAAATGCCGGAGCATCACTGGCGCGAGTAAAGTAAGCACCACCGATTAAGCGGCCATAATTGACGATCGGCCCCATCATTACGTGCTCTTGGTCGTAGTAGGCGTAGCAATTTTGGTACAGCTCCGATTCTTTCCAATCGTTGCCTGCAAACACCACTCCTTCGTGAGTCGGGGCATGGTGCTCAAACACGTAACGCAACACGGGATCAGTGCTGCGACCGATTTTTTCGTAGCGCTGTACAAAGGCATCCACATTCGGCCCGCCTTGAATATCTACTTCAGCCGCTTGCGATTGCTCATTCAGCAGACATAGGCCCCAACACTCGGCACCAAAGTACTTCCCCGCTTCTTGCATAAACAGCAGGCGGAGTTCTGCTTCATCACGGGCATCAGCGATCGCTTGGAAAAAGTTATGTGGAGATTTGCCCATTAATTAAGGTGTACCCACTTGAGGTCTATACAGTCTGGGTGGCTGACTTCTATCTTAAGAATAAGAAACAAAAACAGAAGACGTAGGAAATAAACCATGACAGTTGCACAAGTATCCGCTCCAGAGCTTTTTAGAGCCGCTTACGAAAACCGCTATACCTGGGACAAAAGCTTCCCTGGCTATACCGCTGATGTCACCTTGAAGCACGACGGTCAGGTGTTTACTGGCAAAGTGCAAGTCAGCGCTAGCTTTAAGCCCGAAGTCGAGGGGATCGAGAACGAAGACGCAAAGCAAGCGATTCACGGTCAACTATTTGAGATTGCCATTCACCGAGTTCGTCGCACCTTTGAAGAAACCCACGGCAAAAATAGCTTCTCTTTTGGTGATACCGATGAGACGGGTGCTGTGGAAATCTTGATGGGGGGCAAGGCAGAAGGCGATCGCTACAAGGTCCGGGATAACGAGGTGTGCTTGGTCCACCGTCACATTCACGGCGTTGTGGTCACCATCAACACGTTCAGCAGCCACGACACGGGTGAGGGCTACCTATCTCACCGCTATGACTCGGTTTACCACGACCCCCAAACAGGGGAGCAAAAAGGCGGCAAGAGCTTATTTGAAGATGAATACGAGAAGGTGGGCGACTTCTCCATCCTGAACCGTCGGGCGATTTCCACCGAAACCAATGGTCAAACTTCCACACAGGAGTTCCTGTTCTCGAATATTCAATTGTTAGAGCCAACGGCTGCTTAAATACCCAAGATTCCTCCAGGCTGAAGCCTGAGGCTACAGAAGCGAAGCCTGCCTTCGCAGGCTCAAAACATTTACAACCATTTACTGTAGGCCGCGCAGGTGGCCTTTGTTTTTATAGCCGCGACTTCAGTCGTTAGGCGTTCATGGAGTAACTAGGGCGATCGCTTTTCTCCAAACATTCAGGGAGGCGATCGCCTTTACAAGTTTTTGGCCTTGCGGAATTCTTCTACCACTTGCTTTACATCGCGGCGCTTGCCATCCACTTCGTAGTTGAGGCGACGCATTTCAGTTTCGGAGATTTTGCCTGCAAGCCCCTGAAAGATTGGACGCAGTTCGGGGTGTTTTTGTAAGGTTTCCTGGCGAACGATGGGAGCAGCTTCGTAGGGTGGGAAATATCGCTTATCGTCTTGTAGCACCACCAAACCCAAGGAATCTATGAGGCCATCTGTAGAGTTTCCGGCGACCAGATCAACTTGTTTGTCGGTGAGAGCGCGATACAACAAGCCTAGATCCATTACTTTAGGCTGTTTGGCAAACTTGAGATTGTAAGTTTTGGCTAAACCAGGAAAACCGTCGGCGCGTTCTAGAAATTCGTAGCCAAACCCAGCTTGCCACTGTGGAGTATATTTCGCGGCTTGAGATAGAGTGGTGAGATTGTTTTTACGAGCCTCATCACCTCGAATCACGATCGCGAAGGTATTGTTAAAGCCTAGTGGTTCCGTCCATTCCAACTGAAACTGCTGAGCATAAGCTTGCTGTACTTGCTGATAGACCGCTTGGGGATCGCTGATGGGAGCTTTTTTGAGAATTGCGGTGTAGGCTGTGCCTGTATATTCCGGATAAACGTCTAGCTCGCCTGCGACAATTCCTTGATGGCAGACGAAGGTGCCCCCCAGGTTCAAACGGCGATCGACTTCGAGATTGGTCTTAGCTTCAATTTCTTGAGCCAGCAACTCCCCTAAAATCACTTGCTCGGTAAAGTTTTTGGAGCCGACTACAATGCGCTGATTGCTAGAGTTACAGCCTGCGATCGCCAAACTCAAAACACTTGCAATTAAACCCAAGACCACTGTTCTTCTCATCGGGAACCCTTTAGCGTTAGCCGTTGCTCAATCCAGCCGAAACCAAAATCTGCCAATAGCGCCAGCACTGCCGCTGGGATTGCTCCTGCCAGAATGAGTTGATTATCTACTACTGCCACGCCCCGAAAGATAAAGACCCCCAATCCTCCTGCACCCACTGCCGCCGCGATCGTTGCTAATCCAATTCCAATTACCGCTGCAACTCGAATCCCTGACAAAATAAAACTCGAGGCCAATGGCAGTTCTACTTGCCACAATAATTGCCAATCTGTCATCCCCATCCCCACGCCTGCCTCCCGAATCGCCGGATCGACACTGACGATCCCCGTGTAAGTGCTACGAATAATGGGTAGCAGCGAGTAAAGGACTAATGCCAAGATTGCAGTCTGAATGCCGATCCCGCCCAAGATTGGTACGGGGATCAAAAAGCCAAATAGCGCCAAACTAGGAATCGTTTGCACCACATTCGCAAATCCCAAAATGGGTTTACCAAGGTGAGGCTTACGAGTGACGAGAATCCCTAAAGGAATACCAAAGCAAATCGCGATCGCCAAGGCAATCCCCACCATCTGCATATGCTCTAGCGTGCGCTGGATAATCTCACCTGCATAACGGCTCCAAAACTCACCCAAGTTCATCGGCTGGCTTCCCGACCTGGTATGGCATTAAACGGCTGTAAGCACTGGGTAAAGGCTTGCACTTCTGGCAGGGGCGATCGCAAAAACTCTTCTGGTGTCCCCCAGAGCAGTAATTGCCCGTCCTGCATTAAGCCGATTTTAGAAGCGAGCAAGAAAGCTTCTTGGACATCATGAGTCACAAACACCACGGTTTTGCCGAGTTGTTGTTGTAGTTGGCGAAACTCCCGTTGAATTTCTAAGCGGGTAATGGGATCAAGGGCTCCAAACGGTTCATCCATCAACAATAACGGCGGATCAGCAGCTAAGGCTCTCGCTACACCCACCCGTTGTCGTTGACCACCGGAAAGTTCATGCGGGTAACGGTGAGCAAACTGTTTGGGGTCTAAACCGACAAGTTCTAGCAGTTGGTTGACACGGGCATGCAGGCGATCGCGCTCCCAACCTTCCAGGGCAGGCACTAAACCCACATTCCGAGCCACCGTGAAATGCGGAAACAATCCTACTTCTTGAATTACATACCCCACCCGTCGCCGCAGTTGAATCGGGTTCCAATGGCTGGTAGGTTTGCCCTCTACCCAAACTTCGCCATTAGTAGGCAGCAGCAACCGATTGATCAACTTCAACGTAGTTGTTTTGCCACAGCCACTCCGCCCCAGCAAAACCAAAATTTCACCACGTGGCACTTCTAAATTCAGTTGAGAGACCAAAGCACGCTGCTTGAGGCGATAGGTAACATCCCAAAACTTAACCGCAACCTCACTCGCCTCTGGCATTATGATCTCCCAACCTAATTAGCATCCTTTGAATTGCTCGATGAACCTTATTTGCTATTGATTTCAGTTCATACAATAGTGGTGATAGAGAGGAATTTAGCCATGAGTATCATCATTCCTGATGAAATACTAACTGCAACTCGCATGACTGAAAGTGAGTTAAAACAAGAAATCGCAGTTTTGTTGTTTCAAAAGGAAAAACTGACACTGGCTCAAGCCAACCGATTGGCTGGGATGCATCGGGTTGCATTTCAGCACTTGCTCGCAAGTCGCCAAATTCCCGTTCACTATGATGTAGAAGATTTCGAGCAGGATATCAAAAACTTGCGTGAGATGGGCAGGCTGTGATTATTGCTAGCAAGCAGTTAGGAGGCGAGCGAAATTGAGACCAGAGTTGCAGTTTCAACTACCTCAGGACGCCCTGATAGAGTTTTGTCAGCGATGGAAAATCCAAGAATTGTGCTTTTTTGGGTCAGTGCTACGGGAGGATTTTAGACCTGACAGCGACATTGATGTCATGGTCACTTTTGTAGCAGATGCGAATTGGGGCCTCTTAGAGTTTGTCCGAATGAAACGTGAACTGGAAACAGTGTTGGGGCGCGAAGTAGATTTGATTACGAAAAAGTCGATTGAGCAAAGCCCTAATTGGATTCGCCGCCAAGAAATTCTAGGAACAGCCCAACTTGTATATATTACGAAACTATTACCCTCTTAGCTCTTACTTTTCGAATCAAGATTCAACATTATCTTAATCAAAAGAAATAGTAATTCGTTATCTCTCTATTTTAATCATTCCAAGGAAAAATTTAAAGAGCGATCGCACTAGAAGGTTTTTGCGGCATGACCTTCTTTCCTAAATCCTGCCACTATGGGCTTTCACCTACTTCTGTCAAGCAGCCAGCAACCGATGTCCAATGCTTTCCTTGTAACTCTATCCCAAGCATCTCCCGCTCTTCTGAATCACGATAGAAATCAAGCAAAAGCTTATCATTTAAATCCTCAGTCAGGAAAACGATTATACCATCAGGATTAATATCAAATGGAAAGGAAAAATCAATTGAATTGATAACATCAATCTTGCATAATCCATGTAAGTTGGATCTCTTTGTCCATACATACACTGGGTTTCTATTGGCCTTACCAAGGCTAACTATAAAGTCTTTAAATTTGTTACTGTTCTTCTCGTCGAACTGTATAACAAACTTTTTCGTGCTCGTGCCTTGCAATACAGTTGATGATGCCTCACGAATTATTTCAAGATTCTCAATTGAGCAAAGTGATTCGCTTTTAATTTCCCTGCCAGTAATCTGTTTCAACTCCAACAGATATTCAGGGAGGCTTTTTCGCAATGCTAATTTATCTGAGATAACAGTCACCGTAATCTACTTTTGACTTATCATTGCTTAACTTTGGACAACCATAGTTGTGCATTCTTAATTTTACCTGTCAAAGGATCAGGCTTAACAGTACCAGCCCCCGACGCCCTTGTTCAGGATGACTACTAGTGGTCAGTCAATAAAAGCTTGACAGGCTTCTGGGGTAAGATAGAGCTAGTTGATCGAGTTACCCAGGCAATGCCCAAGAAATACGTTGTGTGTCTCACTGAAATAGAACGGCAGTATCTGGA